>JBBSWA010000049.1:0-31070 GCA_038046485.1 Nanobdellota archaeon
CACATGGAGCGAATTAATCCACCTCAGATTACCATACGCTTAGTAGGTCAGTTCGTTAAATAATGTAAAAATCCTCTCATTTCTATGACGCTAGAATCTAGAATAAGAGAAGTAACAATTCAAAGTGGCAATTGTTGGCAAACTGCGTTGTATTTAGTGGGGTTAGCCCCATATGGATTCAAAGGGGACATGGAAGATGCGAAGTCCATTTTAAGTGAAAATGCCATCTCAGTAGAAGGACCCAGCGTTGGAGATATTGCAGTTTTAGGTCAAGTGGATAATAGAAACTTTGAGCATATGGCAGTTGTTACAGAAATGGGCGCAGATGATGTTAAAGTTACTCATAGACATTTTTATCAAGGCCCATTTAAACTCAACGAGAGTCTTGAAACATTTCGAAGAGGAAATGGATATACCAATTCAAATACAGTTTTTTATAAGATAAAATAAAGTCAAACCTTCTTCACTTTCAATTCAGGCACCACTTTCTTTATGACGTCAAAGTCTTTGTCTTTCGTAACAACCGTCGCAGAGCGATTCAAGCACATCGCAGCAATGATAATATCCATAGCGCCAACAGGAGTTCCTTTAGCTCGGAGTTGTTCAGCTAGACGTATAGCTCTCTGATAATCAGAATAACGAGGGATTTCAGCCTCAAATCCTTTTTTAGATGAAGGCGTATGTTCGATAAAAGTGAAGATCGTGACAACGCCTTCTTTCCGATCGATCGCTACGGATGTGTCAAGTATTTCGTTCGTTTCCATGCTTTCTTTCTCACTTTCTTGTAAAACTCAATGGATTCTTTTTCGTCCGCAGCAAGGATGCTTTGTTGGGTTTCTAAGGGAAGTGTCTTGAATAGGTCTCCTGCTTTGATTCTTCCTCCGATTAGAATCGTCTTCTCAACAATGCTCTGCCTAGCTACTTCGCTCCATTTGATCTCAGGGTGCCTCTTCATTTCTTTGTAAACCTCATCTGGAATGCTCAAGGTAATGTGCGCCATACATATAATACATATTTGACACATTTAAGTACCTTTCGCTTATTCGGCTAAAAAGAGCGGCGGCCGTAGCCACTCCCCTTGTTCAGCTCGACTTTGTCCAGATCGATACAAATCAGGTATAAATCCAGGTTTTCTTACCATAGTCAAAGAAGTCGCTTGACCACGTCCCTCCCAAGCCTTACGCATTCGTTCCAAGCAACCTTCATACTCTCTCTTCTCATCTTCATTCAAAAAATCAAGAGCTTTAGCCTCAACGCGTCCGTTTCGAAACACAGCAGGCTCCCCGCTAAACACTGCTTTCCCATGTCCCAAGTAAGGAGCATACACTGCCATAACATATTCTTCTTCATCTTCTAAAGAATAGCTGCGGACCATTCGATTCACCAGTGCAGCAATTTCATGGCTCGTACTCTTCCGAACCTGGAGAGTTTCACTCGCAAGTTGATTGACATAATGAACAATTCCTTTCTTAATCAGTCGCACATCAAATCGAGAACTTGTTCGCCCTTGTGCAACCAAGGAACTTAAAGGAACGACCATATCCCCACCGCCATGATCTCCTAACACATAAAGGGTATCCAGGCCTTGTACATCATGCACTTCCATTCCTTCATGCTGCAAGTACCGGTACAACCCAGTAAAATCACGCAACCGATGCGTCTCAGGGTGGATTCCAATAATCTGATCAGTTTGCATCCGGGTCGTTTCATAGAAGTCCATGCAAAGCCATCCAGGAGGATTGGTCACCATCCAAACCATGCCTTTGTAATCTTTAAAGTGAGGAGCAATTTTCTGGAGTTCTAAATGATTCATAGAGTAGAGTTTTCTTCGCAAGTCCGGCTGCCGGGCAAGACCTGGTGTGATGTTTACCGTCGAAAGGCTCGCTTCCAAACAAATAATGACCAGATCGCTTTCTTGGCTCATGCGCTCATAATCCGCAGACCACAAGGTTTCAGAAACAATCTTTTCAACCGGTTGCGTAGAGCGTTTTTTAGAATAAGAAAAACGCGCTTCCCATTCAGGCTCATGCACATGTTGTTCCAGTACATCTTTAATGCCCTGTTCAAAGAAAGCCTCCACAGAAAGGCGTGTGCGGCTGTTGACCAAAATGCGCCTCGCAATTCCCTTTTCAATCAAAGCCTCAAAGAGTTGCCTTCCAAGGCTATAGCCCACAGAATGATGGTAGTTTCGTCCAAGCCCAATGAGGCCAATGGTTTGCATTCAAATTAGGGTTTGGAAAGGATTCATAAAGTTCTCTTCCTCATTTCCGGAATCCTTCCTAACCATCCGAAAATACTTTCTATTCAGAAAAAACCCTTCGAAAAAAGCAGTGATTTTGCGGTTTTTAGCTCGAAAGCTATTTGAAAAGATCCAAATCCACAAAAAGAATGGAAGAAGCACTTACGGAAATTGGGTTAACTCGAAATGAGGCAAAGATATACCAAACCTTGCTCCAAAACGGTCCATTGTGTGTTCGGATGCTCGCAAGAGAATCTAAGTTATATCGCTCATGTGTCTACGACGCCCTTGACCAGCTCTTAAAAAAGGGCCTGGTGGCTTTCATGGAAAAAGAAAAAATCCGCTGGTTTGAAGCATTAGAGCCTACAAGTCTATTGACTTGGTTTAAGGAAAAAGAAACCCTTCTGGCTTCACTCATACCTAAGATTCAACTTGAAATGAGTTTGCAAAAAGAGTCCGAGTCTAAGTCCAAGGCAAGCATGGTGGAAGGCATTAAAGCATTTCGAGTAATTATGTTTAGTTGGCTAGAAAAGAAAAGCCTTATTCTAGTCTACGGAATACCGTGTGCAGTTCCAAAAATTATTCGTTATTTCATTGAAAGTTTCCATAAAGAACGAATAAGAAAAAGGGTTTGGATGAAGCACATCTACAATGAGGAAGCAAAGGAACGGATTCAGTACCTAAACACCTTGCCTTACACCGAAGCAAGGTATCTTCCTGAAAAGTTCAGCAGTCCTGTATCAACCATGGTTTGCAAGGATGAGATCATGCTGATTTCTTGGCAGCCTTTAACCCTGATCCGGATCCGGAATGAAGCACTAGCAAAAGCGTATGAAAAGTATTTTGATATTTTATGGGAGAAGGCAAAGAAGCCGAAAAAATGAAAAATTCAATAGAAGAGTATAATCAAGCAAAGTTCAACATCATTAGAAAGCTGTATACAAAAAAGAAATTCAGCAAAGGGCATTTATTATATGAACGTTTAGAAAAAACACTCCCCAGTCATCTAAGAGGCCTTGCCAAAAAAGTGTTAAAGGACCTTGTAAAAGAAGGACTTGTTGTCTGGTATGGGAGAACAGAGCATGGCGATGCCTTTCAGCTAAACAAGGGTCGATTAAGAGATGTAGAAGAGATATTGGCTGCAAGGGAGAAAGTTAATGATTATAGCTCTTATGAGCTATAAATAGAAAGTTTTAAATAAGGAGAAGCATTCATAACAAAATATGGAAGATAAAACTGTTTTTTTAGAGGTATTCGGAGACACTCCGATCTTACGAGTATTGGATTTTTTTGTGGTAAATGAAGACTTTGATTATAGCATGAAAGATATTGCTCGCCATTCAGAGATCGGCTATGCCACACTAAAGCTCATTTGGCCAAGATTGGTAGATCATGAAATTGTAAAACAAACGCGAAAAGTAGGAAAGGCAAAAATGTATCAGTTGAATCACGCGAGTAAAACTGTAAAAATGTTCAGACAACTTTATTGGGAAGTCACAAAAAAAGAAGTGCACCGCTTTCTTAAAGAAGAGGAAGAAAAAGAAAGAAAAAGCAAAAAAGAAAAAATAGAACTGATTACTTAAGCCTTCCCCAACGTTTTCGCTCCGGGCTTCCAATCCATAGGGCAAAGTTCTCCGGTTTGTAAGGCTTTCAATACACGTAGAGTCTCATCCGCGTTTCTTCCAACGCCCAAGTCACTAATAACCATGTATCTCAAAACGCCATCAGGATCAATGATAAAGGTACCTCGTTGAGAAACACCCTTTTCTTCATCGAGCACATTATACCGACGAGACATTTCCTTATTAAAGTCACTTAGCAACGGAAACTTAAGCTCTTTGAAGTCGCGCTCAATCCAGGCTTTATGGCTGTGTACTGAATCCACACTGCATCCTAAAACCACCGCTTTGTGCTTATCAAACTCAGCATGCAAGGTATTAAATCCTCTAATCTCCGTGGGACAGACAAAGGTAAAATCAAGGGGGTAGAAAAATAGCACAACCCACTTGGTTTTGTAGTCTTTGAGTTTGACGCGTTTGAATTGTCCTTTGAAGCAACTTTCAACTTCAAATTCTGGGGCTCTTTCTGCAACTTTAATCATGGTTAATACCTCCGTAAGAATATGAATAAAAGAAATATCCTCCCTATTTATATCGTTTTCGACTCAGATGTATATACACTTATACTATTTAGAGGTTAGGATTTTAAGAAAAGACATCTAAGAGTAGCCAACATGGCAACTGCAGTAGTAACAATCAATGATTCTCTCAAAATAGAATTAGGGCCAGAAGCGTATTATGCTCGATTTCCAGGTGAGGGCCATCCTGTAGAAGTGGTTGTTTCAGAAGAAACAACACCGCCTGATCTTTTGAGATTGGTCAAAGCAATAGACTACGCGCGAGCAAATCCGGGCACCGTTTATAACCGTTCGAAATTGTATTTGCTGACTGGAGCTGGTGAGCTTCGACCCATTAAAGGAGGATTAGAGCTGGTATTGGACACCGCCCAAGGAGTAGGTGGAGAAGAAGTGGGCACAATCCATATACAAACGAGACCTGGAGAAGAAACAGAATATATGGAAGGGGACGTAACAGTCCTGGTGGGTACACCGAAAATAGAAGACATTGCAGGGTATCCAGTTCATCGAGGATATGCTTTGTTGATAAAAGAAGGTACGTATGCAGCTTATCTTGATCCAGAAATTGCACCTTGGATAGATACAATTCCCGATACGAAAGGTAACTAATTACCACTCAATAGTAGCTCAAAAGCGAAAGATTTATATAGGAGTTTATCTTATTCTCGTCTTAGAATAACAGATATAATAGATAGGGAGGCTTACCATGAAAAAGTTCATATTACCGGTTTTATTTATCTTGGCAGTCTTGCTCTTAGCAGACTCTGCTAGCGCTTTGATCGTACCCGGTGCACGGGACTTGATGCGCCTCCAACTTTTATATCGCAGTCCAGATGCAGGCCCCATCTATTTCCGAGGCGGTCTCATCAGTAACATCTACGGCGACTTGCCAGCCAAGTACAGCCCTCAAGACGGCCAAATCTACTTCCCTCATTATAATCTAGGTCCTTATGGTCAACTAGCCTACGGCCCCAATGATTACATCATTTATGGAAGTGCTTTTGGAAATCAAGGAACGTACGCAGGAAATCAAGGAAGCTACGCAAGCGCAAACTATTACCCTGAACAAAACTACGGAACCTACAATTACAACTGGGGCCAATATGCTCAAAGCTATGGTAATTCATACGCAGGCTATCCTTATGGTGCCTTGGGTGCCTTTGGTGGTTATCCTTATGGTTATGGTTCCGGCTACAATTACGGTGGCTACAACGGTGGATATGGCGGATACACAGGATACAATGGCTACTCAAACATCTACAATGGCGCCAATTTCGGCGGAAGCCAATACGGCAGCAACATCTACACAGGCTATGGTAACAATGTCTACCCAGGTCCCTTTGGAGTGGGCGGAGATTATCCCTTGCAGCAGCAAATGCCAGCCGGTTGGACCAATCCAAGTGCATAAGTTTTTAAATTTAAATGGAGTCTTAAAAGAAAATGTTCAATGATGTCATAAAATCTATGTCAGTCGAGGAAGCAGCTAAAGTAGCTCGTTCCTTAGAGGATAGGGCAGGCGCAGCTGATCGACTCGCTCAGCTACAAGGAAGGCCCCCCATCCAAGTTTACTTGTGTGAGCTTGGAGAAATAGAAGCAATTTTTAAGCGTGGGAAGGCAATTAGGGTCAATGAGCCACAACAACGCAATAAAGGTTGGTACTTGGATGCTGAAGATTTCCACCCTGGAGAAGAAGGAACTACAACGATATATATCCAAGAAGGAGAATTAGGTAACCGCATGTTTAGAACAGCAACACTTGAACCCATAAATGCATTTGTAGCTTACAAGCAAGATTAAGTTCGTAAAAAAATAGATTTCTAAGTTTTAAACAACCCGATCATCTGCAATAATTCAACAAACCAAATCTTCACATAACCAAGATAAGGGATTCTAAACACAGCCTGGCCATACAAGACTCGCTGGGGTACATACGTCTCATCTAGAGGATGAAACAAGTCGCCCTTGATCTGATCTTGATTATAATCGCCTTTCGTTTCATAGAACAATTGCCCAGCAGAAGGTCCTTTATCGTCATGGACTGCTACAACCCTGTGAATGATCGGGTAAGGAAGTCCGCTTTGAAAGACAATCACTTGACCTAGTTTAATATCATTGGGTTTCGTTCCGTACAACACCATGATATCGCCCTTGTTAAACCCATTCTTGAAGGGATAATTCTTGAAATCATCAAAGGTAATGCCTCGATTCAAGTACCATAACTGTCGATCCTGCCACCAGGCGTCAAAGTCAGCACCCTTGTGTTCCATGCTGTCCGACACAACGGCTACAACAGGGAAAGGAGTTGCAAGAAGAAAGCCAAGGACAGGGTAAACAACGAACTTGATAATAATATAAGCAAGAACAATATTCAATAGCCAGCTCGCCCAGCTATCATCATACCAGATGAAATTCCAGCTCTTTTTGAGCGATTCTTTCCAAGCCATAAATATGTATCTTAGCTAACGAATTAAAAAGCTTGCGCTTTTAGGTAGGTCTATTTTATAATGAGAGGAGCAAGGATGGTGTGTCTACGCCAGTACATGCTCCTTCGGGGGGGATTCACTTTACAGCTTTCCCAGCAAATTTTCCTAAACCCTGCCTCTTTTAGCTTTTGGATATGTTCTTTAGAAAATCGCCTGGCCTCATCAGAGTAATATGTTAATACGCCCCCTTTTTTGAGCAAACGGTGAGCTTCTTTAAAGAAAAAGAAATGGTTTTTGTGGATCTCTTTCTCAGAAAGAGGATAGGTGTCAAAAAGGATGCCATCCACCGTGCCGCTTTTTATTTGCTTCGTCATTTTTTGCCAATAACCTCGAATGATCTTCATCTGCCCCGCTTGAACTTCTTTAACAAACATTTTTTTAGCATACTTACAAACTTCAGGGTGTGCTTCAATCACAAGATGCCTACGTATTTTGGGCGTCCGAAGAGCATATTTGTATTGCTGAATAAAGTGAGCGCTAATCCCCAATCCAAATCCAACTTCCAGCACCGTTCCGCCATTCTTACAGGCAATCGATGCCAGTTTCTTCATATAGTTGGTCTCCCATCGTTGCATGATTTCATGACCGGCAATATACAATGAATTTCGGGTAAACAAGGCATGTTTCTTGAGAAATTGTGCTTTCGTTGGAAATCCGAGGCGTTTTCGTATGGAGATGGTAGCGTCCATAAGATCCATGTCTTTTAATAGGTTTTTAAAGCTTTCCAGAAAGAGTTACAAGACTTCTTTTATTCGTTCCAACAGAAGTTCGAATTTCACATATCCTGCTTCTTTATTAAAATGACCCGCATTTTTTACAAGGATGAATTGACCATCAAGCTTTTCAGAGATGTCTTCGCCCATCAAGACGGGAACGAATGGATCATTGTCCGATTGGTAAACCTCAGCATGTGGAGCGTTTTTCTTTATTCTGACCCACTCAAAGGACTTGCAAAAGAAGCTATCAATAATGTCTTTATATTGCCCATTCCATAGATCTTGAGTAAACCCTCCAACAAGAAACACAGCTTTTACCGGCTTATCTAGCAATTCCAGCTTCCTTAGGATCAAGGCACACCCCATGCTGTGGCCAACCAAGATGGAATCTTCATTCAAGTACGAATCATATCCCTTAAGCACGTCCAACCAAACATCCAGTTTTTGGTTCTTGGGTGTGGGAAAAGTTGGGACAAAAACGCGGCACTTTAATTTTTCTAGTTCGGATTTCAACCAAGGAAACCAGTTCTCATTCGGATGTCCATAGCTTCCATGGATGATAAAAACATTGACCACATTAAATAAGGGAAAGGATTCAAATTAAAAGTTTTGCTTTAAACGGTTAAAAATAGGCTCTTAATTTCTGCCAAGTAAGAAGAGGCAAATCCAACACCTTACTCCAAAGCGCGTAGCGCTTCGCTAATTCCTCCCATTGTCTGTATTTCTTCTCAAATCGCCCATCTTTTGTAATAGAGTACATAACCTTAAGTTGCGGCAATAAAGTCTTGTGGTGATATCTTCGCCCTGAATAGAAGATCTTCGCATCATCATACCGGCTCCATTTGAACCAACCCCAATTCAAGTCATATCGGTCCAGGTTCTTCGCAGTCGTTTCTTTTCCAGCTTCAAACAATCTCTTGGCCTGCTTGTTTTTCGTATATAGATAGTATTCCCACAATCCGATTAAGGCGTACAAGAAGCCGTTCAGAACACGCCCGTGCTGCACGGTCGCGGGAAACTCTAAGTACCAAGAATCCCCGTTTTTATCGGTTTCCAGCACCCCGCCTATCTTACAATAGTCTATTTCAAAGCTGTTCAATATCTTCTTGCAGGGTGCCAAGTACTTCTTATCCTTCGTCAACGCATGAGCGCGGATCAAGACACTCAGTCCCTGTCCTTGAGCAATACACGAAGCCCAGGCATAAGGCTTCTTCCAAATATACCCTAAAATACTCATCTTCCAAGTATACGGCCAATACGCCACATTTCCTCGAATTTTGAGGTTTTCCAAAAGCCAATTAGCATGACGTAGAAACGCCTTTTTATTTTCCTTCTTACGCTGTTGAACGTAAAGATTGTACTGGCAAAGCGCATATTGTTGAACTGTAATGGGAAAATATCGTTTAGCAGAGCCTCCAAAACCAGTAAATTGAAGATAAATGACGTCTTCAGAGTCAAAGGTAAAGTAGTACAAAAATCGGGAAATCAAACTCGTTCGACCAAAGTCAAAGGCTTCTTCAGCCTTACAAAGTTCAGGGTAAAAGGGAGTGTGCATAAAGAAAAGAGCAAAATCAAGTTTAAAAAGATGAGTATAAATTCCAGGAAACATCCCCGTCGAGTACCTCAAAACTTATAAAGACCCCCGCATTCACTTTTTTTGACATGAAATTTTGTGTGAAATGCGGGAAAACAATCAGTCTAGGCGTTTTCTGTCTGAAGTGTAAAACCCCGCAAGTAAAATTTGAGGATCTATTTATAGAGGTATGCGCCTGCCGAAAGGTTCATGATCGAGGGCAGTGGCATCCCAAAGACTTAAATATACTCGTTAGGGATATGATTAACAAGCAAGCCAAGTCACAAGTAGACATAAATCTGGATTGGGATACCTTAAAAAAAGGCAAAAACCAATTCAAAGTCAAAGTAGAGAATGAAGGGGATAAGCATGTAGTGCCTCTTTGCATTGCCGTTCACCAGTGTGACATCTGCCAGCGCATGAAGTCCGGTTATTTCGAAGGCACGTTGCAATTGCGAAATCATTCCGAAGAAGTCCTTGCGTTTATTGACAAAGAGATTGCTATGCACCCAGATAAGGGTATTTTCATTTCAAAGCAAGTGCCTTACCGGGATGGAGTTGACCTGTACTTGTCCGATCAGCATTTCTTGCAAAGCCTAGGAAAGAAGCTCTATGAAGCCTTTGGCGGTGTAAAGAAAGTCAATGCCCGAATTCACACGCATGATAACGCAACCAGTAAGGATCTGTACCGCGTAACCGTTTTAGTGGAGTTTCCTCATTTCAAATCCGGTGATGTCATCAAGATGGGTGAAAGCCTCATCTGGGTGCGGGAAGTAAAAAAAGACATTATTGGGGTTGATTTAAAGTTGCATAAGAAGTTAAAGTTTGCCTTCAAGGATTCAAATGCACAAATATTGCCCCAGTACACAACGCACATCACTCGTCTGTATCCTTACATTGAAGTCACCAATCCCTTAGATTACCAATCCATCATGGTAAAGAATAAGTTAGGCAATGCACATCAAAATCAAGAAGTCCAAGTCGTAATTGATAAGGGCGTCTACGTCGTAGAATAAGACCTCACAATGTCATTTGTCTTTCTTTCTGGTACGCATCCACTACATTTTTAAGAACGTTTTGTCCAGCAAGGGCTTTTTGGAGTTGCTCATTGGAGACTGAAGCAAAGTGCTCGATTTCGTCTAACTTCAACTTATCCGCGGAAACATAAACCAAGTCTTTACGCACAGATAATTTATGCTTATAGACCACCACACTTCCTTGGACTTTTTGCACCACGTTCTCCGAAACAAGGTTTGGGTCCGCAACCAATAAAACATCTTCTTTTTGAATATTCAGAAATCCTTTACGCTGCCATTCCCCATCGGACAAGTTGTCAAGTTTTTTAAGCAGTGTTCTTCCAGCTAGACCCGCAAGAAACCGATTCTGAGTTTGGATGTGTTTTCGCTGGCTCTCCAGCATGCTTTCCTTGTCGAGCATCTTCATGCCGAGCATGTGAAGGGTGTGTTCTTTTTCCTTGAGCAATTGGTTAGGAGGGGTTCGTTTGGATCGTTCTAAGGTCTCTTTCGTGCGCCACAATTGGCTCATCTCCTCCTGCAATTGTTGGTTCTGTTCTTCGAGTTGGACAATGGGTTTCTGTAACTCGCGAACATGTGTGGTTGGGGAGGAGGCTGGGGGTAGCGGGCGGGAATCGTTATTGTTTAGTTTAGACAATGGTTTCTGCAAGAGTTTACGCAGGCCATTCGCCACACTCAAGGTATCCTGTTTAATCAACAAAATTTTGAGAGCTTCAGTATATTGAGGTTTTCCTTGATGTTGCAGGTACGCATCGACCTTTTCAAACAAAGAAACATATTTTCGGTAGCTAAGAATCGCCGCAGCAAGGGCATCACACTCATGATCATTGCGAATGGGTTTTTTCCCCACCACCGCTTTTTTATCTCGCACAGTCAAATCTTGCTTCGGCCTTACAACTCGAGCACCAAACTTCGTGGCAAAACGCTTAACAAAGCTTGGTACAAGTGCCTTGTCGCATCCTACAACAATAGGCTGTCCGTGTTTAGCAACTGTTTCAAGTAAGGTTCTCAAGTCGAAGCGCTTGGAACTTTCAACGTTGACAACCTCTCCATTTAAAGTCAAAGCAGCATACGCCGTTGTCGTTCCAGGATCAATACCTATAATCAGGGGCTGCATTCTAAATGTAAGCGGTAGAAGAAGTTTATATAGTTTGAGGGCTTTTGCGAAGGAGGTTATCCATTGTTCTAACAAAGAGTATTTCTTTATCAGGCTTCTCTGAATCTTTTAACAAATCAGGAGCATATAAAATACGGAACACGTGAGAAAAAGCCTCAGCTAAGACCTCCTCAGGAGAATGAGCATAGGCAGGTAAGCCTATTCGGCCCAAAGGAACGTATTGTCTAGGGTGTAAAACAGGCTCGATTCCAACCATCTTCGGAACGAGGTGAGTTTCAGTGGATACAAGCTCAAGATAAGATTCTGACATGATCCTTTGGCGAAAAGCAGCAAGGATGGAGACTGTTTGAAAGGGCTGGCCTGTATAGGTGAAAACAGGTAAGACCGAAACAGTTCGATCTTCAATGCCAAAAGAGGCTATTCGGGGGTGGGTCACATCGGGATTGGATAGGAGTCGAAGCCGCAAGGAAGGATGACTCAGATCCAAGGGTTTGTCTGGTTTTTGGAATCCAATGTGGGCGCATAGTTGCTCAAAAACAGGAAGGTTGGCGCGAGTTATAACGTGAAAGAGTTCATGTAAAAAAAGGTGGGCAGCAGCGCTTTTACTGTTTTCAAGGTTTCCTAAGTAACCCTTTCCTTCTACTGCAACTTTTGGAAAAACAACGGACTCCTTTCGAGCATAGGCCATGTCTCCTTCATCTTTTCCATTGGTATAAATAAGATGGATTGGGTCAGGGAGAACAAGCGCAGGATAGGCTTCTTTCATTTGGGTAAGTAATTTTAAGAAAAAAGGAGTTAAGGCTTCCTTATTTTGGTCCGGCCAGGGTAAGACAGAAGTTCTGACGCGTTCTTCGAGTGCAAGGATGTCTTTACTGCGTTGTCCGGTATAAGCAGCTCCTAGCCTAAGGAAGAGATCTACTTCTGTAAAGCCTTGAAAATAAGGGGCATCATCAACAATGAATGTTTGTCCTCGCTTAACATCACAAAAGTCAATCATTGCTTTTGGATTTAAAAGTTCTTTTTAAACTTAATGGGAAAAGTCGAGCACGGTTCGCCGAAGGGGTTTTAGAGGCTATTCCTCTTTCTTACCGTATTTCTCAATGCTCATCTGTCCCTTCCTCTTTCCTTTCAGCACTTCTTCCACTTTCTGCCCGACTTGTTCTTTGATGTTCTTCGCAACAGAGGGTCCGAGCAACTGGCTTAACTTCATCGTATCCACACTGCGTACGTCTCCCAAGGTCTTGATTCCGTTCTGATACAATTTTCGGGCTCGCACACGTCCAATGTCTTTCAACTGAAGTAATGCAAGCAGTTCTTCTTTCGCCCCATACTGCAACCGAACCCTTAATTTGGATAAAGGATTGAAAAGGGGAGTATAACTTTTGAGTTTAGCAAGTTCCCCTGAGCTGTACAGGAGCCAATCACAAATGCCTAGTTTTCCATGCAATTCTCCCGGTCGAACACCGTACTGTTCCAATAAGTAGTCTTCGTCTTTTTCTTCGAGCCAATCGTTTAGGAAGAGCGTGGTCTTCACGCTTTTCAAATAATCTTCGTATTCATAGTCAAACTCAGAAGGAGTCTCTTCAAGAAAGTACTCACTTAGGGGCAAATAGGCTTCTTGGATGTTCGAAATCTCCGACATTTTCACCGTAAGGAGTGGTCGTAACTCCAAGCATCGGGTGAGCATGTGGACATAACCAATGTCTTTCGTTTCGCAGGAGAGTGCTTTTTCCAGGCACTCGAGTAAATGATGAGCCGTGTAAGGGTCTAGGTAAAGTTCAGCTACTCGTCTTCCAGTAAGGGTTGGTTTTAAGGGTTCATCTGAATATTCACCTGCACTTTGAAAGTCGCTCGCTTTCATCTCAATGAATTCCCATTCTTCAAGTTGCTTAAGGACTTTATCTATAATCTGGTTGAGTTTGGCAAGGTCTTGGTATTGATGGGCAAAAAGTGTTTTTTCAAAGAAGGCATAAAGGTCTTTTTTGCTGTGAAGGTTGTGCGCTGCAATCAAGGCTAGAGTATATGTACGTAACGCCGGCTCGGCAGCAAGTTTGGAAAGGATCGCTTCAGGCTCACCCGTAACATAGATCTCATAAATCTCTTGCTTGTGGCTTTCACTGGAAGCTAGAGCAATCGCTTCTCCAAAGTCATCGTGAAAGTCCGGTCTCCCACTACGTCCGATCATTTGTTGGTATTCTAAAACAGGAATGGGTTCCATGCCTCTTCCACCGTAGCGTTGTAAATCTCGGATAACCGTTCGAAAAGCAGGTAGGTTCATGCCGTACGAATTATGAACGATAAAACCATTAGCAACAAACATATGGTCATTCATAGGTCTATCTGGAAGGACAACATCATACACTTCTTCTTCAGGATCGATTTCTTCTATGCGCTGAATTTTATCCCAAAAGATATCTCCTTCAAAGTCAGAATCTCTCGCACCTTTCTTAAGAATGAAATCAAGCTCGCTATGACAGAGAGGGCAAGCTCTGAGCTTCAAAAGTTCATATATCTTTTTTCCCTGAATGATAAGGTTCCTATAAATCCATTTACCAATATCGTTTAAACTCCAATATCTTTCAGTCTTGCTTCTTGAACCGATTCTTCTTTTCTCTATAAACTCATAATGATGATTTAATCTTGCATCATTTTTTCTGGGCTCGCAACCAAGAAACCGCTTTAAGTCATTAGAGGATAACTCGCCCTTTTCGCCTAACAAATTGATCATTCTTAGCTTTATCTTGCCCCATACTTTCTGTTCTTTTGATCGTCCTGAAAAGAGATCTTTATAGATTCTGTAACCACAATGTTGACAGGCTATATAACTAAAGTTTGAACAGATTTTAGCAACTAAATTAACAAGGGCTTCCTGTTTCCTTGTAAGATCGAATCCTACAAATCTATAAAAGTCCAGGACACTCTTTTTTTGGGTGACAAGCAATTCAAAATGGGCCTTAGTTAAATATACTTTACCGCGCATTCTCATTGAACCATTCTTTCTTTTTCTTATAGTGGAGACAACTCCAAACCTGAGGAGTAGTTTTTGAACTTGTTTCACTAATCGCTCTGAGGTGTTGCTAAATCCAGAACCTATCCTCTTGTCTAAATAGCCATCCGTATCAAACAAGCCTCTTAACAAAGAGGCAGTATTTTCCAAGTTCATAGACATTAACTTATTTGAAATATATTTTCTCTCTCCTTTTTCAACACCGCACCGTACTAAAAACTCGCGAAACCATTTATTTTTAGCAAGGATAAGCGTCGGAGTTCCATAATGATTTTTTGAACTTCTAGTACGTATGTCTAGCTTGACACAAGCCTTCTTAACGTTCGAAAATATTTCTTCATCAATACCAACGATACAAGGTGACGTCTTGTAAAATATGCCTTCAGGCGCAGTCTCAGCTCCAGAATAGCCGTCTCCCAACATAGCACCTATAAAATAAGATAGATCTGGATCAATCTTGCCACTGTATAGGGTAGAATGATCTAAAACAAGGTTTCTTACAGAAGGATTAGTGACTCTAGGTACATCCAGTCGACCAACTGTAGCGATTCTATCACTTCTTCGAATATCTTTAGCCTTGATAAGGATCTTCTGTTCTTTTCGTTTAACAAGCATCTTGTGCTCGGGAGTAACTTTAATAATATAGGAAGACACAGAAGAAATTTGAATGAGTTTTGAAGAATTCTGAATTTTTTGAACTCGTTGTAATTTCATACTAATCAATTTAGTTTTGGAAAGCGCAAGGAGTGGTGAAGAATTCTTGCATTCACTAATTTCTTTTTCTAGGGCCCCATACCAGATTTTTGTATCCTTAGAAAGGCACAACGTGGGCGTTGCGCAGATAATCTTGATGGTTCCCTTTCGAAAGCCTTCCTCTACCAGTTCACGTTGTTTCATAGGCAGACCAGCGTGGTGAAACGCCGTTCCTCCTTTCAGACAAAGTGCAAGTCGCAAACATTGCTTGGTGGGTTTGCTAAATACACTTAAGGCTTCTTCAGCAAGTGCAGAGTAGATAGGGTCTGTAAGGCCTGTTTTCTTAGCGATCTTCTCTGCCTGACTCTCTGCTCCTCGCTTGGTGTTAACAAAGACCAAGGCTTGCTTGCCCTTTTTGATTGTATCCAGGCAGATATTAATCGTAGGGTCAGAGGTTTCTTCAGGAATGGAGATGTTCTTATGCATCTAAGATAGGAAAAAGTATGAGGTTAAAAAGATAGCTGTTGCTTAGTCCTTATACTCCTTAGTGGTCAAGTATTTAAACATGTGGATAGCTCGTAACTATGTAAGAGGGAAATATTGCTTACAGAAGCCACTGTTAAAACCGGAAGGGTTCATAGAACGCGAGGGAAGGATCTCTTAAGGAGTTTAAGTAGGAGCATTTCGATTGATCATTATTTTTCAGTTCTTGAGTTGGTTACGAATTGCCATGATGCAGATGCAGAGCGCGTAACAGTTCGCTATGACGAAGGTCTGGAAGAATTGCTAATTGAAGATGATGGAACCGGCATGAATCGAAAGACGATTCACCATTTCTTTGAGGTTGGAACCTCAGATAAAAGAAAACATCCTATCTCAGAAAAAGGGAGGGAAAAAATAGGGAAATTCGGGATTGCCAGCATTCTTGTAGAAGAATTGGGCAACGAATATACAATAGAAACCTGGAGAGACAAAGAAAAAATAACGGTAAGCGGAACAGTTCCAGAAGAGAGGGAACAACAAACCCAGTTGAGGGTAAGTTATGAAAAAGTCAAGGATCAAAGTCATGGTACGCGGATTAGGATAAGGAAACCAAATTTCAAGTGGGGTTCCGTTCAATTAAATCTTGCCCAATTGATCAGTAGAATGGAATGGGAGCTTCCTAACCTTCCTGATTTCAATATAACTGTAAATGGAGAGGAAGTCACAAAAAGAGCTACCGTCACGTACACAACAGAATATGATGTTACTAAAGAGCTAGGTGGAAAGCTAAGGCTAAGGGGTTCTATTTATGTCCGGGATAGGACTGCCGGGCCAATGAAGCATGGTGCAGGGATATACCTATACGTGAAAAATAGAGCAGTTTGTGGTCCAAGAGAGTTCCCTGTAGATGGGCCGCTTAAGAGACTTAATGGACAAGTTTTAGGTGAAATTCATGTGGGGGGGATGGATGATAAAATTCAATTTGATCGCACAGGTTTTATTCAGGGTAAGCTTTTTACCCAAGCAAGGAATTATGTAATGGAAGTTCTGCGCAGTATCCAATATGATTTTGAGTGGGGAATGGGCTCAAGAAGGTATTATCAAACAGCAAGGGTAACTTCCCAAATTGAAAATGCATTAGAGGCTGCACAAAAAGAGTTAAATACTAAGTTAGGGTTTTCAGGAGGGAATAAGTATAGGTTTGAATTGGATTTCGGTGAAAGATCAGGCCACATGGCAACAGCAGATTCTACAGAGAGAGTGATTTACATAAATGCGACACATCCAAGTTTAATAAAGCCTCAGCGAGGTATACAAACCATATTACAAAATAGTTTCTTGGGTTTGACTATAGGGGCTTTGGCAAATTTAGAGGTAACAGATTCCATGAAAAAGTCTGCTGCCATTTTACGTATGATAGATGAAGAAACAACTAAAGTCGCCGCAGTCCTTTTCCGAGCATACGAAAAGATTGAGAATGATATGAGAACAGCTAAGAGACCAGGCGATGATGTAGCGCTAGACACCGTTCGCATCAGTCCGTATAGATTATACACCCCGCAAGACCTTGCCCATACAACAGGCATGGATGTGAATACAGCAAAATTACTTATTATCAGCGGAGCACTGAGAGTCCATAGATCTAGTCCCAGAGAAAGAAAGGTTTTGGGAAGTGAAGTTTCTGAATTTTTGACCGGTGTTGATGGATACGTGCCTGCTGCACAGGTCGTTGCTCCGGAAGCTTATAGGGGATTAATCAAACGTTATAGTGAAAGATACATTCCTCAGGTAGACGAAATCCTTGTTCAGCATCTACGAGAGCTACCCTATGCTAGAAACGTGGGAGTAGATCATCCATTTATTTGGGTAAAAAGATCAGAAGTACGAAAACTAAAAGCCTACACAACAAAATTGAAAAGAGGTAGCGAATGACCGAAGAGATTCTTAAATGGACTATAGCTAGTGATTTAGAAAGAAGGTTGCCGCATATTTTCACGAGATCCCTATACGATGTCATAGGGGAACTGGTCGCCAACTCGTTTGACGCCGATGCAACAAGAGTGGAGGTTATAGTTGCTGAAGAAGATAAAAGATTGATCATCCGAGATGATGGGGAAGGCATGGACGAAAAAAGTATATGGAATTTTTATCGTTCGGGGGATAGTGAGAAGCGACAAAGTCCCATCTCTAAACAGGGAAGGCGAAAAATAGGACAATATGGAATTGCTACCATTCTTCTAGAGCGATTAACGCACAAGTACCAGCTTAGAACATCCAAGGGGGGTTCTCGCATCGAATTAGAGGAGGCTTTTTCAGATAGCTCAGAGAGAATGGATACAACTGGAACGGGATTGGAATATGTTGTTAAGGCTTGCTTAGCAAAGAACCATGGAACAGTTATTGATATGCAGCCCGTGCGCTTTTTTGATGATGGAACAGAGTTTTCAGTCAACCACTTAAGGAGGTCACTGGCCTACAAGATGCCTGATCAATCCATTTTGAAGAAAGGCGACAGGTTTGAAATGCTTGTGAATGGAGTTAAAGTGGTAAAAGAGAACCCTTCTCCAAGCATGAGTTTTAGGATGGAGGTATCAGATGACTTAGTTGGGGGAGTAAAAGGGATATTTCATTTCTATAAAAACGTTGTTCCTGTAACCGGAGTGATTGTGAAGGTAAACGGTAGGGGAGTTGGACAAGAGGGTTATTTCGATGATCTCATACCGCGTAACATCAAGGGAAGGATACTAGGAAATGTCGAGGCAAATGGGTTACATCCTCATGTTGCGATGAATTGGGATCGATTGAGAGAAGGCGATCCGGTTGTTGGACAGTTTTCAGACGTGATGAGAAAATACTTAATGGAAATACGCAATGAAGTAGATCGATTTGTAAGTAGAGAGGTGGTAGCTCACGGTAGAAGACAGATTCCTGTAGCCATAAATCGTTTTAAAGCAGATTTAAGTGCTGCTTTAGAGAGTACTGCTTCCCCGCTCACTCCAGAGGGCGGTAAGCAGATGGTATGTAGAGAAATTCAAGGAGCAGAGTTACATCTACAAGTGTTAGGAGACCATTTGCCTTTAGAGCTGAGAAAAGAAGGTTATACTCTTCATCTAATAGAAAGGGATAATCAAAATCCGCCAGCTGAAATAGATGCAGAAACAGGAAGGGTGATTATCACGGCGAATCATCCATTATTCACCTTACATACATTTAGGTTTGCAGCAGATGATTTGAAGCTAAAATTAATGGGTGGCGTAGCTCGAGCCATGGGCATCCATAATTTGAGGGTAGCAAACTCTAAAAATGGGTTAGATGGGATCCTTGCAGCAAGAGATCAAAGAGTGGGTGAGCTAGCAGCTAAAATATTTGCTGGATCGGCAACACTCGCCCAGTATGCAACAGCGGATGATAAAACAGGGGGGGTAGCACGAATTAATCCCATTCGGTTATATAAAGATGAAGAGCTTTCTGCCGCAACAAGGCTTGATCGAGTCTGGATCAATATCCTTGAAGAATCAGGGCTGTTGCCTCCTTTTGTAGATGGAGGTGTAGGATATCGCTATGGAAAAGACGTGATCAGTATACTTAAAAAGATCGAAACAGGAACGCCTGCATTTCAGCTGGTTAGAGATTATAAAGAAAAGCAAAGCAGAGCTGTAGTGGGCGAAGATGGGATCAGTCGTGCAGCAGTGGAAGATGCTTACTCGAACATAGATAGAAGAATTCAAGGGTTAAAAACACCTATTCCTTTTGTTCAGGATATTGGGATCTCAAGGCCTCTTTATTTGATAAATAAAGGGGGAGAAGAAAGATTCTTACAGATTTACACAAGTGGCCATCTCAAAATAGGAGGAGTAATCCAAGAAAGTTTGCTTGAAACAGAAAACAGTCCATCTTCGGCCAAGCCTATTCCATCAGCCGAAGAAGAGCCCATTTTAGATATTGAACCAACGGAAGTTGTTGATAGTGACGCCGCTCTCGCAGATGAGCTTTTAGAAAAAAGAGTTGCTGCCACTCCAGTCCAAGCTCCAAAAAAAAGATCTGTTCCAGATCACCCTGTAACGGAAACAGAGAAAGGACGCGCAAGAATATATACTCCTGGTCAACACTATGAGGTTGGCGAGGTAGTTCGTTCAGGAGGATTCAATGATTATGGACGGGTTGTTGAACAAAAAGGTAGAGCTAAAATACTAGTTAGATTCAATACCGTCGGAGAAAAAACTCTTATAAATAAGTGATCTCGGTTATGGTTCTATGAATTTTTTATAGTCAAGAACCAGTTTATATTTCCTTCCTCATTTCAAATGAAATAAGGGGGTCTTTGCGCCCCCCTTATAATCCCCCTGACCGCCGCGCTCACTCGTCAAGCCCTCCACTTGGTCGGGCTTGCCGTATCTCGCGCGGCGATAAACAGCACAATCATTGCTCAAGTTCATTTGATTCGCCGCGCGTTCTGAATTTATTTTAAAGTTTATCTTAGAAAAAGCTCTCGGACCGATTCATCTGCGGGTCTTCCTTGCTCAGACCACACAGTATTCTCGGCCCTGAATAAGTTTGTACGAGCTCAAAGAAGGTTAGGTCAAAAGCTTTTTAAGTCAGGCAAATTCCATTTTCCCATGCGTTCCCTTTGTCAGTTGGAAGAGATTGGTATTGGTTGTTTTGGCTGTTGTGGGAATAGCTGGACAAGGGAAGGAGAAGTCAACCGGGACATTAAGAAGAACACCATTCGGTATACCTATCATAAGGAGGATCTTGTTTTTCTTCATAAGGAAGCTTCATCCATTCGTCCCAGTGGTGGTTGTTACAACTTAGTCCAATTAAAGTCAGGCAAAGTAGGTTGCAGTTTACACCCTTGTCAGCATAATGGAAAGGATCTACGAGATAACATCTGTGATAAGAACTACCTGTGCAAGACCAACCGATTGTTCCAATCGTGGGATAAGAAAAAGCAAGATCAATTCATCCATTTTCTTAAAACAAAAATCCTAACCCCTTATGAGTATTCCATGGGTATGGATCAAGGCAAATGGCTTAAAGAGTTTGAGTCATTAGGAACTAGCGATTAAGTCATAGTTGACTTGGTTGGCTGCTTCTCGAATCACTTCGATGGGCACTTCGCCTTGAGAGGAATCAATAGAGACGTAAACTTGATTATGTACAATAACGATCAAGTGTGTTTTTTTGTTGACAGCATCATACGTTTCCCAAGCAGGGTAACCTCGGAGGGTTGTTTTTCTTCGATAACCATCAGAGCGTTCGTATTCAACACTGCCTAAAGCATACATATAGCTAAGTCCTTCAATACCTGCCGTGTCAAGAATGGAAATCTTAATGGAGCGATCCAAATGGGTATATTGGTTGGAAGCAGTACTGTATTGAGTAGAGCTTCCTTTTTCAGTGGGGAAGGCAACGCTTCCTCCTTCGGCTTTTTCAGGTGCATATCCGTCAATTGCTTGCGAAGGCAAGGATTGCATCAGGGTATGAAAATCAACAGCTTGCACTTGAAGGGAGGGTTCTTTATTTTTATTTCCTGCAGAAGAAGGACTACTTGAAGTTGAAGTGTACGGTGACGTGGGAGATGAATGTGTGATAGACTCAGTCTTGGCTAAATAAGCTAAGAACGGAAGATAGGAGGAGTATGTAGCAGCCGTTGAAGCAAAGAAGAGCATGGGAACAGCAATCAAGCATCCAACCAATAAGAGCGGGAGTAAAAGCAGAAGAACGACAATGATAACCCTGGTATTGCTTTTTTTAGGAGGAGGGCTTGGAGCGGATTGGGGAATGGGTGGGGGAGAATTACGAGCAAGATTCAAAGGAGCTGGAACAGGCCTAGGAACTGCAGGCACAGAAGGGTTAATCGCTTCACGTACAGCTTCTTCAATCTCAGGAGCAGTATATCCTTGCTGTTGCAAGGCTTGTTTAAGGCTTTCTAGAGAATATTGGCTTTTGTACTGTTTAATGTAGCTAACAGCATCTGGATTCGCCAACAACTCACCTCTTGAGGCTCATTCCAGTTTATCTATATATAAAATTATCTAGTATTGTCAAGAACCACTAGTGATCGCCTCGCTCAACAACAATAGCATGAGCGAAGCAGCTCAACAAAGTGGTTCTTGATCACGCTCAGAAATATACCACCTTCAAACTACTTGATGATAGACTACATCCACTGGTGAGATAACACCTAGGGTATATTTCAGACGTGTCAAAAAGGATTGAAATGCGTGTAAGAATGAGTCACATATCCAGTATAACAATCTCCTTCTTTGATCATGTCTGTTACCGCAATGCTAAATCCCTGGCTGAGTGCAATCTTCAGGGTTTGATCAATATGGGGTAGTGGTTTTTCAGGTTTGAAGGGTTTGATGGAGACCCATGTTCCGATCTTATTTTTTCCTCGAACATCTTCTACTAGAAAGATGTGAAGGTGGTAGTGTAGGATAAGTTGTCCTTTTTCTTTGATTTGTAAGAATTCAATGCCTCGATAGGTAAGGGTTCCTTCCAACCCGAGTTTGCGGTGTAAGCGTTCCTGGGCTGCTTCATAAACAGTTTCGTGTTGTCTAAGTTTGCTGGCACAAAATTCTTGGTAGCCTTTGAAGGGATATTTTTCGCGGTAGTTCACCAAACCCTGATCTCCTTTCTTAACAACCAGAATAATCGTCACAATGGGTTGTGGGCTGGGCATGCTTAAGTAGTCCGTAAACTTAATACCTTGAATGCTCAGTTTGTAGCCGCTCTTGCTTTTTTCAACAAAACCTTTTTTTTCCAACGCACGCAAGTGATAGGCAAACTTGGCCGAGTCTCCTTTCTTGTTCCAGAGTTGGTTGTAGCCTAGAAAGCTACGATAACGAAGCTGGTTGAGAATGTCCACTTGGACGGAATTCATAGAAAAAGGAACCCATTCACTATTTATATAGGGCTATGTAAAGAGGATTTTACAAGAAAAAAAATGGGCCCACCGTGACTTTCATCTCCTCATATTCAAGGGTTTTTGAACCAACGAAATCGTTAGATTTCGTGGGCCAAAATTCCGAACGAAATGAGGAATTTTGAACACGGGACCGCACGATATCTAGTCACTAGTGTCCCGAGCATAGTCGAATACGCTAGTTTATCAGTCGTGTGCTCCACCAGGCTAAGCTATGGGCCCAAAGCGTCCCCAGCCGGGATCGAACCGGCGACCTCGCGGTCTCTTATGACTTTACAGTCTTAACAGCCGCGCGCTCCACCGCTAAGCTATGGGGACATGTGCAAAGGAGCTTGGCTCCTGCGCATTACCAGGAATAAGGTTCCTGAGCATTACTCTCGTCTGGGTTGGTTTTTGGTTTATAAAACTTGCTGTGATTGTCTCGTCGAATATAGCTCAATAAGTTTATAAAGTGCTTGAAAGATCAAAAAGAGATGATCAAAGGCATCATTTTCGATTTGGATGGGGTGTATTTCAAGAACGGCAAGAAGAATTTTGTGGAAAATGTTTCTTCGAAATTTGGGGTGAATAAATCAGTGGTAGAGCAAGTCTTTCTAAAGAGCAAAGAGATGGATCAGTATAAAGAGGGCAAGTTATCTGGAGATGAGTTCTGGAATTACGCAATCCAGGAATGGAAGATCAACTCAACACCAAAAGAGCTTTTAGAGATCTTGCAGCAAGGCTATGAAACCAATGCCCTTGCCATCGACTTAATCCATCAAGTAAAATCAAAAGGAATCAAAGCCATCATCTGTTCAAATAATTTCAAGGAGCGCATCCAAGTGCTGAACGAACGCTTCCAATTTTTAAAGGATTTTGACGAGGTCATTTTGTCATATGAATACCAGGTGTTAAAGCCTTCATTGCTAAAAAAAGTTCCAGAAAAAACAGGCCTAGAACCGCAAGAGATCCTTGTTATTGACGACAGTGATAAAAATATTAATGGAGCGAAGAGCTTGGGTTTTCAAACCATTCTATGCAAAGAAGCAGATCGACTTACAGAGTATTTAGAAGAACTTAAAATAATGTAATAGCGAATCTCATAAATATGGATAATTGCGCTATTTAGTCTATATTGGCGCAATTATTCATCCCAAGAATTGCGTCAATTTATATAACCGATTAACGCAATTCTCGATAATTGAACAAATTGTGAGGTTATTCTTAAGATTTATATATAACGCTTCGATTCTTTGAATATGAGGTACTTCGTGTTTCTTGCTGTCATGTTTCTTGCTGTGTTAAGCTTCTTTCTTTTAATACATCAAGTCGTTGCCGTAAACGACGACGTTCGTAATAATGTCTTAGTGAATGGAACCAAATACAAGTACCAGTCATTTATAGAGATCGGAAAGGGAAAATACGCCCCCTTATTCGGACTGGGTTTGATGATTTTGCCTCAAGGAGAAGTCCCCCCAGGTTTGATCGGCTCCGCTTCCGCCATCTTTTCATCCGGGTATCAATCCAGGGCAAAGATCGGTCAAACAGGCCCGCAAGAAGTGTTTATAGCAAAACACGTGCGTAAATCAATTGGTCATAGTGGAAGCGGAATTGCTTCGCAAGTAGTCGACAAGAGTAAGTTAAAAGCTCCATTAAGTGAACAATAACAATACTTACATTGTAAGTATTAAAACAACACATATTTTTTTACAAAATACTTAAATCTCAACCTGAATATCTATACTTACATTGTAAGTTTTTCTAAAACAGCTTAAAATCGAAAGGTTTAAATACAAGTATACTGACAGTGTAAGTAAGAGAATACCCCCCTATTCTCGTTCTTTCTTTTTTTATTTTTTTAAAACAAAAAGCATATAAAGTAGTACTTACAATGTAAGTACATAAGTTTTAAGCAGAACGAATCAGTTGTGCGCGATGCCCAGGTTGTTTGGTTGCGATCAGGGTGTACGCGTGGAAGAAGTAGAACCAGTAAAAAAAGTAAGGAAGCGAAGTTTCTTAGGTATTCCTACAAAGATTTTCAAAGATAGAAGAATCGCCGTTTTAGAGGCGATCGTCGTATTTCTAAAAGAGGAAAAGCAACTTTCATTTCACGAAATAGCCAGTTTACTCAACCGAGATGACCGCACCATCTGGACAGTATATAATCGCGTGCAAAAAAAGAGAAAAAAATGGACACCAATCCCCGACAACAAGCCGTCCAGTTAGAAGTGGACAAGTTTGGAATGGAAAAAGAGCTCTCCAAGTTAAAGAGTAGGCTCATTGAGCGTGAATTAAGTTGGCCCGAGTATCAATCCTTCAAATCTCAGCTGCTTGGAAACCGGTCTGAAAAACAGTACTTCTTTGAGATGAATCAGCAAATCAGTAGACTAAAACAGTATAAAGAATGGCAGAAAAGAAAAGAAAACCATCATCGACAAATGAAGCACCACTTCTTCTTTGCCGGCATGCTCTTTTTCTTCATTGCCGCATTGATCGTGGGCTGGTATCAGGGTTGGGCAGGAATTCAAGGTTTCACAATCAAAGAGTTTGCAGAGCCGAGTGTATTTTTAGACAAGATGGTTTATCAGGTAGGTGAACCTGTGTACATCCATGTCTTGCCTAAAGAAACCCCCTACATGCTAACCATTGTAAAAGGGCAGGAAACATTCAGCCCAGTAGCTCAAGTCTTTGTTCCAAAGGAGCCGGGGGAATACCAGCTTCAAGTCATGGTGGAATGGAAGACAGAGTTGAAAAAGGTGGAGATCCCCTTCAAAGTAGAGTAATGCTTATAACAGCCAAGAAAGGTCTAAGAATGCATGGATAGCAGTCACCCAGATATGATTAAAGAAAAATGCATAGATAATCAACCAGTAGAGACCATAAAAACAAAGGATGGCTCTTCCACATTCTATAATTATACGTACCAAGAGCATTATCACACCTTGTTCGGAGCACGAGAAGAAGCTCTCATAAAATATGTGGAGCCTGCAAAAATAAAAGACCGGGATAACACCGTGATTCTTGACGTTTGTTTTGGACTCGGATACAACAGTGCAGCGGCACTTGAACAGAAAAAAGAAGGAGCGAGCATGACTATCATTGGGCTAGAGATCGATCCAGCCATACTAAAAGAAATCAAAAACATGGATTTCCCTTTTTCAAATAAAGAGCTCTTTGTGGAGGCAATTGAAAAAGGAGAGGTAGTAAAAGATCGTATAACCCTAAAGATCATCGTAGGAGATATTCTAAATACTATTAAAACAATAAAAGAAAAAGTAGATGTGGTCTTGTTTGATCCCTTCTCACCAAAAAAACAGCCCGAACTTTGGACACAAGACCTTTTCAAAACGATTTTTGAACTCATGAATCCTGGAGGTATACTTACCACGTATAGCTGTGCAAAGCACATACGAGAAAGCATGAAAAATGCAGGTTTCATGGTTGAAGATGGACCGGTATTTGGCAGAAGAGCACCCGGAACCGTAGCAAGAAAAAAGCTTGAGGAGTAATGTTTATAAACAAAGTCTGAGTTTTAACCTGGTATGACAAACCCAAGTCCCTTATCCAATATGAGTAAAGAGGAGCAGATTGGCTTTCATAAGGGCTCTCTTAGCACCCTCACCAAGGAACGGGCAGAAATGTTAAAGATTCTGAACATCGTTGAACAGTTCATGCAGATGCACATTGCCTCACTTAAGGAACTAGGCGTTGACTTGGAAAAAGAAGCCGAGAAAGTTGTAAAAGACGGCCCTTCAAAGCCCAAAATACCTATTGAAGATGTTCTAAAATAGAAAGTTTTTAAATCATAATTTCTCTAAGATGGATTCATGGCAACGCTTCCTTGGTTTATCTACATGATTGTAGGAGCCCTGGTTTCAGTATATTCTCGGGTGGTGATGGGAAAAAGCAATGTATATGCGATGAAGCTCTTCTTTGGCATAGGCCTGGTTTTCTTCGGAATCGGTCTTTACAAACTAATCCTTGAGCGCTTGCGAAGTAAGAGTCTTGCAAAGAACGAGAAGAGTAGGCCCATGGACTCATCCATCATGATGTGCAAGGTATGTGGAACCAAGAATTACGCAACCTCCTTCTTCTGTCACATCTGCGGAGCCAAGATCGAGAAAAAAGCCGTTGCGCGTTCCTAGAGTCAGTGACGTAAATCAGTTATACAAAACAATTTACGTGTCAGAAAGATGCCAAACTTAACATATAACGGGGCATCATTCTGAGCATGTTCAGGAATGACTACAAGATGATCATTAATGATCATTCCGGACATCACTGCGCTATAGGAAATGACAACAATTAGTATAAAAACGATTGTCATTTCCTATAGAATCATAATCTTAATAAACCATTCTTCCTAAAGGAGAATGCATGGATATTTTCGAAGCGATCTTCTCTCGAGTGCCAGTCGAAGAGTACACAGAAGAGCCTGTGGAGTTTGATAAGATCTTGCAGATTCTAAATGCAGCCAATCATGCCAGTTCCGCAGGGCACTTGCAGGCGTGGAAGTTCATCTTAGTGACAAGTAAGGAGAAGATTCGCTCCTTAATTCCGTATTGTTTAAAGCAGGATTGCTTGTACACGGCACAGTTTGCAATCGTGGTGTGCTTAGAAGAAGATCAATACGAGGCCTTTTATGGGTTAAGAGGAAAGCGTTTGTATACTGTTCAAGATTGTGGAGCGGCCATTCAAAACATGCTATTAGCCGCCTATGCAATCGGCTTAGGAGCCCATTGGGTTCGCGCATTTGACGAGGACCGCATCAAGGAGGTGTTCGGAATTCCAGGAAATGCAAGGCCTCAGGGTATTGTTACATTAGGTTACCCGGTGAAGTTACCCAGTCAAAAAGTGATGAAGGATCTGCAGGCCATGGTCTATTACAATGGATATGGTTCACGAATTGAATATGGTTACCGTGCGGTTAGGGATTACAGCATCGATGTGCAAAAATACAAGAAATTAGTGCAGGAACAAATAAAGCCCATGACCTACAGCCTAGCCGATCATGCCAAAAAGCTCTTTTTGAAGAGTAAGGCAAATGTGTCGGAAAAGACCAGCAAGTTAAAAGAGCGCCTGCACGCTTCCGTTAAAAAATTAAAGAAAGAGCGTCGTTAATATGCGTTTAGCATGCCTTCTCATGCTGGCTTTTACGTCCGTTTTTCTCTTATCCAGTTGTCTAACAACTAAAACGATCCATCTGGAATCCAAAGAAGGTCGCTTAATCGAGGTTTCAGGGCCTCCCATCCACAAAATAGGTTTGTTATCCGACATCCATGGCCATCTCGATAAATTGGATGGGTTCTTGGAACAGTTCAAATCGGAAAAAGTAGAAGCAGTAATTGTGTCAGGCGACTCAGTCTTGAATGAAGAGTTAAGCTATGGCCGAGTGGATAAAATAGAAGATGAAGCCGAGTTAGAAGAAGTGTTGAATCATCTAAAAACAGCAGGGGTGCCTGTGTTTGTAATCCCAGGGAATCATGAAGGGCAAGGGATCTATAAAAGAGCATGGGGTGTTAAAAGAGAAAGCGTCTTTGACCTAGTACAATACCGCTTTGTAGACTTAAAGGGTCTTGACCTCGTAAGCCTGCCAGGCTATTATATAGAAACCGATTCAACGCATCGCTTTTTGCCTGCAGATGGGTTTTTCTTGTCCAAAGAAGGTATCCAAAATCTTTCTATTCTCTTAAGACCAAAGGAAGACAAAGATCCAGTCATGGTGATCACGCACGGCCCTCCTTTATCCAGTTTAGAAACAGGGTTTGATGTGGTTCAAGGAGTAGGACATACCGGTAGTTCTGTATTAAGAAAAGCATTGCTAGACAACCCCATTTCTTTTGCCATTTTCGGACATATCCATGAGGGAGGACCTAAGGCAGAAAACAGTACAGACTCAATCTTGGAAGGGATTTTTTCAGACCATCTCTGGGTCAATGTGGGGGCCGTACAAGACGGCCGTGCAAGTATCTTGGAAGTAAGCGGGAATAAAGCAAGTTTTACTTCCATATCTGATTAGTTTGGAGCGAAAGTTTTATATAGGCTAAAACGCGAGGAGAAGAGATAATGAATCGTGGACAATCTGCACTTGAATTTCTTATGCACAGAAATCATCGGATTTCTGGCCCAGAAGAATCGAAGATTCTTCGGGTGAGGAATGCTCCATTCCTCTGCCTCAAGAAATCGAGGGGACAAAGTGCTCTCGAATTCTTGATGACGTATGGTTGGGCCATCTTAATCATCTTAATTGGGATTTCAGCATTGACTTATTTTGGAGTATTAAGCCCGAGTCGGTTGCTTCCAGCACGGTGCATGTTCAGCCCAGAGGTTAGTTGTGAAGAGTTTAAGATTGAGGCACCGAGTACAGTCGCGTTCAAGTTTAAGAACAACCTAGGTTTTGCAGCTGATTTTTCTTCAATATCAGCTAATTCAACCGAGTTTGGCTCATGCGCGGGCAGCCCAGTTACATTAGGTGCAGGTCAAATCACAGAAGTTACGTGCAGTTTAACGCCCGGCGGAATTCCAAGCAGTGAAAAGATTAAGGTACAAATTTACATGTCCTATAAAAAGTTAGGCGGTTCCTACAATGTTCCGATTCAAGGAGAAATGTATGGAACGTCAAATTAGAGGTGAATTCGTTTGTTAAGAAAAAAAGAAGATCAAGCCGCATTAGATTTTTTCATGTTCAGGAATCGTACTCTGGTCTCCAAGAACTCAAGGGGACAAGCGGCTCTTGAATTTTTGATGACCTATGGGTGGGCCATCCTAATTATTTTCATTATGATCGGTGCCTTGGTATATTCTGGGGTGTTTAATCCTTCCAAACTTATACCGGAAAGATGTACAGCAGAAATTGGTTTTCAATGCGAAGAATGGGACATAACAAATTCGCAAATCCAATTGCGATTGACGAATAACAAAGGAACAGGTCTAACGAATGTAGCTTTGACAAACATAAATTCAGTTAATTTTGTGAATCCTCCTGCATGTATACTGGGTAATACTACTTGGAGCTCAGATGGATCGCAGCTCATTAGCTGTACAGGAGCAGACATCTTCGGTGGCATTCAAGGAGATAAGGCTAAGATATCGTTTACAATGACCTATAAACCAAACAGGGGCACGTTCACAAAAACATTTGATACAGAATTACTTGGAACAATCCGTTAAAAAATAAAAGGTGATACTATGAAAAGAGGACAATCAGCGCTAGAATTCTTGATGACATATGGTTGGGCCATTTTGATCATCCTTGTAATGATCGCAGCCTTAGTGTATTTCGGTGTATTCAACCCGTCTAGATTAACGCCAGAACGTTGCACAGCCGTTCCAGGCTTTGGATGCAATGACTATCAGATGAATAGCGATGGTTCTGCTAACTTTTTGATTGCAAATGCAAAAGGAGATTCAATCACTTTGACATCTACGACAGCATTTAGCATGAACTCAACTTCAGGTGGATGCCTAAACACTGCCGTTGCCTCAACTACTTGGGCAAGTGATGAAGTGAAAACCGTAGCCTTCCCAGCCGCGTGTCCTGCCATTACAGCAGCAGTGGGCGACAAGCAAAAAGTCACCGTGTACTTTACGTATACTCCTAAAGGCGGCTCATTTGCTAAAAAGGGTTCAGTAGACGTAAACGCCTTGGTAAGCTAAACCTTACTTTTTTCTTTTTTATCTTTTCTTTTTTTTATAGAGGACTTTGAACAACCTGTATTTTTATGAATATTCAAAGTACTCTATTAGGGGTTTGAACAAATTAGATAAGTTATTCAAACCACTCTATAGGCAAGGAACACTAATTTTATAGCAAAGGCACTAGATGGTATTTTCAAAACAACCTTTGATATATCCCCAATAAGCAAAGCTTACTGGGACAACAGAAATGTTGAACATTTCTATGTCCCAAAAATCTATGATTTTTGTGGAGCCAAAAATAAAGTTTTTGAGCTACGCGCGACATAAACTATTTCATTCATTATTTAGGTCGCTAAGTATATAAGTAAGCATCTTCTAATCAGAGAATGCAGCAAAAAAGAGCTCAAGTTGTTTTAGAGTACTTGATGACGTATGGGTGGGGCATCTTAGTCGTGATCATTGGCATTTCAGCACTTACGTATTTTGGCTTATTAAGTCCTACAAGCTTGCTTCCGAATTCATGTGATTTTGGAGCTCAGATGGTGTGTCAAGAGTATCGTGTGACCAAAACCCCTAGTGGGGCCAATATTGACTTAAAATTCAGAAATGATTTTGGAAGGGACATTAAGATCTTTGATGTCCATGGCATAGATATGACCTTAAGTCCTCAGAATACGCCCTTGTTGATCGCAAAGCGCGATGTGCAGGAGTTAAGGATCACAACGCCAAACCCTGTGGCACAACGAGAAAAGGTAAAAATTGGAATGGTCCTGGACTTCGCAAGGAACGATTCAGGGGCTCCGCGTCATAATGTAACTGGGGAAGTCTTTGTACTGGTGCAATAAGATCAATGGATAATAATCGGCTTTGACTCAAAGGTAAACATAAAAAAATTTACAAAGCAAATATATTATTACTACTATAAAGTTGGAAAAATAGGAACATTTATATATTACTTCAAACTAACACATTAAATGACCTATCAATCACGAACTGACCCATTATCGTAATGTTTAAATACTTGTTCTATTTATGTTCTGTCG
>JBBSWA010000050.1:0-44481 GCA_038046485.1 Nanobdellota archaeon
AACAGCCTAAACATCCCCCCAACCCAAAGGGTTGCCCGAATTATGCAACACAGCACTTGAAATCATCAAGGATTACCCAATTGAAAAGCGTTACGTGTTCATTCCTCCAAACGGAGAATCTTGGCAGGAAATGGAAAAACGCTTGTTAAGCGCTCTAGACAAAATAAAGAAAGAACATAAAGAAAATGTAGTCATCTTAACTCATGTCGGTTGCCTGCGTGCCTTGATTCCCGCATTGAAAAAAGTAGAACGTTCACACCATCACAAGTTCAACGTCGAACCAGGCTCCATCACCTGTTTCTGCACACAAAAACAAGAATTCGACTTCATCGGCTATACGCCTTCTGAGATGAAATAAAAAAAGAATAATAAAAAAACAAAGTAGGATTATTCTTCGCTAGAAGCTTGTTCGTCGCTTGAAGCTGCTTCGCTAGATCCCAATACAACATTAGATGCCTTGGGGCCGCGATCTCCATCGACTACGTCAAAGGTGACTTCGTCATTCTCTTTGAGAACTACGCCTTCCTTTAGGGCTGTTTGGTGTACAAAGTATTCTTTGCCATCATCAGCTGCTATAAATCCAAATCCTTTTCCTTGGTTATAAAATTTTACTTTTCCTTTCATGTTCTGACCTCCAGTTTGAATGATGCTTGACACGGATTACATAAATACCGGCTTGCCTCTGATTTTGGGACAACAAAACGATCCCTGCAATGCCGACAATGCTTAACGCATTTGTAATCAACCATCGTTCACCTGTTTTTGCATCAGAAAGAAGCTTAAGGTGATTTTAACCAAAACTTTTAGTTAAAACAGATCAAGTCTTTCTGATATCCCACTAGGAGGCAAACACCCTTTATAAAGGATTGTTTTTTGGTGGATAAAGGAAGGGGAAAAGTGGGGATGCTGGGTTTTGGGCACTGGACATCCCTTCCTAGCGCTTTTAAACGCTTGTTTCTTCGTTAATTTATGATTTCCAAAGAGATCCTCATGAAATCAAAATTAACTCCGAAACTCGCTGAAATAGTGGGTATTATGATCGGGGATGGAGGCCTATATTTTGCCCCAGATAAGAAATATCAGTTAACCATCGCATTTCATAAGGACGAAAAAGACTATCTTATATATGTCAAAAAGTTAGTCGAAGAGTACTTCAAATACAGATTTTGTGTTAGTGAATTAAAGAATGAATTTCTAGTTAGAAATAATTCAGTATTTGTTGGAAAAAAGTTAATTGAGGTGGGCTTAAAGCCCGGCAATAAAGTCCGAATGGGTGTAGTAATCCCAGAATGGATCCAAGAAGATCCTTTTTTATTAAAGCAGTGCGTAAGAGGTATTTTTGACACAGATGGTTGTATATACCGTAAATATGCCCATTATGCTCAGATTCAGTTTAAATTTGGCTCTCAAAAAACAACTAAATCTGTCAGAGAGGCTCTTTTAAGGCTCAATTTTAACCCCACCTATCTTTCAAAAGATTGGAGTAAAGGACATTGGGCGTGGAAAGTATATTTATCAAGACAAGGTGAAATTCACAAGTTTTTTGACAAGATAAAGCCTATGAACCAAAAACATGTAATAAGATATAAAAGAATGGGGGCGCCGCGATTCGAACGCGGATCAGCTGGTATCTCTCGCTCTAAATGAGCTATATGTTGATACGATCATCGGTTTTTACACCTCAGCGCTCCAGAGCACTGGAGCCGGCTATTGTGGTCCGCCAAAAGCGAAGCTTTTGAGCGTCTAGCCAGGTTATACTACGCCCCCACAGGACTTAAAGGATAGAAAGGGGTTTTTAAAACTTTGTAGGAAAAGGAAGCTGTTCGCTAACATACTGTTCTGAATGACCATCACTATAGTGGACTTCAAATCTGAATGAATCAAGATATACACCATCTTGTACTGCAACACCTACAGCACCGGGTTTCAATACTTGAGGAAGCCGTTCTTCCAGATCTATACGCAAAGCGTGGAAAGCCTCAGGATGGATTTTCGTATGCAATAATTCTATAAGCATAAATAAAAGAAAAAGAAAGGATCTTTTAAGCTTATCGTCTCTTCTTAGGTTGATATTCCATCACCCATCTATACGTCAGCCAGAAAATCAGGCTAGCAAGGAAGCTTCCGGCAAGGAAGAAGAGGATTCCCATCCAACCACCGCCCATGCGCCCGCCTTCCATCATCTCTCCATTTCCACCCATACTGCAAGCAAGAACAGAGGTTAATCCCAATAAAGTACTTCCGAAATAGAGTAAGGTTCGTTTCATAAAGATCACCTACATCTCCCTCGAGAAAGAGAGTATTTAAAGGTTGTGGACAAAAAGTGCACTTCAGTTTGAATCTTCAAAATTTCGAAAACGTACAAGATCTAAAGTAAAGCGCCCCCGCTGAGAGACAGGCTTAAAGGGTATATGCCCTAAGTGGTGTTTAAAGGTAAGAAAGAACGATGCTACAGATTGGATACGGGAGTATATTAAACTTTCTACTTCCTGCGTTTCATTCGTATTTTTTACTACACCCAATCATTAAGTAGTTAGAGACAAATCCTATCGTTATGATTGAAGGAACACCAGGTCGGCAACATCTTATGCGTGCACAGAATTATCTGAACCTCATAGAGGATACGTACCGTCGATTAATTGAAGTTGAAAAGGAGCCCGATAGTGCTTCTTCAAGGTATTTAATTCAGGAGAAAAAGTTTCATGAAACCATGTTACCCTATTTGCGTCTTCGACTCAATTTCTGCTTATTATATATGTCTTATCTTAGCGACCCAAAACATGCTGTATCCGATCCCGAAGATTATCAACTTCAGCCAACCGGGCTCGAGCGGGTTCTAACAGGTTTAACTGCCGGACTAAAGCGGATCGGTAGACGCAAACAGCGCTCTGATAGCGAGGATCAAAAGAATGAACCCCGATCTGGTCAATAGCTGTCAGTTCAGTAGACCATTCTACATTCAATTCTCTGTATGAGCTCAGCTCTAATTCCATATACCTGTTCAAGAAATCGTTCATATGCTCCTTCACTGAAGGAGGGGGTCTTCTGAATAATCGCTGCCGCCAAGGAAGTTTGCTGTAAGCTTCCCATGCTTTTAGACTGGATTGAGCCAATCGTACTAAGTCATCCCGTCTAAGATCATCCAGCTTCTCATAACTTGCTTCCAAGCGTTCTATGGATGAAGGATTTCTCTGATAATGAAGAGCTAACAAAACCAGTTCATCTACACTTGACTCATCTGGCATTTAAGTTTTCCATGATTCAAAGTTTAAAAAGTTTGTCGCAAAAACGCCAGCCCATCAGTTTTAGTTTTTCTTAATCACTTGGTTGATGTTTGAAATGAATGTTTTGGCATTCTTGAGTGAGTCTTCGGCTGGTTCTTGGTTGGCTTGGGCGATGGTGTTGTAAACATAGTTGCCTCGTTTCCATTTTTCGTCATGGAAGATTTCAAGGAGGGCATCGGCTCGGATGACGAGTTTCTTGTAGATTTCGAGGAGTTGGACATCCAAAACCCCTGTGTCTACAAAGTGTTCTTTGAAGGCGTTGAATGTTTTCTTGTGGACTTCTGGAGAGGAAGTAGGAATATTCTTGGTTAAGAGCAGGGCTTTGGCGGCGTAAAAGATGGTGTAGTAAGAGTGGGAGATGACAGAGCTGTAAAAGGTCATGTCTGGATGGATTTTCAAAAACCGTTTTGCTTTTTCATCTTCGCTTAGTACTTTGAGTTTTTCGGCTATAACGAGTTCATTGTCAGCTCGTTCGAGAAAGAGTTTAACCTTTGTATCCACGCCGCACCGCCTCATCCATGAGTTTTAGGTAAACTTGCCCGCCTTTTAAAATGAAGTGGTTTTTGGCGATTTCTTTGCCGTAGTTGAATTGGTTGTTGAGCAGCATTTCAAGGAAGTCTTTGTTTCGGAATACGTACAAGTGCATGGGTGGTATGTTCATTTCGCAGAAATGGGATAGTTCGGCAATGGTTTTTTTGGGTTCTGCAGCGTCTTCTATGATAATAACGATGTCGATGTCGGAGTCGTCTCGTTGTTGGTTTCTGGCGTAGCTTCCGGTGATGAGGAAGATGCAGCCTTTTAGAGAGATCTTGTCGATGGCTTCTTGAAGGTCTTGGTAGGGGATGTGTTTTTTGTTCCAAGCGTCATGTTCCAGGACAAAGCCGGCAGTAACTTGTGTTTTCGTGGAGGGCGTGTTTAAAGCATAGACCGGTAGGTGTCCTACAGGTTCTTGGATGAGAATACTATTTACAACCAGTTTCTTCAGTACCAGCGCCAAATAGCTTTTAGACTTCTTGTGAGCTGCTTTTTTTAGCTCGGTGAAGGTGTACCTCTTCCAGGGTTCTTTGGCAAAGAGGTGTAAGATTTCGCTTTCTTTCTTTAGCATTCTTTCTCTCCTATTTTTAGAATCATACTTCCCTATTTTTAAGTCTATTCATCCCTATATTTAGGGCTTTATATAGTTTATGGTTAAATCCATCGAGAGAAGCAAGGGTTATATGTTTCTTTGAGCATATTTTTTTAGGTTCTTCAGGGAAAGAGAGAAATCAGCAATAAACACCCTAAAGGCTTTTAAGTCTTAAACCTTTACTTTTTAATGATGTCACTTTCAAAGCTTGTTTTGTCTCAGGGTAATGATTATTCTTCTAAAGAAGAGATTTGCCGTCAAGCAGGATTCAGCCTTATTGAAACTGAGTTCACAAGCAGTCCTCCTTGGCTCGATGAGCGTGTAGCCGTGGTTCTTCCTGTTTATAACGTACGATCCTCCCTTCCAAGAACGCTTCTCTCACTGGAACACCAAATCTATAAACCTTCAGAGGTCATCGTAGTGCAAGATGGCTCTCCGGAGGATCATGAAGATCTTATTGATGCTGCCTTGGTAAGTTATGACTTGCATTTCATCCGAAATGAAAGGAACAAGGACAGGTCATTTGCCAGAAACTGTGGGATTGCTTTAGCTTCCTGCCCGACTATCCTTATACTCGACCCTGATTTGGTCCTCAATCCAGGATACATCTTAAATATAGCAACCAGACAACAAGTTCTAGAAGATACAGTGTTTATCGGATTCAAGCACCATGTAAAGGCAGATGATCCCAGAATTTCTGATGAAGCGATAAGGTCAAGAAGGGTAGATCCAGACTTGACTAAAGACTGGCGAGTTATAAGAGAATACACCCCTTCCATAACAGCCCCCAACTTCCTTCAGGAAAAAGAGCAACATGCCCGCCAATTATCCCTCTTATACGAGTCAGACCATTTCAAAACACTAGGTAAGGGTAAGGTGCTTGGAGCTTGGGATCTCCCGTCTATTGTACTTGGACAGTCTATTTGTTGCAAGAGAAAAAAGATGATTGAAGTGGGAGGGTTTGTAGATACATTTACAGGTTGGGGGCATGATGACATCGCCTTTGCTACGCGGGTCATCGCCGCTGGAAGTTACATTGTTCCTTCTGTCCATTCAAGAGCATTTCATATCGATCATCCTCCTCATTCTGGGAGTATGGAACGGAAATTAGAAGAATTCCGAAGTAATTTACAACAGTTCCTTCAATTTGTGGAGACCGCCCCAGATACAGTTTTTAGAGGTTATCCATCACACAAAATATGTAGTAAAGCAAACAAACATTATTACCGAGGTCCTGTATAAAATGTTATATGTAAAAAGGAAAGCAAAAACGCCGATCGGATCAGAAAGTGTACGAAAGGTTCTATCGCGTCATGACTTAGGAGATGATTTCACACGTACTGCGGAAAGCTACACAAACGATACATTCAGAGTTAATGCCCCCCAGACGAGTTATTATCTTAAGTTTTTTACAGATCAATGGTGTGACCCTGAAGCAGGAAAAAGGGAATTATCCGCGATTAGATTATTACGTGAAAATGGAATCCCCACTCCAGAACTCCTTGCGTTTGAGTATGCAGATAGAGAGGTTTCTAGAAATTATGCTATTTTTAAAGCTCTTCCAGGGCATACAATCAGCACAGACACAAGTGCATTCAATTTAGCCCATGTTCAACAAGTTCAAGCACTGTTAACTCGCATGGGGGCAATTCAAGGCCCTTTAGGCTTTGTTGGACACGATCCAAAGGTACATTCTACCTACGGATCACATTTCGAATTCATTAATGACTCAGTATTTTATGCCTTCAAAAAACTATCTGATTTTGGCTATGACGTACAGGGCCTCTCAGAGTCGCTTTCTAAGTGGCAACATAAAGGAGAGCCTAACCATATAGGATTTTGCCATTGTGATTTTACCCCTAAACATATTTTGGTAGACTCAGAGGATATTACTGGATTGATCGATTTTGAATGGGCTATTTTCGCAGATCCAACCATGGATACTGCGTTATTTATGACGTCTCTTGCAGAGTATGGTTTTGGCAAGGAGTATATAGAACCGATACTGCAAGAAGCTAAAACTGCGGATTTGGATGGTACATTGCATTATCATCTCGCCAGGATATTAATCATGGGCGCAGCATGGCCCCATAAAAATGTAGAACAGCCATTTTTTTCCCAATCCTGTTTAAACAAAGCTAAGGTTATTTTGTCTAGACAACAAGCGCATATTGAAGATTTGTTATGGGAAGGTCCAATGGTGAAGGAAAAATGAATGGAGATATGGAACACTCTAGGAAAATAATAGATTTACTTACAGAGGCTTCTAGTAATCCTTTCGCCGTATGTGGCTCATCAGTCTACGGATCTTATGATCCAGGAGCTATAAAGCCAGATGAAAAATCAGATATTGACGGCCTCACGCTCATAGAAAGAAGTAGTGATCTTGAGTGTCTAGCCGATTTAGTGTCCCCTTTGCCATTAGGAAAAGAACTATTTGATAATGGAAATGTAGATATACTTGCCGTAAGGGGTAATTATGAAGGTCGCAAAATCTTAGTGCATTGCATAAGAAGAGATACTTATCTAAGAATGGCTAAGGGTTCTATGGATTTTATACTAGTTCATAAACCATTACGCGGTAAAAACATTCGTTCTTTCTACGAGTACACAGATTATGGTTTCTTTGATGAGCTCAAGCGTCACTCAAGGATTACCCCATTACAGGAAGGCCATCTGATTGTTTATCCAACCCAATCCGATAAGTTTTATCTCACTGTTTTTCAAGATCAGATATGCACACAGATCGAGTTTAAGGATGACTCCACCCTAGAAGAAGGAAGGCTTATAACTACAGAACTACTTGTTAGAGCAGCACACGCCGCTGATGCAGATCCATTATCGATGTTTCGCGCACGAAGTGGCTATTGGTCTTCAGAGTTTCAGAAGGAAATGCGAAGACGGGTAGAGGTGAGCAAATGATCGGAATAAGTACAGGGGTATTTTATAAAGCAGTTCCAGAAGAAGACTTAAATAAAACAATTGATTTGATAAGACCATTAGACATCGATGAAGTAGAAATCCTGTATGCTCGCCCTTTCATTATGGATGCAACGCTTTCACAGAAAAACCTTACCTTCTTAAAAAAAATTAAAGTCACTATACACGCTCCTTTTTTTAAAGATCAAGGCTGGGAAGATGCACATTTTGATAAGCACTTACTTGACAAAGTCGTTGCGAAGGCAAAAGAGCTCGGAGCGAGACATATCATTATACACCCAGACCTTGTGGACCTCTCCTTGCTAAAAGCGTATGATTGTATCTTTGCGCTTGAGAACTTAAAAAGCAAACGGGGATTTGGTGCAGATCGCCTTAAACAAATCTTTAAAGAAAACCCTAAATTGAAGCTTTCTTTGGATATCGGACATGCAAGAGACTGGGGGCCTGAAGAATTGCCTAAGCTTCTTCAGAATTTCAAAGATCGCATTGTGGAAATTCAGTTTTCAGTTGATGACCATTATGAAAATGTTTTGCAGGGGAAGTCTTATCCAGATGTTGAACTGGTCCGCACGCTTAACGTTCCTTTAGTGCTGGAAAGCAGGCCAACTGACATAAAATTGCTTCCCCCCATCCTAGAGCTCCTACGAGAAAAACTATGACCTCAGAAATAGCCTTGGTAGTGCCTGTAAGAGACCGACAACTTCTGCTTCAACTTAGAGACGATCATGCCCCAACTAGGAAAAATCTCTGGTCTTTCTTTGGTGGCTCAATAGAAGGGAGTGAATCCCCGCTCGAAGCGGCTGTCAGAGAATACAAAGAAGAACTAGACATTGTCTCACAAAATGGTTTAGACTACGCATTTACGGTCGAACGTGTCAAACCTTCAGGAACTTTTGTCAAACACATCTTCCTTGACCACTTACACACAACCTTTTCACATCGAATAAAAGAAGGAAAAGAGGCCAGATTTTTCCATCAAGACGAGCTCTACAGTATAGCCATAAAGCCATCAGATCATAAGCTAGGCTTGATGGTTTTTGCCCATATCAACAAGATTAAACCTGACGCAGATTTTAGCCATGAATTGTCATGGTGGGACTCTCATCTACAAGGCAAAGATGCTTATGCAGAGCATCTTAAGGACCTTCTTGATCCAACACGCAGACATCTGAGATTTCCTCAACCATTGCGTAAATACTTGAAAGGGCAAGGAAACCCTATAAGAGGACTAGAAATAGGTTCTGGGCCTACTTCGACCCTTGCATGGGCTGTAGATACAGGTTTACTACAGTTAACAGCGGTTGATCCTCTTGCTGAGGCATATCAACGTCTGCTTACAGGAAGGGGTTATGACCAATACCCTGTCAAGCCAATCGATTTAAGTGGTGAACAATTACTATCCTACTTTGAACCTGAATCGTTTGAATTAATCTATATGCGAAACAGTTTAGATCATACACAATACCCGCGTATCGTACTTGCAAATGCAGTAGAATTACTTGCCCCTGGAGGGATCCTCTACATAGAAGGCCACGTAAAGGAGGGCACACATGCTCGCTGGCAAGGGTTACACAAATATGATTTTATACCTAGGGAGGGTTCTTTGATTTGCACTTCAGAACAAGGCGAAACATGCGATCTCACAGCAAACCTTCCACTTACTACTACAGAACATACAACTCAAGACCTTCCACAAAGTGTTTGGTATAATCTTGTCATGAGAAGACTACCTTTTCCACAATTCATACCCTTAAAGTAAAGCGCCCCCGCTGGGACTTCCGCGTATTTCTACTTTCGGACCCAGGTCTCAAGCTCCGCAAGCTCGCATTCTGTTTGGTTCCACCTAACATGCCAAAAACCAAAGTTTTTGAGCATATCCAAGCTATACTACGGGGGCTTGATGAGAAATAAAGAGGGTTGTTTTTAATAGTTTTGCAATCCAGGATAAACCTTTTCTATATTAAACCTTTAATTGACTTAAGGATGCCGTTTGAAAAGAGAAAACCATGAACAGCACTAAGAAAGCTCATGGTTTCTATGGCTTTTCTTTCGTCAGGAGAGAGTAAGTCGAGGCTTTTTTGGTATAGTTCATTTGATCTTCTCTGCGCATGGGTACGGGTGGCGGAAGGATCAGACGCGCAGGTCATAAAGGTGCAGTTTCCTTGGCGTTGATCCTCTTCATAGTCCATTACATCATCGGTTAGTTGGAGAGAAGCTCCGAGGCATTTAGCAGATTCTAGGAGATGAGGTGGAACGCTTTCGTTGTAGCAAGCAGGTAAAGTTATAGGGAGCGTCATGGTAGCCGCACCAAATTCTTCAGAAAAAGACAAGGATTGTTCTCCTTGAATTTGCCGAATCATAAAATCGATCACTCTCCCAGAGGCTTGAAAGAAAAGGTCGGGTTTAGGAGCATAAGAGAGTTGCCTATGGGTATTTTGTGCAAGGAGGGAAATGGCATGAACTTTAGGAGAAAAGTATTCAGATGAGAGATTTCCTGTCGAGATAGTATCGTGCAACCCTCTTAGTAGGGATATTTTTTTATCGACAGGATAACCACCTTGGTCAATACAATCATCGAGAGCACAGCCTGTAGTGAAGGTCTCTGCAACAATAATGCCTGCTTGTTTTCGACCAAAAGAGCTTCGAGTTAAATCATAATAGATCATTCCAAGTAATGAGTATCCTGCAGAGGTATAAGAAAATAGCTTGCGCAACTCAATTGCTAAAGCAGGAGGCTGAGCAGCACCTAATTCATTTAAAACCTCATCAAGAGCAGATTTAGATTGGAGAAGATCAATGCTTAAACGAGCGATCAGACTAGACGAGACCATAATCCCAAAGAAAAGAGCGAGATTTATATTCATTTACCTAGGTTATAGAGGAGAAGGCTAGAAATACGTTAAGAAGTATGTTTCTTAAGATGATATCGCAAAAACAGGTTCGCATTCAATACTGCAAGGAACAGCAATCCAAAGATCACAAGGAACATGACACTTGTACCGTTCTTGCCGCTTTCATCAATCACATATCCAGTGATGGCAGCCGCGCCTTGTTCGTGTAATCGACGAGCATGGGCCATATCCGTATCAATACCCACTCCACTTAAAACCGTACTCAGCGCATGAATGGACCAGGGAGCAGAACTCACACTAATAGGTAAGCTTTTCGTATCGCTCAATTGATGGGCATTGTCCTCAGCATAAACGGTGCAAGTAATCTCATCATTCTCACTAAAACCCGTAAGTCGATACCCTTTCTCAGGGTTCACTTCTCCATTAACCTTCCAAGTATAGTGCAATGCGACCGTGGGTAACTGTTCATCTTCCACATTCGCTAAGCATTCCAAGGCGGTATCTTTGTACACAGTGGTAGGAGAGAGTTGTACGTCATGCAAAACAGGAGCTTCATTTTGAATCTGAACATTTGCATAGCCCTCGACTGGGTTAGAAGGGATAAAGGCATAAGTGAACGGAATAAGCAGAACCAAAACAATAAACCAAATCATCATACTTCATATGATACTTAGTATCTTATAAAGTTTATGGCTAGAAGCCCCACAAGGCCTAAAATCAGAAAGGGAAGCTGCTGTTTAAGCAACCCCCTCCAGTTTTTAGATTTAAGGGTGTACAATGTTCCTTCCACCAATCCATATAGGATAAGCAAGATCCCAAACTCATAGAACAACATTTTATTAGAAACAGAAAGGCTGTACAAGAAACCCATGAGGCTAGAACCTGCAAGGGATTTTGCCTTCCAATGTAAAGGAATATACAAGATCAAGGAAAAAACAAGGACCAGCACATGCGTATAATAGGTGAGGTAAAGCACAGCACCCACCAATAAAAGAAGGTGTAAGAATTCAAAGACTCTTTTTCCTTGTTGAGGTTCTTTTCCGCACTGCTTAGCTAGATAATACCCTCCAACAGGAACAAGGTAAAGGATCAGTAGAATGAGGTAGAGGAGCATGTTTTCACGGAGCAGGAGGAATCACCATATCTTCCCCACATAAGGTTCCAGAAACATTCAACAGGGGATTTCCAACGCCAGCTTTTTTTTGTCCTTGACTAGGAATGGGAATAATGCGACCGTGACTATCTTCCAGGTAGATGCAGTATTCTCCTCGAATCCCCAGTTTATCCCGAAGAGTGCTATAGTCCATGGCAGCTAGATCTCCGAGTTTGCTCAGATTAAGTTCATTCTCAGCAGTGGTCACATGAATCGGGCTATCCAATTTAATTAAACGATGCGTGGCCACTTGCGCTTCTTCCTTAAGGATAGGATAATCCGTGTTCGCCGTAAGGCTAAGACTCGCATAGAAAAGCACAATCACTCCCATAAAGATGGCAACTCCAATCAACACATCCGTAGACCAAAGTTGGGCTTTGCGCATCCAAATATCCTTGCACACTAGGTTTATATAACTTTTCTTTGACTCAAGGAAAGAAAGGAGCATAAGCTTTATAAGTATATGTTAAATATACTACTATACAGAGGTTAAAGATGGATATATTTTTCATAGAAATGCCCGCACTTTTAGGTAGATTGAGTAGATTCAACTACGATTTTGGCAGTGCCCATTATAATTTCTCTATAAGAAACCATCTTAGTGAGGAAAGCCTTTTGCCCTTAACTAGCCTCATAGGTTTACCGCACAGTGAACTGAAAAAACGCGTACGCCCTGCGAAAGCCATTATCCAAGGTATGCTAAAAAAAGAATGCGATCGAGCAATTCCTGAAGATCAAATCATCGCTCGCCATGACACCACCAGGGGGGCATTAGATTGGCTTTTAAAAGAAAGAGTCGGGTTTTTACAGAAAGTAGCCTTACCTGTACCGAATTGGCATTTCTGGAGCATGGCTGAAAACAGGCGATCCGCTTACAAGTTTGCCTACTTCAATGCAACCAAAGAAGAAGAATTAGTAGAGGGCTTTCGCAAAATCGCACAGAATAGGGGTATAAAGGTGTTGCTACTAGTAGACCCTGCCAATCCATTGATGTATCAACATTCCGAAGAAGGATGCAAAGAGATAGATCGCATTGCTTTGAATCGAGGAATTGATATTGTAATTGATGATGTACTACGAGGAACAAGACCTCTAGAAGATCGGCGTTCGATTGCCAGGTATTTTACAAATCCCTATGTGGTAGAGGGTTTCGGTAAGCGATTTGGGGATGATCCCTTAGGAGGCATCTCCTACGTTTTAATACCTGAAAAAACAAAACTCCCCAAAGCCCACACAAAGGATCTATGCCCTTGTGGAGAAATGCTTCAAGTAGCATTAGACAATGCTTCTGTTGCTGCAGTAGCTGAACTAGAAGAAAGAAACAGAGCATTTGATCGGGGGTTACGCACAGCCATACCTAATATAGAAATCGAGCGCCCCTTTGCAAGCTCTTTAATATCTTTAGTATACTTACCTGAAGGATTCCAAACAACCCCTGAAGGGTTCATGCTAAATTCTTTAATGAATGGAGTTAAACTAAGAGTTCCTGATGGTTGTTTCCCAGAGGGGCACAAAACAAAACCTAATCTCCGCCCCAGTATTCGCATCACTGTAGGACAGATGAATTCAGACCTAATTGAAAAAGGTGCAGAGTATTTAGGTAGGGGCATAAATTATAACCTAGATCCTTAAAGGAGATCCTAATATGAAACCTCTTGAACAAAGAACAATTGCAGTCGAAGGCAAACACCTACCTTACAGCCCAATTTTAGCCGTACAGGTGCCTCTTGATTTCTTAGACGCCAATATAGGATTTCTACCGCTCGGCAGAAGCCATGCCGACCAATCCTTATTGGAAAGAATGCTCAAGTTAGCGGGAACCAGTTGTGGCACAAAATCGGACTTTACACTAAAAGAGGTGGCGCAAGAGATTTTAAGAGAGGAGACCCAATTGGATCTCACTAGATACAACCTCTATGTTTCTGCAAAAGGGGCCCGGGATGCTTTGTCACAGGTGTTTGATTCATTGGTTACGGAGAAAAAACCAGTAGTAGCCTATGCCGTTCCAAACTGGATCTTTGATAACGTAGTTAAACAAGTACCTAAGGCTCAAACCTATGCTTTTCACGCTACCACTTCTCAAGAATTTGTAGAGTGCTTTGAAGCAGAAGCAAACGGTGACTGGGCGGCAGTCATTCTCACTGATCCTTCCAACCCTTTAGGTTATCGATTGAATGAAGCCGAGATGCACAGAATAGAGACCATCGCAGATCGATATGGAATTGTCCCTGTGTTTGATGATGTGTTTCGAGGAATGCAACCACGTCAAAAACGCACCTCTGCATCCGAGTATTCTTCCTCAAGCATCATCGTCGAAACCACCTCCAAACGTTTTGGAGCAAGAGGGTTGGGGGTTACATGGACACTCATTCCCAAAGAGCTAAGACTAAACCCCAATATCACCATTGGCTGTGAAGGTTGTGAAAATGCAGCGGCCATCATAACAAGAGGCTTGCATGAAGTTAAGTATGAAACATGTATAGGGAATTTAATGACAGAAAATACAAGAGCTTTCATAGCTGGAATGAAAGCTATCGGCGGGATTCCAGGGGCAACTTATCATGTTCCCTTCGAAGGTTCGCCTTTGTTCACAGTTCATTGGGATCCTAACTTATTTCCAGCAGATACCCTAGCTAGTTTATCGGAAAGTATGATTACGTTCAGTCCAGGCACAGGATTCATTCGGGATTCAGCAAATATAATCTGCAGAGATTTAAGAAGAGAAGAGGAGTTTGGCCAATCCTACGCACAGATATGCCCCACAAAAATAAATTGTGAAGAAGCTTTTATGGGAGGGCAGCTTCTAGTGAGTCAAGCCATTGAATTAACTAAATTAATGGAAAGAGGATCTAATCGTTAGTACAACCCACTAGACATCGACCCCCAAGCTTTATTAATCCCACTCTTATTTTAGAGGGTATGAAGTTTAAGCTTGTTTCAGGGTTTAAGCCAGCAGGAGGCCAAGGAGCTGCGATTGAAAAGCTAACGCAGGGCTATACAAAATATCCCTGTCAAACTCTGCTAGGCATCACCGGCTCAGGCAAGACCTTTGTCATGGCCAACTTGATCGAAAAAGTCCAAAAACCTACTTTAGTCTTAGCACACAACAAGACCTTAGCCGCTCAATTATACGGAGAGCTCAAGGCCTTCTTCCCGGAAAACCGCGTGGAGTACTTCATTTCGTACTACGATTATTATCAGCCTGAATCCTATCTCCCCACTTCAGACACCTACATTGAAAAGGATTCTTCTGTAAACGAGGAAATTGAAAAGATGCGCCTGAAAACAACCACTTCCTTGATGGCACGTAAGGATGTCATTGTAGTTGCTTCGATTTCATGCATTTATGGTTTAGGCAATCCAGAGAATTTTAGAAAGCTTTCCTTAGCGCTAAAAAAAGGAGAAGCCACCAGTCGAGAGCAATTAATCCGGCAACTTGTAGAGATGCAATATGAACGATCAACTCTGGTAGAGCCCGGTAAATTTCGAGTGCGTGGAAACACCATGGACGTTTTCCCCTTGTATGATACTTCAATCATTCGAATCGAATTTTCAGAGAAAGTCGAGCGCTTAGCTGAATTGGACTCCATCACAGGTGAGGTCATCACGTATTTGGATGAAATCCACCTCTTTCCCACCAAGCAGTTCGTGGTGCCGCAGGAAGATCAAAAGCAAGCCTTAGAATCCATCAAGCAAGAGTTATCTGAACAAAACCTTCCTGCCCTCGAACAGCAACGCCTGACTACCCGAGTAAAGCATGATCTAGAAATGATGGAGGAGATGGGTTTTTGTCCGGGCATTGAAAATTATTCAAGGCATTTTGATAAAAGAAAACAGGGCGAGCCTCCTTTTGTGCTGTTAGATTATTTCCCCGATGATTTCTTATTCATCATTGATGAGAGCCATCAGACCCTCCCCCAATCCCATGCCATGTATAAAGGGGATTATGCCCGGAAAAAGAACCTCATCGATTTTGGCTTTCGCTTGCCCAGTGCCTTTGACAACCGTCCTTTAAAATTTGAGGAGTTTGAAGAATACTTCAAGCATGTCTTGTTCGTTTCCGCAACACCCAGAGAATACGAAACCAAGCGCTCGGGCCAAGTGGTAGAGCTCATCATCCGTCCTACTGGATTACTAGACCCTGAAGTAGAGGTACGCCCTGTAAAGGGCCAAATTGTGGACCTCGTAAAAGAAATCCAAAAAACAGTAAAGAACAAGGAGCGTATCCTCGTAACAACCCTCACCAAGCGCATGGCCGAGGATTTAACCGATTTCTTATCCAAGCAAGACATTAAGGTAAGGTACATGCATTCCGAAGTAGAAAGTCTGGATCGCATTGAGCTCATTCGACAATTGCGTCTAGGAGAGTTTGATGTCTTGGTCGGAATCAACTTGCTAAGAGAGGGCTTAGATATCCCTGAAGTATCCTTGGTAGCTGTGCTCGATGCAGATAAGGAAGGCTACTTGCGTAATGAGATGAGTCTGATTCAAACCATGGGTCGAGCCGCTCGTAATGTACATGGTCGAGTCATCTTGTATGCCGATCAGGTAACCGGTTCCATGAAAGGAGCGATGGAAAAAACTAAATATAGAAGAGAAGCACAGGTAAAGTTCAACCAGAAAGAAGGCATCACTCCCGAAACTATTATTAAAAAAGTGGCGGGGAAGGGAAGAGAGATCAAGGGAGTTAAGCATCTCTCCAAGAAAGATGTTGAAAAGAAGTTAGTACAGCTCGATGCGGAAATGCGTGTAGCCGCAGAAAAGTTAAATTTCGAACAAGCGATTGAATTAAGAGATACCATTCGCATGCTCAAGGAGCAGAGTAGTATGAATGAAGAGCAATTAAAAGGGAGGAACAAGTAAGATGAGTAAAGAAAACCAGGACTTCATCATCGTAAAGGGTGCACGTGAGCATAACCTGAAGAACATCGATGTAGAATTACCTAGAAATAAATTTATTGTCATCACAGGTCTTTCCGGCTCCGGAAAATCAACGCTGGCCTTTGACACCATCTATGCCGAGGGTCAACGAAGATACGTAGAATCCTTGTCAGCGTATGCTAGGCAATTCTTGGGGTTGATGAACAAGCCCGACTTAGACAGCATTGAAGGCCTCTCCCCGGCCATTTCCATCGAACAGAAAACCACTTCAAAGAATCCAAGAAGCACCGTAGGTACCGTCACAGAAATATATGATTACCTGCGTCTGCTCTTTGCCCGAGTAGGGATCGCCCATTGTCCGCATTGCAGTGCACACATTCGCCCACAGTCTGCCGAGAACATTGTAAAATTGATTCTGACGGAAGAAAAAGAAATTCAGATTCTCGCTCCGATTCTTCGAGGAATTAAAGGCACGCACGAAAAGGTGTTTGAAGAACTAAAAAAAGAAGGATTTACCCAAGTGCGAATCGATGGAAAGGTGTATCGCTTGGATGAACCCTTGCCCAAGCTCGCTCGGTATGAGAAGCATTGGATTGAAGCCGTCGTGGATAAGGTAAAAGTAAGTGAGAATGAACGCTTGCGCATCAGCGAAGGGGTAGAACAAGCACTTCACAAGGGAAAGGGAACGCTCATCATTGTAGATGCAAAAAAGGAAGGTCTTGCTCGAAAAGAAATTGACCGCGGAAAAGAAGAGCAAGTGTACTCGAGTTTCGGTGCCTGTCCCAAGCATCCAACAATCGTATTCGAAGAGTTAGAGCCGCGCATGTTTTCTTTCAATTCACCCTTTGGCGCCTGTCCCTCCTGTCTGGGTTTAGGAGAGCATGTGGAAGTCTCGCAAGAATTGTTGATCCCTGACCCCACAAAGAGCATCATGGATGGAGCACTCAGCGTGTATGGAAAGATGGACTTAACTTGGCGAGCCCAGCAGATCACCGTCGTGGGAAAGCAATTTGGTTTTGATGTCTTCACACCCCTAAATAAATTTTCAAAGAAGCAATTAGATATCTTATTGTATGGAGTGAAGGAAAAGATTCAGGGCAATTGGCGTTCAGGTGCCGAGATGAACATGGAAGAAGGCTGGGAAGGAGTCATTCCCCAGACCATGCGATTGTACAAGGGTACGGATTCTGATTATCGTAAGGACAAGCTCGAACGCTTGATGACTTCAAGACCTTGTAGTGTGTGTAAGGGAAAGCGCTTGAAGGATACGATTCTTTCGGTGAAGATTGCAGATAAGTCCATCATTGACGTAACGGATATGAACATTGAAACCAGTCTTTCTTATTTTAAGGGTTTGAAGTTAACCGAGAAAGAGCAGATGATTGCCAAGCAAGTCTTGAAAGAGATTCATGATCGCTTGGGATTTTTGAATAATGTGGGGTTGAATTACCTAACCCTATCACGTTCAGCGCGTACTCTTTCGGGTGGAGAAGCGCAACGCATTCGTCTTGCAACCCAGATCGGAAGCAACCTAATGGGTGTCCTGTACGTGCTCGATGAGCCTTCCATTGGTTTGCATCAGCGAGATAATGAGAAATTGATTCAGACCTTGCATCGCTTGCGAGACCTAGGCAATACACTTATCGTGGTAGAGCATGATGAGGAAACCATTCGCGCAGCGGACTACGTGGTGGACATGGGCCCTGGCGCTGGTGTGCATGGTGGATATGTATGTGCAAAGGGTACGCCCAACGAAGTAGCAAAGCAAAAATGCTTAACAGGTGAGTATCTCTCAGGCAAGCGTTCCATCGAACTTCCAACACAACACCGTGAGTCAAAAGGATTTATTGTGTTAAAAAGAGCTTCGGAAAATAATTTAAAAAACCTAGATGTGAGTTTTCCTTTAGGAGTTTTGTGTGGGATTACAGGCGTTTCAGGCTCAGGCAAGTCGACACTCATGAATCAGACCTTGATTCCCGGGTTGCAAAAGCATTTTGGTGCACGCATAACCAAGATGGGGCAGCACCAGAGTTTAGTGATTCCAAAAGAAGTCGAAGATGTAATTGTAATTGATCAAGAACCCATTGGGAAAACCCCGCGTTCAAATCCTGCAACATATACCAAGCTCTTTGATGAAATCCGTAATATCTTTGCGAATTTGAAAGAGTCGAAACATCGAGGCTACAGTCCGGGTCGGTTTTCATTTAATGTTGCAGGTGGAAGATGTGAAACCTGTGAAGGAGATGGAGTCATTCGAATTGAGATGAATTTCTTACCCGATGTGTATGTGCAGTGTGAGGATTGTAAGGGCAAGCGTTACAACAAGGAAACCTTGCAGGTTACGTACAAGGAGCGTTCCATTGCAGATGTATTAAACATGACTGTGGAAAACGCTTTGGTGTTGTTTGAGAACCATCCTTCGATTCATCGTAAGTTACAGACCTTAAGTGATGTGGGTTTGGAGTACATCACTTTAGGTCAGAGCGCAACCACACTTTCAGGGGGAGAATCACAACGCATCAAGTTAACTCGAGAATTAGCGAAGTTTAAACGTGGAAAGACCTTGTACTTGCTCGATGAGCCCACTACAGGCTTGCACTTTGAAGACGTGCGAAAGTTGATTACTGTATTGAATCGCTTGGTGGATAAGGGCAATTCCGTATTTGTGATCGAGCATAACTTGGATGTGATCAAGTGCTGTGATTACCTAATTGACTTGGGATTAGAAGGAGGAGATAAAGGAGGCTTGATTGTAGCCAAAGGTACTCCGCAAGAAGTGGTGAAGCAAAAGTCGCACACGGCCAAGTTTCTTGCGAAGTTGCTAAGATGATCACCAAGAACCTGCCTAAAGAGCCGGGCGTGTACTTGTTTAAGGATGGCTCCGGTACGATTATTTACATTGGCAAGGCCAAGTCTTTACGCACACGTGTTTCTTCGTACTTTAAGAGCAATATATCTGGCAAGACTCAATTTCTGGTAAAGCACATTCGAGACATGGATCATATTGTGGTGCGCAATGAAGTTGAGGCCTTGTTGCTTGAGAATAAACTCATCAAGAAACACAAACCAAAGTACAACATCAGCCTGAAGGATTCAAAAACGTATGCATACATTAAATTAACAGATGAAGCCTTTCCTCGCATTTTATCCACACGTTCTGTTTCTAAAAAAGGAACCTACATTGGGCCTTTTACAGATGGCTCAGCTCGCAATGAACTCGTGCAACTCGCCATTCGCCTCTTTAAGTTACGCGTATGCAAGACCTTGCCCAAACGAGCTTGTTTGAATTACCATATTGGTCTTTGTTCTGCTCCCTGCACTGCCATGGCTTCAAAAGAACAGTACGCATTGCAAGTGGAAAAAGCGATTCACTTTTTGAAGGGCGATGCGAATGAAGTGGTACATACGCTCAAAAAAGAAATGAAGATCGCTTCAGACGAACTCAAGTTCGAACTGGCGCAAGAAAAGAAAAGACAACTTGAAGCCATCGAGCACATGCAGTACAAGCAGCAAATCGAGCACATACGGGATTACGACCAAGATGTAATCGCATTAAAGGATCATGATTCATTAGGGGTATTTGAAGTCTTCTCCGTAAAGAAAGGTGTTCTGTGTGGCCGTAAGGAATACCAATTGGAACAGGAAGAGGACTTATTTGAATCCTTTGTAAAGGCGTATTATGCCCTGGAACCCGTACCGCGTGAAATCATTGTGAACCAAGCCTTTTGGAAGGGTGAAGGGAAAAAAGTATTGGAAACGTATCTAGGACGTTTACGGGGGGGAAGTGTATCATTAACTCTTCCTCAGAAAGGAATCAAGCTAGACCTAGTAAGGCTCGTGGAGAAGAACGTGCCTACTGAGTTAGAAGCCTTGCAGAGTTTACAATCCAAGTTGAATTTGACCGAGCTTCCTTCTGTGATTGAATGTTTTGATATCTCCAACTTGGGGCGAGAGGATTTAGTAGCTGGAATGACACGATTTGTAGATGGCAAACCAGATAAGGAAGGCTATCGCAAGTTTGAGATCAAGAGTTTTGCAGGCAAGAATGATGACTTTGCTTCCATGCGTGAGGTTGTTTTTCGAAGGTACAAGCGCTTAGTCGAGGAGAAAAAGGCCTTCCCCAACTTAATCATCGTAGATGGAGGTCCGGGTCAGTTAAGTTCTGCGCTTTCTTCCTTAAAGCGTCTGGGTCTAGCCATTCCAGTAATTGGTCTGGCCAAAGAAAACGAAGAAATCTACCTTCCCAACAATCCAGAACCCTTGCGTTTAGATAAGAATTCCAAGATGATGCTCCTCATCCGTAACGTGCGCAATCACACCCATCGCTTTGCCATCACCTATAATAGAAAGAAGCGATCGATGAACTTAAAGGATCAGATGCGAGAAGTGTGAGATAATACTTCATCTACAACCCTCCCTAATGGTTTCGTCGCATCAATCAGGATGCTTCCTTTTTCTTTTGCGTATTTCACCGTTCCTTGGTTCCACTCAAGCTGTCTTGCAAGGTCTTCAGGATGTTTGCCAAAGTCATTGTTGGTTCGGCTCAGAAGTCTATTCTTTAGAGTTTCATCATCCACATAAAGACAAAAAACCTTTTTGAAGTAAGGACGAAACTCATCTTGATTCATGGATCCTCCGCATACAAACACGTCATGATCAAGTGGTTTTCCAATCGCACAGTTCACTTTATTCCGATCCCAGATCCAGTTAGCTTGAATTTTTTCTTTCGTGGGTAATCCCGTTGCAGGATCGCCGTAAAAGCCAAACACTTCATCGGCTTCAATGACAGTATATCCTCTCTTATGTAGTTCAGCACATACACTCGACTTCCCAGTTCCAGAGAGTCCCTCGATTAGGTAGTTGCTCATGAGTATTCGTCAACTCCAAATAAAATATTTCAACATCATCTCACATCCCAATCAAGTCTTCGGTCGTAAATATCTTTACACTGCTCTGACTTTTTAATTTCTTATCATTCGTCCAATAAGCACAGTTCTGTTTTAGGCAAAGGGCAAAATAAGGAACATCTTTGGGGTCTGGAGAGATCTTCTTTGCTTTCTCAAGAAAAGGTGCAATCTCTTCTTCGGGGATAAGAATCACGTTTCGCTTGAATAGCTCGAAGAGTTCATTGAAACTTTCTTCACTTCGGTGTGTCTTCTCTTTGATTTCATCTTGGTATTTCTTGAATTCTTCAAATAGGAATTCAGGCGCATAAAGAGTGTGTTTGAACAAAAGGTCAGAGGTTCCACTATCCTTGATGAGCGCTGCGAAAAGAATATTGGCATCAACAACCAAATCCATCTAAGCTTTCCTCTTGTATCGCTTTGCAAGCTTTTCATTTAATTCTTTTCCCATGCGCAAAGCATCTTCTTCTGTTAAGGTACTATTGGACTTGAATTTCTTCAAGAACTCCAAGTCTTTAACGCGTTGCAGGAAGGCTTGCCTTGCTACTTCAGACCAATTCATCTCAGGGAATGCTTCCATTTTTACCTTGAGTTCATTGGGAACGGCTAATGTCATCGTTGTCATGTTGACCTCCACTATGTGTAAACATGTATAATATGTGTAAATATATAAACTTTATGATTTTTAACTGAAATCTCCTCTGTGCTTTATCCCTATTTAGATGTATTCTCTAGGCGCATCGATAGAAAGGGGGGTGGCAATTTGCCCCCACCCTTGTGCAAACCCCTCATCTCTTCTTCGCATATCTTTGAGATATCCAGAGGGGTCTTTAGAATCAGTTAAAGCAGTAATGATATCGACTGCTACAAACCACCACTCCTCATTGAACCAGATTCTTCGAATCTTCTTGTCCTGAAACACAACCAGTGCTGAACTTTCATCCATAATCACCCGAAACGCCTTTCCTTTAAAAAAGCTTATGACAGGATGTCCAGTGGTCTTTGGTTCGTGTCGGATTTCCTTCGGGAAATCCGTAAGAACCACGGTCGAACCCCTAAATTTTCCAGATTTCTCGAGCAAGGTTTTATATTGAAGTTCTCTTTTCCTCGAACCATAAAGTTTAAATACAAGTAGGACTTGTACTACTTTATGCAACTAAGTGTGAAGAATGTGACGGAAAAGGTGTTTCGGCAATTTAAGGCCCAAGCGGTCATGGAGGACCTTCCGGTAGGGGAAGCCCTCACCTTGGCCATGAAGCTTTGGATGAGCCGTTCTAAAAAGCCCAAGCTACATTTCATGGACATGAAAACCTTTAACGGTCCCAAGCGATTGAGCGAAGAAATAGACGAAGTGTTGTACGGATGACTCTTCTTCTGGATAGCAGCGTTTTATGTGCTTTTATCAATCCAAAAGATGTACATCATCTTCAAGCACGAACACTCATGCAAGCGGTTTTATCCAGTCAATATGGGAACGTTCTATTCACCGACTACATCTTTGATGAGACCGTCACGGTACTGCTACGTAAAGTGAGCAAAGACGCAGCATTGGAAATGGGCACTTATCTACTTCAATCTGGGTTTGCCATGGCCCCCATCGAAAGCTCTGTGTTTAATGATGCTTGGAAGCTCTTTCAACAGCTTGAAATGAGCTTTACGGACTGCACAAGCCTAGCCTTCTTGAAATCATTTAAGGTGGAGTATATCGCCACATTTGACAAAGGCTTTCGAAACAAAGGTGTAAAGGTAGTAGGGGTGTAGCATGTTCCCCCTCTACAAGGGCACTCGAACCGTACAAGGTTCTATTTTAATTTTGATCGGATAAGATGAGGGCGATTTTGCTTACGAACTTTCGGGCGTTCTCAAAGACCTCTTCGAGCCTTCTTTCTGTGTAGGTCTTTATGGCAGAATATCGTGCGATGTGGCTTTCTGTTTTGGCATCTTCAAAATATTTGACGTATTCATCCTCAAATAGTTTATGAGCTTGATTGAGCAGTTCAAGGTCTTCGCGTTCAATCGGGTCGGGTACGCATAAGTGTCCCAAAGCAATTTGACAGGCTTCGTGGCTGTGCACCTCATATCCTTTGGTTAGGATAAGGGCTTTGGCGCAGTAAAGCATAGAGTAGTAGGAAACAGTTATGGCCCAATAATTCCAGTAAATTTTTTCTGGCTCTCCTTTCTGGGGTTGCATATCTTTGATGTGTTTAGCAATGAGTAAGCTATTCTCCCCTTTTTTGAGAAATAGCTTGATTTTGAAGGTATTGTTTGATGGAGCGATCTGTTTTTGCACCACGTATTCTTCAAACCGATTTTTGTAGTCACCCATGCAGTACGCACTCCCAGAATCCTTCTGGATTATTCAAAAGGATGTGATCTTTTAAGGCTTGTTTTCCCACATTTTCTTCTTTGTCTTTGAGCATTTTTTTGAATTCTAGCTTGGTAATGAACAAGGGATTGATCTTTTTTTTGAAGAGGGTTTCGTACTTGGAAAAAGAAAGGCTTTTTTCACCCTTGTGGATGATGAGCAAGTCCACATCAGAGGTTTCTTTGTGAGTTCCTTTGGCATAACTTCCAAACAAGAGTGTGATTTCTTTTGTGTTCAATTCAGAAGCAATCTTATGGATGAACGGCTGTTTTTTGATGAATTCCTTCTTTTCTTCTTCTGAACCGATGGCAAGGTAGGACTTCATAATGGGATTGCCAATCTTTAAGGCTACGGTGGTTGACTTTCCGATGACCCTTGTTTGTACAAGGTCTTTCATCTCTTTAAGGGTTCGGTGAAAGGTAGCGTAGGGGATGTTGGTTTGTTGGCTCAGTTCTCGCATGGTAAACACTTCTTCGGGGTGCTTTCCTAGGTAGTTAATGATCTTAAGCTTATTATCCATATTTGGATCATATTATCCATTTATGATATATAAAGCTTTGGATTCATGCTTAAAATGAGTATAGAAAGGATTCTATATAAGCCTTCGCTCAAGAAATCCGCAAGATTTACGGCTGTTCCGTGTAAATCTATCAGGTGACTACATTTGCTGTTTTTTGTAGTCACCCATGCTCTGGATCTGTTTATCGACTTCTTTGCCACCAAGTGTCAAGAACCACCAATCAAAAAATGTTAAGCGCAATACCGTTTTGGTCGTTTTAAAGGTTCTTGTAAATGCGACCTCGGATATCGATGTATCGTACCCAAATCGTAGCGGGATTGTGGTTTAGATCAATGAGTACCCTGTATCCGCCTATTCGGATTTTAAAGCCATACGTCTCATTTTTGAGCGCCTCGATACCGCGGCCGGTTTCTCCAACTTCGCGCATTTTAAGAATGATCCGTCGAGCAACGCTTTTCGGTAGTCTATCCAGCTGTTTTTCAGCTTTCGGATCATACCGATTCTGGTACTTCATATGAATTTTTTCTCGATCTCTTCCTGTGTTTTAAACTCAGAAACTGGCCGTTTTCTAGATTCTTCTACCTGAGCAATTACATCATCTCGAAGATCTAATTGAGACTCTTCTAAGAGCTCTTTAATCGCATCCATCTCTTGTTTTAAAGCGAGTACATTCTCATTCACTTGTTCTAATGAAACAGTTGCCATACCCTTGGTTAAGATTTAGGTTTTTATATACTTTTCGACGACCAAGGCACTTGACCCTCGTCGAACATCGCTATGCCAGCCAAGAAACCAGAGACAAGGAAAAATCATGTCAAACGAGCATGCACAGAGTTTATAGCTGGAAAACGTCGGCCGTGTTGTTGGCCTGGTTGCCCTCATCGATGAATGCCTAAACCTTTTAAAACAACGGCACTTTAACGCTTTCATGGCCAATTACTCCCATTCCAAACTAGGCACATTTGAACAGTGCAAGTACAAGTACAAATTACAGTACCTGGACAAGGTTAAAGTGGAAGTACCCGACACGATTGAGAATTTCATGGGAAAACGGGTTCACGAGGCCCTAGAGAAGCTGTACCGGGACTTGCAGCATGAGAAAAGGATTTCTAAAGAAGAATTACTCTCTTTTTTTCTTGAAAACTGGGATAAGAACTGGGACGGAAAAGCCATCAACAACACCGAATATAATGCGGATAACTTCAAAGACATGGGAAAGCGCTTTGTAGCTGAATACTATTCGCATTACACTCCTTTTGATCAATGGCGAACTCTAGGCATTGAAACAGAGGATTACTTGAAACTGAATGGAGGGCAATACAGCATCCGCATTGACCGGCTATCTTGCGATACAGAAGGAAACTACTATGTGTGTGACTACAAGACGAATAAGAAACTCAAAGCCCAGGAAGAGCTGGATGAAGATCGACAACTCGCCATGTATAGTTTATGGGTGAAGCAGCGCTTTAAAGATGCTAAAAAGGTCAAGTTGGTGTGGTATTTCTTAGCCTTTGACAAAGAAATGATTTCTGAACGAAGCGAAGAACAATTGTTGTTGTTGAAAGAGAGTACAGAGAGGCTGATTCATGAAATTGAGAACTGCGTGGAGTTTCCAACGAATGTAAATCCACTCTGTAATTGGTGCGTGTATAAGAACATGTGTCCTGCCTGGAAACATGAAATTGCTTTGGAAAAGAAGACTCCTGAGGAGTTCAAGAAGGACGATGGCTTGAAACTAGTGGACGAATACACTGAATTATTGGAAAAGGAAAACATCCTTAGCAAAGAAAAAGAAAAACTCAGACAAAAACTCATCGCATACGCTCAACAATATGAACTCGAAGCTGTTTGGGGCACGGAGAAGAAGGTTTCTGTGAAGGCTTTTGACAAGGTTGAATATCCGAAGACGGACGAGTTTATTGAGTTGTTGAAGAAGGAAGGTGTGTATGAGGATTTACTGGTCCTTAACAGTCAACGATTCTCGTCCTTGTTCCGTCAAGGAGGATTGAGTCCAGACATCCTCAAACAGCTCAAAACCGAGAAAGGCTGGACTGTACGAGTGAGTAGAAGGAAGGAGTGAATTCTGGAGAAGACATTTTTTGTATGTGCACAATAAACAGAAAGTATTTTTTAATTGCGCTCATACAGAGGGTATGTTCTGTACCTTACGTGTTATCTCTTCGTTTCTTGTTCTTTCAGCATTTTTTTGAACTGTTTTCCGATCTTGGTTTTGTACCATGCTTTCGTGTTTTTATCGGATTCTTTGCTCCATTCTTTGAAGGTGAGCTTGTGTTTGCGCAGAGGTATCTTAAGTTTCTTTGCGAGGGTTCCGGCTATTTTCCATGTGTATTTTTCGTCCTGAGTGACGATGGCCACATATCGGCAGAGCAGGTCTGCAAAGGTCTTATCATCATTATAATGGTCATCGTAATCTTCAGTATAGGTTGTTTCGTCTCGTTCCCATCCCTTTTTGGTTAATTTACCACCTGAGGTAAAGACATAGCTCGCGCTACTTCCCTTAAAGTAGCGTAAAGGCTCATTGAAGCGGACGTAACTCATTTTTCACCTCCCTAATTTTTTGTATGAAAATTATTTCATAGTTGAGATGAACTTGCCGTCTTGGACGAGTTCCATGACTTTATGATGATCGTGCGGTTTATTTCCTTTATTATTCATTTCAAGACCTCCCAGCTGCCGCCTTTGTCAGGACCTATTCTTCTGATCTTTCCTTCTTGGATAAGCTTTGCTAGGTTGTATTTAATCCCGTCTTCTGTAATGCCTATTGCTTCCGCCAGTTCTTTTCTGGTGATGGATGGATTGTTCCGAATGAGCTCCAGCATTTTCTGGGTAGTTTTCTGGGTAGTTTTCTGGGTAGTTTTCTTTCCGTAGAACCTTTGCTCATAGCTTTCTTTCTGCAGATCAGGCCTCTTGAATGTTATAGCAAACCAATTCCCGTCCGTCACTATCCTAGGGGATTCAAGCTTGTAGTCTTTCATGGCATTTCTTATCCTTAAAATTCCTGTACCTGCTTTTTCCACTAAGTTCATTCTGGAAAGCAGGCCAAAAAGCAGCTTATTCCTGGAAAGGCTTTTTTTCCCAAGATCAGAGAGCCTCATCCCTGGAACAAGTCCGCCAGGGTTTACGATTTCCAACCTATCCTTAAAGATGTAAACCTGTATCTCGGCATTTGAAAAATAATCCCTATGCACGATGGCATTAAGCAACGCCTCCCGCAACGCTTCTTCAGGCAATTCCAGCCTTTCTTCCCTTGGGCCTGTCGTCTTTATCAAATATTCCGTGTTTAATTTTGATTTGATGTATTCCATAACCTGGTTATAGTTTGAATGCAGATCGCCATAAAACTCCTTCTTATCAAGAATATTCACTTTATCCCTTCCCAAAAACAAGGCGCAGGTAAGCTGGGCATTCAGAAAGAATCTAGTGACCTTATTACAGAATAACAGAACTCCCGCATTTTTCAGCTTCTTATCTTCTAAAAGCTCTAAATTCTTAAGGATCTCCTCCCTATCTAAGACAGAGCTTATCTTCGATTTTTCCAAAAACAAGCTGAAAGCGTCTTTATTGAAATCAGCAGTTAGATTAAATTTCTCATTTAGCTTTTCATCAAAGGTTATCCTGCCTTCCTTTTGGAAGAACTCTCTTATCTCATCCCTTGCAAGCTGCTGGGAATTTGAGCCCTGCCTCACATAAAACTTGCCGTTTGCAGAATAGGGCTTGTTTTTTCCTTCAGGAACATGAATAATAAGGACATGATCAAACTCTTCAAGGAATAATGCTAACTTGGGATCGAGGTTCCTTGCTAAATCATGAACCTGGGATTTTAGCTTATTGGTTATTTCAATTCTTTTGACCTGTTTATCATCAGAGACTCCCAACAGGATTTTGCCGCTGTTAGAGTTTGCAAATGCGCATATTTCCCTGCCTAGGTCTGAAGAGAAAGATTCCTTAAACTCGACATCATACCCTTCTCCCTCGGAAATAAGAAATTCAAACTTTTTTTTGTCCATGGTTTCACGTTAAAATGTTTTAATGCCTTTTTCCCCTGAAAAACTGCCTTCCATTTTAACAAAGTCCCATTCCTTTTAAAAAAGATTATGTGCCCATGTCCAGTGGTGTTTGGGTTATATCGGAATTCCTTCGGAAAAGGCGGAAGAACCACGGCTGTTTTATATAGAGGATCCAATCTTGCTCCGTCAAGGAGCGTTAAGTGCAGACATCCTGAACAGCTCAAAACCGAGAAAGGATGGACGGTACGGGTGAGCAAGAGAAAAGAGTGATATAAGAACTCTAAGTTTGTATATTCTCCGTTACTTCTTCAGCTAATAACTTTGCTTGCTCCAATACTGTGTCTGTAGCTTTCTGTTGCATATCTGGCGGGTAACCATATTTTTTCAAAACTCGTTTAACCATTACTCGTAATTTAGCTTGAACATTTTCTCGCACGGTCCAATCGATACTTCGATTGCTTTTTACGGTAGAAACCACTTCTCTTGCAATCATTTTAAGTTTATCATCCCCCAACACTTTTACAGCACTATTATTTGTTTCTAGTGCATCATAAAACGCAGTTTCTTCCTCACTTAAACCTAATTTGCTAGGGCGTTCATCAGACACTCTCATTTTTCGTCCTAATTCAACAAGGTTCTCAATGATCTCAGCGACTTCGATATTTCTGTTTGTATAACGTCGAATGCTTTCTTCGAGTAGTTCCAGGAAAGACCTTCCAAGAACCATATTTTTCCTTAACCGGATCTTGATCTCCTCATTAAGCAGTTTTTTTAGCGCTTCAAACGCTAGGTTTTTTTGAGGAAGTTCTTTAACTCCGGCTAGGAACTCTTCGGAAAGTACAGAAATATTAGGTTTTTTTAGGCCTGCTGCAGCAAATATATCAATAATTCTATCAGATATCACTGCTTGAGAGACAATTTGGCGAATAGCCGAATCCAGCTCTTCGGTTTGTCTTCCACTATCTGTTTCAGTCTTGGCTATGGTTGAGCGCACAGCTTGGAAGAAACCGACCTCATCTTGAAGCTTTAAGACGGTTTCATGAGGAACAGCTAAAGCAAATGCTTGGGAAAGACCTGTGACATTCTTCAGGAACCGATTCTTTCCATCCTCTTGCTTTAAAACTTGATCTGCTGCTTGCATAATAAAGGAAAGCTTCTCGTTTTGAGGAGTCTTAAAGAACTTTTTATAGTTAAACCCTTGAAACATAGCTTCCACAATTTCATACTTTTCTAAGGTTAAAGCGACTGCTTCTTCTTGTAAGCCGACTTGTTTTCGATCGCCTTGAGTATAATTGGCTAAGGCATTTCTAAGGTTGTCGGCAAGCCCAATATAATCTACGATTAATCCACCTGGCTTATCTTTGAAAACACGGTTCACTCGTGCAATGGCTTGCATTAAACCATGTCCTTGCATGGGCTTGTCAACATACATGCTATGAAGACAAGGCGCATCAAATCCGGTTAACCACATATCTCTAACCATCACAAGCTTCAGGGGATCTAAAGGGTCTTTCAGGCGATCGCCAATCTCTTTTCTCCTCTTTTTATTGCGAATATGCTCCTGCCATTCATGTTCGGATGCATTGCCTGTCATGATAACTTTAATCGCACCTTTCCTATCATCTGGATCATGCCATTCAGGCCTTATCTTAACAATTTCTTTGTATAGTTCAACGCAGATTCTTCGACTCATACATACAATCATGCCTTTTCCTTCCATTGTCTCTAAACGTTTCTCAAAGTGCTGAACAATGTCCTTTGCGATTCTCTTTAACCTACGAGGGCTTCCAATGACTTTTTCCAGACGAGCCCATTTGCTTTTCAGCTTTTCCTTACTTTCTGCTTCTTCTTGCTCTGTCACTTCCTCGAAGGCTTCATCAATCTTGGGTCGCTCTTCCGGCTTCAAATCAAGTTTAGCGAGACGACTTTCATACCAGATCTTTACAGTTACGCTATCTTCCACTGCTTGCTCAATATCATAGATATCAACGCATTTTCCAAATACAGCGGGCGTACTTTTATCTTTCTTTTCAATCGGCGTCCCTGTAAAGCCAATAAAAGATGCATTGGGTAATGCGTCTCTTATGTGCCTAGCAAAGCCATCAATGAAGTCGTATTGACTTCTGTGCGCTTCATCTGCAATAACAACAATGTTCTTTCGATCTGAAAGACAAGGATATTTGCCCCCTTTTATTTCTGGAAAGAATTTCTGGATTGTTGTAAAAATGACACCACCAGAAGCTACGCTAAGTAGTTCTTTTACTTTCTCTCTTGAATCGGCCTGGACAGGGGTTTGTCGTAATAGGTCTTTACAATCTGTAAACGTGTCAAACAACTGCTGATCCAAGTCATTGCGATCCGTTAATACAACAATCGTGGGATTGTTTAATTCTAAAATGATCTTGCCTGCATAGAAGGCCATGGTCAAGCTCTTGCCAGACCCTTGCGTGTGCCATACGACTCCAGCACGTTTATCTGAATGCGTTGCTTTAACCGTAGACTCTACTGCGTTATTGGCGGCATTGTATTGATGGTAGGCGGCAAGCTTTTTTACCAAAACATTCTGACCTTTAATCTTTGTTGTTGAAAATACATTGAAATGGCTGATTAAGTCCAGAAAGACCTTCTTGTCAAAGATCCCCCGAAGAAGCGTGTCTTGTTCGGGTGTATAAATAGAAGGCTTTTTGCCATGCACTGTTTTCCAAGGAACAAACCGGTCTTTATCTGCTGTAAGGCTTCCACAACGTGATTGTAATCCATCACTCGTTACCAAGAGCTCATTGTAATGAAACAACTGCGGAATTTGATCCTTATAGGTTTGAAGTTGACTGAAAGCAGACCAAATCGTGGCTTTCTCATCCGCTGGATTCTTTAATTCAATAACCGCTAAAGGAAGGCCATTTACAAAGATGATAATATCAGGTCTTCGATTATAATGCCCATTTATAATCGTAAATTGGTTAATGGCCAAGAACTCGTTATTCTTTAGATTCTCATCGATCAACTTAACAATTTTATGTACGATCTCTCCTTTTTCCCTATAACTTATGCTGATACCTTCTGTTAGAAAGCGGTGGAACTGATAGTTGTTTGTCGCAAGGTCTTGCGTTTCTAAGCGAAGAAGCTTCTTTACCGCTTCTTCTTTTGCCTCCTCTGGAAGGCTTGGATTGAGCTTATCTATCGCTGTTTTCAATCTACCTAGAAGGACAACCTCCGAATAACTACTCCGTTCGGGATGTTCACCATCACAAGCAATATCTGGGCCGTGAAGTATCTTATAGCCCAGCTCTTCGAGTAATTGTAAGGCTTGATCTTCGATTTCAGATTCAGTTATGATGTTAGGCATTTCTGTATCCTCTCTGATTCTCTAGCGAAAACCTTCATTAATAGCTTATCCGTGACTATCTTTAGCGCTCTGAAGTCAAATCCACTTTCTTTAAATTCAGTAGGTATCTTTCTGAAATGCTCCCATGAACCCCTATATTTCCAAGAAGCTTTGATATCATCATATTCCTTGGCCATGTCATGATCCTTAAACAATCTCTCAACTTTTTCTCGAAGAGAAAGGTTATAGCTTTCAGCTAGTATAGTAATTATTGTCCAATAACCCATTAAACTATCCTGCCCCTTTTCTCCAGGTTTATTTCTAAGGAGTTTCTTGTGCTCCATTAAACATTTGGCAAGAAGTTGATCTTCTTTCTTACCTTCTGTCAATTCTTTATATTCCCAAGCTAAGACTTTGGTCATTTTTTCTAAGTTGACAATTGGATTCTCCTTTGGAATAATATAGATAACTCCTCCTTCTTGAAAAGTATTAAGGTTTTTGTAATTCAACCAATAATTAGTCGCTTCTGTTAACAATTCATTAGTTTCATTGTTAATCATGACGATAAACAGTCTTTCAGTAGGTAATGAATAGTTAAAACTAAGTATAAGGCTCAATTCATCTATAAGAATACACATTTCATTCAAAGCATGCTCCTTCTCATCTGCTGCTTCTATATCTATAATCTTAACTAACGCTATCGGATGGCCTTCGCTAAATTTGGACAAAAACCCTTCTTTTATATATAAATCGAATTTAGCTTCTTGTTTATTATCCTTAAATTTTATTTCCTTTTTCATTTCCTTTAAGATTGCATCTAAATGGCAGGGGGAAGCATTTTCCATTGGCTGAATTACAGCAGAAGGATTTTTCTCATCGCCAATATGTATTCTTATTTTACCTTTTAAAGGTTGATCCTTATCTATTGCAATTTTGAATTTTCCACCCATTGGAAGGTTTTCTAAAACAGCTATTACATCATATTTAACCATTGTCGATACCTACTCTTATCTTTCCAGACATAAGCTTAGGAAGGAGAGAGTCGCGGATTTGTGATAAATTTTTTGAATTTGTATTGTTTAAGTAGATTTTATCAAATAACTGTAAGCAAACTTCATGGAATAACTTCAGTATTCGCTTATCTGGGACTGTGACTCTTTGGTTTTTTAAGTCTGTTTGGGTTACAAGAGGTTGTGTACTGCCTCTATTCAAGGATTTAAAATCAAATGCCTTGATTATAAAATAAGCATAATAATAAGCTTCATCAAATTTAGGCTTTGAAATAAGAACATTATCAGAAATCCAAACTTTATCTTTTACAAGATAGATGGTTCCAAGCGTCCCGACCCTCCCAGTTAGGATTAGTTTTTCGTCAAAAAGATAATTATCAGTTCTTCCTAATTCGCCATTTGCTCCTAAAACCGGAAATCCTCCATTTTCAATAAACTTCTCTCTTTTTAGTCCTTTACCTGTTGATATTGTCACTAAATCCTCATATTTTCCAACCTCCCACCCCTTCGGCACCTCTCCCAACTCAGAATCCACCATCTCCCCACCACTTGACTTATACGGCTTGCCTTTCTCATTAGGGAACTCAAAGTCCACAAACCAATGCTTGAAGATGGCCTGGCCGATGGCTTCCAGTGTTTTGTTCATTTGTTCATTCAGCTCGATTTTTGAGTCGAGAGAGGAGAGGATGGAAGCGATAGAGGATTGCTCTTCTAAGCCAGTAAATGATATATTAAATGATTCTATCATTGTTTTTGTTAGGGCTTGCCTCGTTCCTCCAGAATCGGCAAAACTCAAAAGAGATCTTTGAGTAGAGTTAGAAACAAGGTAATATCGCAAAAAATAGGGGTTGAGTTCTTTTTTGGTCCTTATAATGAGAACATGTTGATTTACCCGTGCAGGTAAAACTTCAGATGGAGTTATACAGCATCTTGCAACAGAATCTCCTGTAATATTAAGTAAAATGTCCCCTTCTTGCAATTCAACATTCTTCATTAATTCCGCTGTTTCGTTGTCAATATAAGCAAGTCCTTCTTTATTGAAACCCTCATTATATACGTTTTGACTACGGATTAAAGCGACTCCATGGCTTATATATACTGAACTACCGCCTCTTGGAGTAATTCCACTCCCAATTTTTACAGCGTAGCCACCTAGCTTCTTCACTTCCCAATCTTCAGGAATCATTCCTATTTCAGTTTGTTTGAATTTTGTTTTTTGGTTCATTTTTTTGGTTATTTATTAAAGTAATTAGCCATTTTGATTTTGTTTCTACTGTATTAATTTCTTCAGCCTCTAACCTAACATTATGTGCGATCATATTTCTAATAGGAATTATTTCATCAACCCAAACCATAAATTTATCCCTATTCCCAATCCATTTAAAATATTTATCCCAATGCTTAGTTATTATTTTTTTTAATTCTTCTAACCCTACATAATAGATGGGATGATCCCCTCTTTTTTTAATCCATGGATGTTTAGACTCTGCAATTCTTATGCTTTCTGCATAGCTAAATACCTCTTTAGATACAAAGTCCATCTCCCACCAATCTTTTTTCCCCCCAAAGGCCTCAAATATAATCTTTCTAAGGGTGTTCTCAATCACGTAAATATCTGTATAAGATTTTAAGTTACATTTTGCTTCACTAATGAATTCAGATTCATAATTCTTTTTGATCTCTTTTGTTCTATTATAAGTTCTTATTTTTAATTCATTAAATCTTGGGAGGTTATCTGGTTTAACCATTCGTTTAAGATCATACCCCTTTATTTTTTTACTTTTTATCCATTTTCCTCCCTTTTTTTCTACAAATTCAAAATCTTTTGCTTTGCTCAATATCCTACTTATCAATGTAATGTGTATTCCTACCCTATTAGAAATTTCTTTATTATCCTTTTTTTTAGCAGCATTAATTACATCTATAGCTTTAGAATGTATTTTTAATAAAGCTTTTAGATTGGTGACTATTTCTTCAGCATTTGAAGACATATTAAACTACCTTCCGATATTTCTTCCCTTCTTTAATTAGCATACCCTCAGATTCCAATTTTTTCCAAACATTAGAAATAGTGTTAGGTGCAACGTTTAATGTCTTTACAAGTTCTGACTGTCCTTTGATACCAGTAAGGTCATATACTTTTTTTTCCGTTCCGGTCAAATGAGAAACTCTTTCTGAAATTTTCTGTTTTACTAAGAACTCCAACATTTCACGAATCTTTTTTATATCCTCATTTGTCATTTTTTACCTCATCTTGCTTTTTCTTTTTTTAAAGAAGCTTTTGTTACTCGGACAAGGTTCGGACTTTTACCTATTATTTCTGCAATTTCGCTTGGCTGGAGTCCTATCCCAGATAATAAGTTAACTTGTTCTTTGAGATTCTTACCTTGTATGGCTACCGCTGCTATAAGTTTGGCTATTCTATCTAACCGTTCAAATAACTTTTTTTCATCAACCATTTTTCTTTAACATTGCTTTTTCTTTTGAAGCATGACCTCGAGTTATGCCGAGTATCGCAGACATATCTTCATCATCTGTTATCCCTCGCCGCACTAAATACTCTACCTTTTCTTTTATTGACATTTTTTCTCCCAATAACTGTTTTATATCTATAAGCAGTCCTGCAAGTAAATTGAGCTTATTTGAGGTCGTTTCCATAAGTTTTTTATCATCCATTAACGCGTTAATCTGTTAGTAGTATTTAAAGCTTTTCTTTTTATATTTATAGACGACGGAAATCGCGTAATGTATCTAATTTTTCTACTTTTTTAATGAATTAACTTAGTTTCCACCCGATCCCCACCAAGTTTTTCTTTATCTCTTCATCTAGTTTCTGCCCTTGCTTCATCTGCTCTACAAGCTCAGAGGTAAGGCGTTTCATCTTCTCCTCAAATGCTTCGCTGTCTTCTTCCTCTTCTTCGGCTCCGACGTACCGCCCGGGTGTTAATATATGCTCATGCTTTCGTATCTCATCCAATTTCACCGCTTTGCAAAACCCTTTTACATCTGCATATTTTCCGCCTTCGCCTCGCCAGGCATGATAAACCTCAGTAATTTTCTTCACATCCTCATCTGAGAGCTCTCGATGTCTGCGATCCACCATAACCCCCATTTTACGAGCATCAATAAAGAGGACTTCTCCTCTTCGGTCTCGGAACTTATGATTCTTCTTATCTCTAGATACAAACCATAAACAGGCAGGAATCATCGTGTTATAGAACAGTTGGGAGGGCAGAGCTACCATACAATCCACGAGGTCCGCTTCTACAATGTTCTTACGGATCTCTCCTTCGCCAGACGTATTAGAACTCATAGATCCATTAGCCAGTACAAAGCCAGCAACACCAGCAGGTGCTAAATGGTGGATGAAGTCTTGAACCCAGGCAAAGTTGGCATTACCAATAGGCGGCACCCCAAACTTCCAGCGCACATCTTCTCGCAAGAGTTCACCTTTCCAGTCTGAAACATTAAAAGGGGGATTCGCTAAAATAAAATCTGCTTTCAAGTCTTTATGTTGGTCATTGTGGAAACTATCGCCCCATCTGATATTGGCATCTATGCCTCGTATGGCAAGGTTCATAGTGCATAAGCGCCAAGTGGTCTGGTTGCTTTCCTGGCCATAAACAGAGAGGTCTCCTTTTTTGAGTCCTTTCCGGCCTTCTCGGGCTTCGACAAATTTCTCGCTTTGGACGAACATGCCACCGCTTCCACAGCAAGGGTCAAATACCCTTCCTTTGTAGGGTTCAATCATCTCAACTAAGAGTTTCACAATACTTCGCGGCGTATAAAACTGACCACCTTTTTTTCCTTCTGCATCGGCAAATTGCCCTAAAAAATACTCATATACCCGACCGAGGATATCTTTGCTTCTATTTTCTTTATCACCTAAACCAATGGTTCCTATAAGATCAATAAGCTCGCCTAAACGGTGCTTATCTAAGCTAGGTCGGGCATACTCTTTTGCAAGAACTCCTTTCAAGGAAGGGTTGTCTTTCTCAATGGCATCCATCGCATCATCAATGAGTTTTCCGATCGTGGGTTGCTTGGCGTTAGATTGTATGTAATCCCATCTAGCTTTTTTTGGCACCCAGAATACGTTTTCTGCTTTGTATTCATCCTGATCTTCAGGATCAGCACCCTGTCCTTTTTCCTGGGCAAGTTTAGTGTGGAGTTCAAGAAAAGCATCTGAAATGTATTTTAGGAAGATAATGCCTAGAACGACGTGTTTGTACTCGGCAGCGTCCATGTTATTACGCATCTTATCGGCTGCTTGCCAGAGCTTCTGCTCAAAGCCGAGATTGGCTCCGTTTGTTTTTTGTTCTTTTTTTGTACGCATGCTTCTCCTTTCTATTTTTTCTTTTTTGGGAATAACACATCCCAGCCTTCTTGTATTGATTGTATTGCTTCGATGTCTTCTTCGATAACCCACTTGATGAACCGGGCTAGTTTGTTCTTCTTGGGAGTGGTTGTTGTGGTGAATGTTTCTTCTTCTTTGTTTGAGTCGTCTTCTTCTTCGTCATCTATGTTGTCTTCGTTATGGGGGTTGATGGGTGGTAAAGGGTTTGACTTGCTTTGGTGAGAGGAGGGCGCTATTTCTCTTGGGATAATTATCTTGTGTTTGGTTTCACCAATGGTCATGGTAGCTGTTTTGTGGTCGGCTTTGAAGCCAGGAGGTGTGTGTGGCATAGCGATTTTGATGAAATTATCTCTTACGTCTCCTTCTCCTGTGATTCCTAGTGTTTTAACACGGTCACTTTGAGTGCTCATGGCTAGGAATAGGTTTACCTTACGTCCTTCGCGTGCAATTTGGCTGAACACAATTTTGGCTTCAGGAACTTCAGCCACTATAGATGGGAGCTCGTCAAATGCGAGGGTTATAGGTGTAAAGATAGTTCTGCCTTTAGCTCGGGCTTGGTAGCGAATGTCAAGTTCTTTTTCTGCGAGCTGTAGAGTACTTTGTATCTCTACGAACTGGCGTCCGGCTCCTTTCACATGACAATTATCTGGCCATCCTTTAGGGGTTGCGTGTGGATCGAGCACGATGATGATTCCTGGCGTTTGACTAAGTATATATTTGAGAGCGTGGGTTTTCCCACTTCCCGTAACACCGACAATCATTAGATGGTATCCTGATGGTATTTCAGTTTTTTTTTGCAGGGTTATTTTTTTACTTTTCGTTTTCATAATACACTGATCCTCCCTGCATCTGTCAATTTGAGTCCATCTTGGTCTTCGAGGAGTCCGAGGTTTTGGAGTTCTTTGATGTTGCGGTAGAGCATGCCTCTGCTGATTTGTATCTTGTCGGCCACATCAAGGATGTTTTTGAATTTACCATCCTGAACCATGACGTTCTGCCCTTGCGATTCATTCATCTTAGCTTTCTCCCAGTATGGATTTGATCTTTGAAACGAACAGCGCTGCCTTCACTCTTAAAGGCTCTGATTCTTTCGGGTCAAACAGCGTCTTTGTGGAATACGTGGCGTCTTCCCGCTTGTTTTTGGACTCCACGTAAAACATCATGTCTTGGTAGTCCAGAAAACGAGAAAACAGCTCAATGTCTTCTTCACTTAGCTCTTTCTTGTAAAACTCTTTTATCAACACGCAGAGGGTAGCCAGGTGGTTCTTGGAGGAATAGCCTTTTTTCAGGATCAGGGCGGAAGCAGCATGATAGCAGGCGTAGTAACAGCCTGTAATCGCCCAGTCATGGAATCTGAGCTTTATGACTTCAGAGATAAACCTCAAGTTATGCTCTGCTTTTTGGAGGTGCCCTTGGATTTCATGAGGGTCAGCATCCTGTCTTTTTACAATGCCCTTATCCGCAAATTCTTTTATCTTCTCATCCACTATTCCCGGATTGTCCACCAGCAAGCGCAGGTCATATTCCTTCATTTTGCAGGGCCTCGTAATAGAAGAGGTGGTTCATCAGGGGGTAGCCTGTTTGCAAGGCGGATTGCACCACGTTGTCCTCTTTTAGTTTTAATTCTTTTATGAAATCAGAATAAGTCATTTGAAACGTGCTTATTTTCACTGCGTTTAAAGCGTCTGCTTCCTTTTCAGCGTCTCTTGCCTGGATTTTCCGGTTGGCTATGAGCAGTAAGTCCATGTCTGACTCGGCTGTGTACGTCTCTTTTGCGGTTGAGCCGAAAAGCACGATAAAAACAGGCATTTCAGGAAGCTTCCGTATGTAAGCTGCCACAGCGCTTTTTCGCATGTCCGGCAGTTTTTCAAATTTCTCTATGTCAAAAAGTGCCCGTGTAAAACACGCCTTTTTGTTCATTCGCAGCGAGTATTGCTTTAGATTGCCTTTTTTCTCTGATTTCAGGATGCCTTCCTTTTCCAGCGCTTTCAGGTATCGAGTGATGCTCTGGCCGTGCATTTTTGTCATCCTTGAAAGCTCGCGTAGATGAGTCTGCTGATTCTGGTTTTTATAGAATATGTTCAGGATCTTCTCAATTCCTGGCTTTAATATTGTTGTCATTTTGTGAACAATCGTTGTAATTATTTGTACATTTATAAACGTTGCGGTTATTTGACTTCCCATAAAAGGATCAAATACATCCTCACGAAAAGCAAGGCTATTCAAAGTACACTTATCCTCCCTGCATCTGTCAATTTCAATCCATCGTTTTCTTCGAGTAATCCCAGGTCCTGCAACTCCTTAATGTTCCTATAAAGCATTCCTCTTGAGATCTCTATCTTGTCGGCCATATCGAGGATGTTCTTGTGTTTGCCTTCCTCGATGAGTTCGATGACTTTCTGCTGGCTGGGTGTTAATTTAAAGGATAATTTAGGAAGCTGGATGATCTGCTTCTCTTCTGAGCAATACACAATTTTATTAATTTTAGAAGAGCGAGCATAGGCCGCATACAATAACCCTAAAGCCATGGTCTTTCTACCACCAGAAATGTTCACAATCAAATGGTCCTTGTCACTCATCAAGTCAATGGCTTTGGTGGTTTCCCTCGCAATCTGGACAACATCATAAGGGTCTACTTTAATCGTCTTGATTTCAATAACTCCTTTGAACGAGTTTTGCAGGGTTTCTAAGGCTTTGTCCTGCTCCTTGTCCGATTCCTTGTTCAGAATAACAATGATGCGATCAGCACCGAACTTGGTAATGGCAAAGATGACGGGGTTCGCGTCGTACATGGTAGAAAGGATGATCTTAGCCATACGTTTAAACATGATTACAGGTGGGTTTATATGGTTTTTCATGCTTTCTGCCAATATGCTTTATTTTATATACTTTTCTATTTAAAGTATAAAGTATACTAAATAATAGAAATATTTATATAGAAGTACATCTTTACCAGTATCATCAGAGGGGATAAAACATGAACCAACCAAACAAGATAAGACAACTCATCAACTGGATATGGGAAGGCGACAAAGAAGCCTACCAAATCCTAAAAGAAAGCTGGAAAGTACTCAAAAGCTGAAGGTGAATCCAATATGAGCCAACTCACAACCTACGTCATTGAAACAGCAAAGCAAGAAGCTACTGCCAAGGTCATGGAAAATGCTGGTCAAGCCACTGGCTTCCTATCTAGCTTGTCATCTGGCGAAGCTTTATTCCTGCTCATTGCAGGGCTCTTCGCAGGTTGGATTGCCTACAAACTACTAGCCTGGGTGTTGAAATGGGGCATCATCCTTGGACTTGGAGCAGCAAGCATATACCTTTTGCTCAAGGTGGCGGTGCATTAAAATGAAAATAAACATTAAAGAAATGGTTCAACGCGTACAAAACCTGGGACTTGGAGGAGCTAGTGCCTTGATGCTTCTTGGTGCAGGAATCACTTGGTTTGCAAGTCCGATCAGCCAAGCCCTTGCCTTCCTGTTCAAATTGCTATTGCAGATTGGAGGTATAGCGATTGTCTTCATCGCCCTGCCCATCGTAATGAAAAAAATGCCCAAGAAAGAAGACTTGATAAAAGAGGCGAAGGCATGACTCCGAACAAACTGATGTGGATCCTTATGATGGCTGCAGGCATCACAGGCATTGCCTTGTTGGGATTTCATTTCCTAACCGGACCTTTCAACTTTTTTGAAGACGGATTCGAACTGCTCATGATCCTGCTCATGGTGCATACCTTAAGAAAATCAAACCGGCAATACAAGGCAACGGGAAACATCTGGGGGTTGAACGCATGACTCACATTATCCTAGATCGAGAAGAATCTGAGAAGCGAACAGCTAAGTGGATAAAGGATAACAAGAAGCACCCTTCCGTCCCCTGTATGCCTGAAGAGCATAAAAAAGCAGTAGCCAGAAACAACCTTGCCAAAGCCTTCATCATCGTCGGAGTTGTTTTCACCCTCACCCTTCTTGGCGCAATGGTTGGAATACCTTGTCTTGTAATCGGATTGGTGCTTTATTATGACAACAAGAAACATAATCCTGAACTAAAAAGGTACGCGGAAGAACTTGAACAAGAAGAACAACTACAATTCCAGAATAGACAACCCTCCAAATACACAGACAACCTTGCCATACAGATATTGCACAATACCCCTCCTGAAAGAAAAAAAGGAATCCGAGGCTTATTACTCCTCTTCGGCTTCCCCACTTTTTATATCATGAGTCCAATCTGGAAAAGAAAACTAACACCCCCAGCAAAGGGGGAAGAATGATTTCAGAACAGATCGGAATGGGAATCAGCCGGCTATGCCGTACCAATGCCTCCTTAGGCGATTCCCACCAAATGAATGAGGTGAACACATGACAAGAATTGTTACAGACGGAGTGGAATTCACGAAGAGAACGGTTAAAATGTATAAGAAAGCAAGAGAACTGCAAGACCAGCCTGTGGAAGTGACGCCGGAACTGATCCAAGCAGCCCACCCACCCAACCCAGTTGATATCTGGAAGCTCTGGAGCCCCGACAACAAACAAATGTACAAAAGCAAACGATACCGAGGACTGAAAAGAACCTGGCAAGTCTGGTGCACCTACATCGCTGCAGGCAGCTACATTCCTTTGGCCTTGATCATGGAGAAGAACAAGAAGAAAATGCTGCAAGAGATGGAACATGGACAAAAATGAGGTACAACCAGTACCCATCGCTTTTGCTTACTATAATAAAAAAGATCTTGTTATTACGCTCAAAGATAATCCGCTTCCATTTCCGATTAAGTGGAAACCAGTTATCCCGAATGACCCGAAGACAGGCTACTATGCCCTACAACCCGATTCGGAATGGATCAAAATCCACCAAGACTGCGTACTACGAAGAACCAAAGACAGCCGGAAACTACAACGATTCGACCTAGAACTTCAGTACAAAGCACCCCATATTCTCCGAGTAATTAGCTTGACCAGCAACTCAAAAACACTCGCTTATGAAGTCTACTGCAAAAGAACAAAACTCGAACAAACCCTAAAAACCATCAATATACTCAAAGACAAATACCGAGACCCAAAAACCTTCCTAAGAGCCACTAGAAATAGTCTAAACAAGGCACTCAAAGAAGAATTCGAAACCTTTAAACCATAAATGTCCAGTGAACTTGGAAGATAAAAACTCTTACTTGTTTTCACTGTTTAATTATTCTTTAATGAAAAGATTTTGTTTTCTTGAGGGGTATCGACTGAATCGAGAAAGGTAGTTGTAAGGAAAACAGCGTTTATAGACGCTGAGACGAGTTTATCACCAACGTAGGAGTTTATCACCAAAGCCCGTTTTCCAATAGCTTTATATAGTTGGACCTTTTTCGATATATAAAGTTTGTGGAGGGGTGTACTTGAGCTTTGTGAAGAAATGTCCCGAATGTGGTGGCATTAACTTATTCTGGAATAAAGATAAAGGAGAGATCATCTGTAAGGATTGTGGCCTTGTCGTTGAAGATCGTATGGTTGACTTTGATCAAGAATGGCGTGAATTCGACAGTGAAGCCGCCGCCCGTAAAAGAAGAACAGGCGCTCCGATGTCCTACACCCAGTTCGATCAAGGCTTAGGGACCGATGTAGGCCGTAAAGCGGATTTATATCAATTGGAAGGTAAGTCTAAGAATAAGTTCTTCCGATTAAGAAAGTGGCAGCAACGCATCTCAACCGCAATTGAGCGCAACTTAAAGTTAGCCCTCTCAGAACTCAAAAGAGTTTCTTCTTATCTTAAATTACCCGGCTCTGTAGAAGAAGAAGCTTCCAGAATCTACACGCTCGCAGTCCAAAAAGGCCTTGTACGAGGTCGTTCCATGGAAAGCGTAGTTGCAGGAGCCTTATACGCGGCCTGCCGACGCCATGACGTTCCTCGTACGCTAGATGAACTCAGTGAAGCCTCGGGTATTGATAAGAAAGAAATCGGCCGTACCTATCGGTTTGTAACAAGAGAACTCGGCATTAAAATCCTGCCCAGCAATCCAGCAGATTACATTGCCCGTTTCGCTTCAGCATTAAAACTCAATGCAGAAACGCAATCCAAATCCGTTGAGATCATCGAACAAGCCCAAAACGTAGAATTAACAAGCGGCCGAGGCCCAACCGGAATCGCCGCCGCAGCCTTGTACGTAGCCGCTCTCATAAACGGTGAAAAACGCACCCAGCGAGAAGTGGCAGACGTAGCTGGCGTCACCGAAGTCACCATCCGTAACCGTTACAAAGAACTCTTAGAATGCTTACAGTTAGAAAAAGAGATCAAGAAGCAGAAAAAGAAGAAGCGAGATTAATACCAAATCTTTTGTTCAAAGTTCTTTATTCTACCATTCTGAACGTGTATACCTTCTTTCTTCAATAAAGCTATTTTCTTAGACAAGCACTTCCCCACCTTTTGTCCCATAAACCCCCCCAACTTTCCATCGCTCGCTACAACGCGATGGCAAGGAACAAGAGGCGCATACGGATTTCGCTTCAATGCCTGCCCAACAGCACGGTACGCCTTGGTCTTTAATTTATCCCCTAGAATCTTATACGTCGTAACTCTTCCGCGAGGAATCTTTCGGCAGAGCTGCCATACTTTTTCTTGGAACATGGAAGAGTAGAAAAGGCAGGTGTTTATAGATTTTGTGTGTCAACGCCTTTAGGGGTTAAGATCAGTTGCACTTTCTTGCTCCTTAAGAATTGTTCAAACTGTCGTACATTCTTCGGGCGTATCGTCTTTTTGCAACGCTCAAAGTCAAGTAAGACAGGCTCCCCACCTCTCACCAATAGGTCTTTATATGGATGGGTGAGTTCAAATTTATTGATTCCGAGTTCATCCATTTTTTTAGCTTGTTGAATAATCTTCTGGATGACAGCCAAAATCTCTTCCTTGGTATGATCAGCAAAGTACCCAAAGATCCGCTCGCCTTCAATAAACTCCAAGACCAAACACTCCTCATCCGAGTAAAGCAGCTTAGGCCCGATTCCATGCACATTCAAGATCTTCAAGAAATTAGCTTCGTTTAGGATGCGGTTTTGTGCGGCGCTTTTTGGGTTTTGTGTTTTTACCGCTACTCGTTGACCTTTCCACATTCCTTGATGTACGACTCCGCGCTTTCCCTTTGCGAGAAATTCCATCTGCGTTAATTCGGATTTCATAGACATACAGCTCTTCAAAGTCGAGTTTAAGTCTAGACACGGGTTTGTATTTATATCCATTTGTATCAATTGTTTGGTGGATGTGCTCCGGTTTGGAGTGGTTGCTGAAGAGCAAGACAATAACTCCTTCAGGCTTCAAGTGCTCTCGAGCGTAAATCAAAAACTCATCAATCACTTCATAGCCATTTAAACCCCCATCCAAGGCAATGTCCTTACTGCGATGATCATTAGGCAGGTAAGGTGCGTTAAAGAAGATGGCATCAAACCTTCCAGTTACATACGTAAAGAGATTGCTTTGCTTTACGGTTAAGTTGGAAAGGTGCCGTGTACGTTCATGGACGTATTTCACAGCTAAAGGATTGAGATCCACTGCAAGCACCGTTTTAGCATAGTTCGCAGCTTCCACCGCAATAATCCCGCTTCCTGTGCCCATATCCAGCACATCTCCCTTGGCATACTTCGGAACCTGCTTCAAAAGCAAGTAGCTGTCTTCATGGGGCTCGTAAACAGGGTACATAAAGAGGTGTCGGCCTCTAAGTAGTTAAAAAGTTTTATATAGAAAACCCAGGTTTCAAGTGT
>JBBSWA010000051.1:0-10891 GCA_038046485.1 Nanobdellota archaeon
CGACCTAAAGGTCGGGGTATTAAACCCCTGTGCTCGCTACGCTCGCAATAAAGAAAAATAAGTATAGAAAATTATTCTTCAATACTATCTTTCCTCAAACAACAATCTTTAAAAATGATGGATATACCCTATTCTTTGGGGGGTGTCAGTTTAATGTTTTCATTTTCACATCAACATAAGATTTCTGACGAGCTAATTGAGCTGCGTAGAAACATGCGAACAGGCTTTCAGTTGGTACGAGAAGAGTTGGATAATCACCTAGATACAATCAACCAGGGTACAGAAGAAATCCAAAACGCATTCGAATTCTTGATGGAGCTAGATAAAAAAGTAGAAAAGTTAGGAGAGCGCTTGGATCAACTAGAGCCCCTACTAAAACCAACAATAAAATATGAACAAGTGGTCTTGCCGCATCGAGAACAAGAAGTTTTTGTTGTAATCTATACTGCTTCTACGCGTCTATCTGTAAAGGATTTAGCACGAAAGCTGGGTTTAACCGTAGAGATGGTGGATAATTACGTGTGTAGTATGATGGCAAAGAAAATCCCCATCGTGCGTGAATTAGAAGGGGAGACCTGTTGGGTTTCATTGGATTCTAATTTCAAAGAGTTGCAGGCCAAACAAAATGTGATCCGGATCAATGAAGAGGTAGTCCAAAGCTTGTTAACCGAGCTATAGGAAGATTTTTATAGCCTATTCGTCTGATTGAGTACATGCCTAAGAAGCCATTGGTGTTAATTGTGATGGATGGGTTTGGGTTAAGTTCTAGAGGATTTGGAAATGCAATTCAGCTCGCAAAAAAGCCGAATCTGGATTATTTTTCAATGCACGATCCCTGTACAGCATTAAACGCTTCAGGAAATGCAGTAGGTCTTCCAAAAGGTGTGATGGGCAATTCAGAAGTGGGTCATTATACTCTAGGGGCAGGGCGGATCATCTGGCAAGATTTAGAGAGGATCAATCAAGAGATTCATAGAAAGTCTTTTTTCAAAAATGCCGTATTAAAGAAGGCATGTCAGCATGTAAAGAAGAATCAATCAACTCTTCACTTAATGGGTTTGTTAAGTGATGGAGGAGTCCATGCACAAATCGAACATGTTTTTGCTTTGTTGGAGTTAGCCAAAAAAGAAGGAATTAAAGAAGTAGTAGTGCATTGTTTTACAGATGGCCGGGACATGGCTCCGCGTTCAGCGTTAGGATTAGTTACGAAATTAGAGAATAAAATGAAACAATTGAAACGAGGAAGAATTGGAAGCATCATCGGCAGGTATTATGCGATGGATCGTGACAACCGTTGGAATCGAGAGCATAAAGCATATGATGCACTGGTAAACGATAAGGGATTCACTTATCCCTCAGCTAGAAAAGCGATTCAGGCAGCCTATAAACGCGAAGAAGGGGATGAATTCATCCAACCCAGTAGGATTCTGGGGGCAAATCAGGAAAAAGACTACCTGATAAAAGAAAGAGATGCAGTGATCTTCTTTAATTTTCGCAATGACCGAGCAAGAGAATTGACGCGGGCATTTACAGTGGGTAAATTTAAGAGTTTCCGGCGCAAAAAACTATTGAAGTTATTCTTTGTGTGTTTATGTGAATACGATAAAAAATTGAAGCTTCCAGTAGCCTTTCCTCCAGTCATCCCAAAAAACTCATTAGGAGAAGTCTTTTCAAAAAGAGGTTACAGGCAGTTACGTCTAGCAGAGACTGAAAAATATGCGCATGTTACTTATTTCTTCAATGGGGGGTTAGAAAAGCCATTTAAGGGAGAAGAGCGGGTTTTAATTCCCAGTCCAAAAGTGACAACGTATGATCAAGTACCTAAGATGTCGGCATTTAAAATTACAAATGTAGCCATAAAGGCATTGGAATCCAATAAGTACGAGTTCATATTGATCAATTTTGCAAATTGTGATATGGTGGGGCATACGGGGAAATTAAAAGAAACCATTAAGGCCATTGAAGTGGTGGATAGGTGTATCGGGCAAATCGCAGGAAAAGTGCTAGAAAAAGGAGGGATCATTTTAATCACGGCAGATCATGGAAATGCTGAGCAAAAGATATTCAAGGGAAAGCCAAGTACTTCACATACCACCAACCCCGTACCTTGTTATCTAATAGGAAGTAAGTATAAAAAATTAAAAAAAGGGGGTTTATCGGATGTGGCCCCTACGATCTTGAAGGTTCTAGGGCTGAAAAAGCCCAAAGAGATGAAAGGCAAGGCATTAATCTAATGTGGTTCTTTCAAATCGAGATTGATGTTTTTTCAAGAAGTCTAGATCATGAGCATGATTGCTAAATTGAATATAAATTTTTGTGTAGTTCAGTCTCCCATCTAACAGAGCAATAGCTCCCAAGCGATCCATGATCGTATGGTAAATTACAGTGCTCCACTGCAGGGGATTTGAAGATAGGTAGAATACATTTTTGTCAGTAAAACCATGTCCAATGCCAAAAGAAGGGTATATACAGGTCATAAGAGTACTTGCAACAAATTTTGGGAGCCAAGAAGGCACATAGACCAAGGCCCGAGAGGGCGCAATAGAGTCTTTATAATTTTGCGAGGTAATTGTAACTTCGCGAGATTGCTCTCCTGGTAAAGGATATCGAGTAGTGGCCTTAATAATAAGAGAAGGGTGTGGAATCGGGCTGAAAGAGAGTTTTTTATCGCAAATTAAACCATCAGGTTTTAGATAAGTTAAGGGTTTACCTTGTTCTTCAAGACCTGTTTTTTCAATAGCATCACATACCGTGCGTTCAAGTTGACTAAAAAAAGGAACAACTTCTATGTCTGTTGCAAGTCCAACTCGTTTAAGTAAAGAATAAGAGAGAGTAGGCTCACGTTTGAGTGAAACGCAAGCATTGTTGACCCCATAGGCAAATAGGGTGGCAAGTAAATGTTCGGCATGAATAACTTGAGCAGAACCCTTTTGAAGGAGAATCGATCTTCTTGAAGAAAAAGCGTGCTCGAGTCTTGCAGGAACGTCACCGTATGAGGTTTGAAAAAGAATACCTGTTCCGGGTTCAGCAGGGTGCAATTCAACTTGAACAAGATTCCCACCATATCCTTCTCTACCGCTTAGGTAGAGAGTGTTTGATAGGGTTTTTTGATAGATCATACTAAAAGGAAAATCAAACCCAGTTTAAAAATGAAAGCCTCCTTTCATCGACACAAGATTTATAAACCGTGGAGGGTTTCTCGAGGGTATGGGACGTATTAAGACACAACTGATCAAATCAAAATCACAAGAATTAATGAGAAAGTACAAAGAGGAGTTTTCTAAGGATTTTAATGAAAATAAGAAAAAATTAGGTACGTTAGCAGAAGTCCGCTCAAAAAAATTAAGAAACGTGATTGCAGGATACCTTACTCGATTAAGCGGTCGAAGTGAATAATAACATTGAGGGGTTCGATGACAGAGGACAACACGATCTTTATTGGTGGAAAACCGTTCATGAATTATGTGAGTAGTGTAGTGGTGCAATTTACAACAAAAGGAGCTGATGATATTATCATCAAAGCCCGCGGGAAGTTTATCAGCCGGGCAGTGGATGTCGCAGAGGTTGCAACCAAGCGTTTCTTAAAGGATCAAATTGAATTAAAGGACATCAAGATTAGTTCAGAGAGTTTTAAGAACGAGCAAGGCCAGGATGTGCGTGTTTCTGCAATTGAGATCATTATAAAGAAAAAAGAACGCCTTCCTGTAGACGATTAAGTTTTAAAGAGTACCTAGTTTTCTAATCAGATGAAGCTTGAAAATTTTTGTTCCAAGATCCCTAAAAAGGTGTATAGCGTTTTAAAGAAAAGAGGTTTTAAAGAGTTGCGTCCTTCTCAGATTAAAGCAATTGAGGCAGGTCTTTTTGAGGATAAAAACCTGTTAATCTGCACGCCAACGGCCTCAGGTAAGACCTTGGTTGCCGAGTTAGCTGCATTAAATGCATTGTATCATGATCAGGGCAAAGTGATCTATGTAGTGCCTTTACGTGCGCTGGCACAAGAAAAAGTAAGGGATTTTAAGCGAGATTATCCGGATTTGAAGATCGTCTTAACTTCAGGGGATAGAGATTCAGACGATTCGTATTTGGAGCGTTTTGATTGGATCGTTACAACCTCAGAAAAGCTAGACTCGTTATTGCGGCATAAAGCAGCATGGCTAAACAACATCAAAGTAGTGGTAGTTGATGAAGTGCATCTATTGAATGATTCAACACGGGGGCCAACTTTAGAAGTGTTGATTACATTGCTGCGTAAGATACTTCCTAAACTGCAATTAGTGGCTCTAAGTGCAACGATCGGAAACCCTGAAGAGTTATCTAGCTGGCTGGGGGCAACGCTTGTTTTGGATGACTGGAGGCCCGTACGTCTGGATAAGGGCATTTATTTAGATGGCAAGGTAGAGTTTTGGTGACAAAGAGCCGGATAAGGTATTTTCGAATGAGGCTCATATTTAACGCATTACCAAAGCTAAATTAAGGTCATTGCTAAGGAAGGTTTCTCGTTTGAGTTCTTCAAGAACAAAATGTTCTTTAATCTCAGCTCGAAAGGGAGCTAAGTGGTCAATAAATTCTTGATGGGTGTCCATATCTTTGAAGATGCACTCAACGAGGAAGTCATATCCATTGTTAACCCGAGTAAGAGTATTAACATGTTCATTATAAAAAAGGTATTTTTTAAGCTCTTCTCTGTCGCTAGGGTCACAACGAATGAGTAAGGTGGGTCGCACCGTGAATCCCATTTTTCGAAAGTCAAGAAGGCTAGTATACCGATGAATCATTCCCTTTTCAAGTTGTTTTAAGCGATCAAACAAGGTACTAACAGGTATTTTGGTCTTTCGACTAATACCAGTTAAGTTTTCACGAGCGTTTTGTCGTAAGTGGCGTAAAATAAGGAAATCGTCTTGTTTCAATGAAAGCACCCCCATATTAAATGAACAAAGCAGGGGTTATATATATTCTTTTTTTCGCAAGCTTTTCCGCTTGGTTCAGGAGTTCTTCTGAACTAGGCGGCTCTGTAGAAAGTCGTGTCGTTCCCACCCTTAAGGGCGAGTGATTGTAGAAAGAACAGCTAAAGAGCTGAGGGGGTCGGCCCCTACGGGGCTTCAGCGGTACGTGATGAAAAGCAAGCCTTTCGCGAGCAGGGTGGAGGACGAGCAAAACGAAGACTTTCTACAGAACCGAACCAGGCAGAAAATTTATATAACACACCGAATTTCTTTTGGATGGGTAGACAAATAAGTTAACCAGCATGAATAAGTCATTTGAACGAGCAAACAAAATCATATAGGGAGTTGTGGGGGTAAACACTGTCTATGAATGAGCTTGAGCATAAGATTATGTGTAAATTTAAGATCGAACCTTCTAGAGAGCTTTCCACTTCAGAAGTAGTTCGGGTGGTATTGGTAGAAGAATCCTGTTGGGTTACAGATGTTTTATCGGGGGTTCAGGAGAAAGCCCAATTAATCTTAGCTAAGCGAAAAAAAGGGCAACTCCATCGTAAGGTTCTTTATTACTTGAACAAACTTACAGAAGAAGAGAAGATTGTTCAAACAAAAGTAACAGGGAAAGGAGAAAAATATTTTGTTTTAAACATCGAGAAAAATAAAAACAAAACCCATTCCTCTTTTTTTGATTCATCAAGAATTCAACTCATAACCCCCATTGAAGGATATGAAAAGCAAGGATTGATCAATAAATTAGGGGGTGAAGCCTGGTCAAGTCGGGTGAGTTCCATAATGATAGATGCTTCTAAGTTTTCAGGGGTTTTCAAATTACAGGGTGCCATTTCCGAGTGTTTTACAGAGATCAACGAAGCCATAGGAGTTTATCGTTTTGAGAAAATCATTGAAGAAGGGGATGTTCAGGCAATAAGAGAGGGTTTGCATCGCCTGGATCTGGAAGCAAAGGATTTCAATAGGGAGGTTTGTCTTTTAGTGAATATGAAACAAGTAAATGAAGACAAGTTAAAACATTTTATAGAAGAATGGATGCGGCTTCAACCTGAAAAAATTAGGGTCATTTGGAGGCTGGATTCCGATTGGTTAGATCGTCATCTAGAGTTAGGAAAATACATGATAAAATTGTTCAGCGAACACAAGCTTATGTTGTTTATGGCAAATAGTTCTTTAGAACATTCTCCTTCTTTTTTTGGAAAGACAGGAATTCATAAAATGAGTGAAGAAGAGTGGGAAAGTTTTCTAAAAAGCGAAATGGAATTGGGATGGTGCACCATGTGCACACTTTCATTAGATGTGAAGCGTTTTTTCAATGGCGTACGTTCATTTCAAGAATTTCGCTCCATGGTGCGAAAGGCAGCAAAAGCATTATTTTTGGGAAACTGGGCGGTTCAGGATCAAGGAGCAAGTCGCTTGGTAACGTTAAGCCACGTAAATGAAGGTACCCGCTTATTTTACCAATTAGGATCAAATCAGTTAAGATTTGTGAACTTTCCTGTAAAAGGAGCAGAAGCAGATCATTTCTTAAGTTTGCTGGAAAGTTGTCAGGCAGAAATAACGCGATTTGTAAAGGTGCAAGAAACAATTTTTAAATCCTGTGGTATGCCGTTAAAGTTTAAAATATCCTTAGGTACTGCAGAAGAAACCAATCAATACGCATATGTAATTTCAAAAACACAAGACTTTTTTAAGCCTGAATTTCAAGAGTATATACAAAGAAAAGAGCGCTTGACAAAGGTTTTTGCTGGAAAGGAGGCATTACACTGGATGGCATTGGATGGAAACCCAGAGGAAAAGTTAAATCAAATTCATTACGTGTTGGATCACATAAACATACCGCTATTGGGTTTGTCATTTGGGGAAGAGAAAGGAGTCTTAAAATTGACCAATTTTTTAGAGGTGAGCCATGGAAATTTATGAGAAAGATGCATTAAGAGCGTGGGAAGTAAGTCTAGGAAAGGTATGGCAAGAAGGCAGGATATTTAAGGATCAAGAAGGAAGAGTGTGTAAAGAAGTTTTAAACTTAGTAGTGTGTGTGGAAGATCCCTGTAAGGATATCGGAGAGCCGGCAAGATGGCTTGCTCATCAAGAAGAATGGGTGTATCCTTCATTGGATCAGATCAGTAAAGTGATTTTAAGTGATGCAGGAAGCTTATTCTTTCAGTATGCCTATGGTGAGCGCGTGTTTAAATTTCAAGGTAAAAAGAATCAACTGGAAGATTTTGTTTTACCGTTGCTATCTAAAAGTTCGGAATCAAGACGAGCATTGATCTCATTGTATGACCCAATTAAGGATTCGGACACTTCAAAAGAGGATGTTCCTTGCCTGGTTTCAATTCAATTTAGGGTGATGGATAAGAAAGTGCACGTAACCGGGCATATTCGAAGCAATGACCTGTTCATCGGTTGGCCAGCAAATGCGTATCAGCTGTTTGTTCTGCAAAGTTACACCGCAGCAAAGCTGGGTTTAGAAATAGGTAGTTTAACCACCATCTCAGGATCCGCACACATTTTTATAGAGTATGAAGAAGAGCTAAAACGTCTCATTAACGAAGTCTAGCAAGTTCTCGATACGCCTGCCCACAAAGCGTCATGGTAGTAAGGGCAGTAGCAAAGGTTAGATACCCTGCAAATAGGTTATAAACAATACCCAAGAAAATACCCTCAATCCCCTCACTTTGAATGGTAGTGAGAAGGGCTTGGAGAAAGATCCCCACAAGCGCAGTATACCCAAATGACACAATCCAAGCCTTAAGATAAGTCAAGGTAAAAGCACGGGAAAGAATGACCTGCAATTGCAATCCATCTTTAAATCGATACGTAGCAATGTAATGCACCGTCGCAAGAAGGGCAATGTACCAGGTAGCAAGGAAGAGTAAACACAAGAGCACGAGATAAGCCCAATGTTGTTGAAGTAAATCGGCTAGAAGGGCAGCCGGTTGGGTTTTTTCAAGCAAGGTCTCAGCACTTTTGAAGAGTAAAGTAAGTAGAGCTAAAAAAAGAGGGATGGAGTAAATCGCCCAGAGCAAAGTGAGGAAGACCCCTTTTTTGAATAAGTCTAAAAAGTGTTGCCAAGGGGGGAGGCTATTTTTCTTAGCTAAGGTAATGCGAAGGGCTTCCGCTGTATACCCAGTCACCAAAAGTCCAGTAAGGATGTTCAAGACAGGGATTCCATTAAGAACAGCTCCAATCGTTAGTTTTTTGAGGTCTTGGAAGGGGCGTTGAAAAGCATCCAGATAATTCATAAAGAAGAGAGCAGATGTTTGCTTTTTAAAGTTTTGTTTTTAGGGGGGTTACTTACTTTTGGTACAGCACCGAATGGCTTCTTCAATGTACTCAAGTTTCCATCCCTTTTTTGCAAGTCCTATTTTTATTTTTTCTTCATGGAGACCTTGGTTAACGCACCTTTGTACAAAGGAGCATAAAGAATCAAAGTTGGGCGGGAATTCTTTTGTGTTTACCTTTTCTTGAGGAGGTGCCTGCGTTTCAAGATCAAGGGTAGCATAGTGGGGTTGTTTTTTGGTGCGTACAAGAACGTTTTTGAAGTCAGTAAAAAGATAAAGATACGTACCCAGGGCAAAGAGAATGACAAAGAGGAGCACAATCCAAAGCCAGAGATAACTCTGTTCTTGAGAAGGCAAAGGAGTTGGAGCGGAATTAGTAGAATTGGATACAACAACCAGTTTAGGGGCGGGAAGAGTAAATTTTTGGTTGGGATTAGCCGTGATAGCGAATAAGCTAAGACCTGGGCTATTCGCTTGATAAGTGATGGTATAGGTATCTTCGTGGATCACCTGGGTGGGAAGTTCAATCCACAGGTCATTCTCATACCGTTCAAGTTGAATGCTCTCTTTGGTATATTCTTTTTGAGCAAGCCAGTTTTTTAATACTTTAAACTGAAGCCGGATGTCTTGTAATTTTTTATCATCTAAACTCGGGTGGTGGATATAGAAAACAGCAGCAGTGTCTTGAGTTAAAGGAGTAAGACTCACAGGAAGTTTACTGAGTTGGTAGAGGTCAATTTCAAGGGGGGTTTGGTCTTCTCGGCTAAGGAATTCAATTTGGGTAAGGGATTGGTTGAGTTCATCCAAGAATATTTTTTGAAGGGTATTCGCTAATATTTTTGAAAGTTCTTTGGTGGCATGGACCACGCCAGGTTCATCCAAATAACCGGGGTAAGAAGTTGGAACAAGAGTCACGTTTTGGTTTGCGGAAGTATTTTCCAAAGAGTAAGTAGTGAAGTTATAAGGTCCGAATGCGAGGCGGTTGTTGGAGTAGTCTTGAAGAGTAATTTGGTAATAATAATTAGTCTTAGGGTTTAGGTTGCGAAAGGTGTAATAAAACATTTTTCCAGTGACCGTAACAGATTGATATTCAGCTTTAGAAAGCATAGAAAGGTCCGAGGCATATTGAAGTTGAACTGTAGTTTCTTCATCCGTTTCTCCAGAGAGTAAGGCTCTTTGTTCAAAGGGATCAACCGTATAAGAAACAAGAGATGGATTGGTTCGGTCAATGATCGTAATCAATCGAGAAAGGCTACTGATGGCACTGTTCAGGTTTATGCAGCTTAAGTTCATGGTATAGAGTCCATCCTTAAGGCCACTCACACGTTGACTAAAAAGATGGAGCACAGCTTGATTTGTAAAGTTAGTAAGGTAATGATCAATTTGTCGCAAAATGGTATTATCCCGGTAGAGATTGAGTGTGCAGAAGGATTGGGTAGGGGTAGGCGGGATTGATTCATTAACAGTATATTGAAGCAAGAAATAGCTATTGTTTTGGATAGCATTGGGAAGAGGGAATTGAAGATTAATTTGTGGGGGCATTGATGTAGTATTAAGAGTAAGGGTGATGGATTGACTTTGATCATTCCCAGCAAGATCTTTAGCGTGTAGGGTAAGAGAGCAACTTCCACTAGATGGACATCCGACTTCAGAAGGAAGAAGTTGAGCAGTCCATCTTCCATTCGTAAGTGTAAGAGCTTGAGTGCGTGTTCCAGTAAGGTTAACCTGACTCACCCCATTAGGATCTGTAGCCGTAGCATTAATTTCAAAAAATTGAGTGGATTGGGGAGTAAGGGTAGATAAAGCATAAGCAAGGGTAGGAGCAGTATTATCAATGATGAGGGAGATTGCTTGCTGAACACCTTCGATAGTACTATTCGCAGTAATTTGCAGGGTATAATTTCCATCTAAGGGGGGAGTTGAATAACTAAAGGTAAAGCTTGTGAGGTCCGATTGAGTTTGAGAAGAAAGGGTGTTCGGGTTAAAAATAAGTGTAGCGTTGGCGGTTACGTCAGTAGAGAAGCTTACGATAAAAAGACCTTTAATCGGACTAGAAGGGTTTACGACAACATTTTGAATCGTTAAAGCCGTCACAAGAGGTAGGCTAAGAAAGAGAAAAAACAAGCATAGGTTTTTCATAATAAGCCTCTTTTAAGCAATAAAACGAACAATGGGGATTTTATAAAACTTGTGTTAGAAGAATTTACGCTTGGTAGTTGCCGAGTACGCATAATAAAGGATAGCAACGATAACAACAAGGATACCTAAGTAGATGAGGGGGTTTGTATTTTGAGGAGCATCAACTGGTGAAATTTGAACGGGAGAGCTAGGAACCGAAGCACTAGTCGAAGTTACAGGCACAGGGTTTGAAGTTACTTGGGCAGTGGTGGAAACCTGTTTAGTTGTAACTTGGGGTTTAACGGGTTGAGAAACAAAAGTTTCTGTTTCAAGGGCAGGGGTGGGAAGTTCTTTATAGCCTGCAGTAATCGCAAAGGTGCTAAAGCCTGGAGTAACCGCTTCATACTGGAGGTAAGCATCTGTTTCGCCAACTTGACGAGTGGAAAGTTCTTTCCATCCATCGCTTTGCAATCTTTGTAAGCTTACGGCTCTGTAGAAAGTCGTCCTTAAAATTAGTCTCAAATTGTAGGCGATGAA
>JBBSWA010000052.1:0-6636 GCA_038046485.1 Nanobdellota archaeon
CCGAGCCCCCCTGCACCCATTAGACCCCCACAATAAAGATCGTACGCTTGTTGAAACTGTAGCGGAAAAAAACAACTTACCTCTAAAATTCATCCAAGTTATGTACGATACAAATAACGCTTTTTGCAATAACGACAATAAAGGATTTTCTAACTCCGGCCTTAATTTACTTGATCCCTCTTTTCTTTATACCCAAACAGCTAAAGACCCACCTGCAAACTTGGAAGCAGGGACTAAGCGCCTTTCCCAATTATTTGATAAATACCATGTAGACCGAGCGGCCCTGTACCGACTCATTCAATCTGGCTTTAGTAGGTTTGACCCTGAAAAATACCCTCTTGGAGTCAAATCTGCGCTTGTTGAGTTTTATGGCTACCGAAAGGGAGTCATTTCCACCAATACCCCCGATCAACTCTGGGAAGAAGAGAAAAGAGAATGGTACAGACCTGAACTTAAAGGACCGCCTAAACCTCTTCGAGAGATTGTTTACGGCGTTCTAAGAGGTGGACCGGAAGGGGATGACATGGGCGCTGGAGTCACCTATTTACTTTCTCCACCAAAAGAATTCAGCATCGAAGACTAATTCAATGTCAATGTATGACCCATCATTCGGACGAGGTCTTCCAGGATGATTTCTAGACGGAGAAGAACTTCCACCTCTAAGGTATTTTTTGATCTGCTTTTTAGACTATGGAGCTGAACGGCTATCTTATCTCGCTCTTTTGCTAAGGCGACTGCTTTATCCTTGGAATAACAAAAGAAAAAGGATTGGAAGGACTTAAACCAACTCAGCAGAGAGCGATAAACCTTAAGGAGATCGTTGGAGAACTTGAACTTGCTTTCGGAAACCAACTTTAGAAAAGCTTTATCATCATCCCCTAACTTCTCTGCCAAGTCTACGATGCAATACAAGGCTGGAGCGCTGAGTTTTTTGTTTAATAGACGAAAGGCATAGTCTGTGAATTTGTTGATGTTTGATTCGATGTCAGCAATGATTTCCAATTGGGTTTCACCTTTTTCCAACGCCGAAAGGCTTTCCTCGATCATGTTGGTGATGAGTAGAAAAATGCGCTTGAGAACTTCATTGATATCTTGCTCGGAACTACCCAGATCTTTGATGAGACAGAAATCACTTCCTTGATGCATGATCGTGACGCCCAAAAGCTCGTTGACTCTTGTTTGGATGGTTTTGGCTTTTTCTCTTGAATTGAACTTGACTTCGATCTCATCACATCCTTTATAATATTGGGCGACTAGGAGGCGCTTCATTAATAGATCAATGTTTCTTACGTCCAAGGTAACCTTCTCTACTTGGTGCGAGAATTCGGGGGCAAGGATTAAGTGAAGACCTTGTTCTTGGACTTCGATCTCATCTCCTGCTTGTAGATGGAGTTTTTTTGCCCAATTTGAAGGCAGACTGGTGACCAAGGTAGATGTGCCCAACTTGATGATCTTACGCTTCATAGGAATTAAGAGGATGGTTTTATATATAAAACTTTCTATAATATATATTTATATATCTATATATAAGTAAGAAGCGTTAAGTATATATATCTGTGCTGGGTTCGAAGCGGAATGAACAAAACCCTCCTTTTACTGCTAACCCTTAGTTTCCTCATCACAGCATGTGGACCGAACGCCCAAACGCAGGATACGATCAAGTTCGGAGCCGTACTGCCCCTAACTGGGAGCAATGCTTTCTATGGCAACTATGCTAAAGCAGGCATCACCCTTGCTACAGAAGACATCAACCAAGCAGGAGGCATTAATGGGAAAAGACTTGAAATCGTCATTGAAGACAGCGGAGGAGATAAAGCTCGCGCCAATCTTGCTGTACAGAAACTCATTGACACCGATCAGGTACAAGGGCTCTTTACTGTAACGACTCCCATGAGCGGAGTTCTAGCCCCTGTTGCGGAAAGCAGCCATATCCCTCTTGTATACAATAGCGCGACCATCAGCTTTGCAGAAGGTAAACGGTATGTGTTCAAAGACTATTCTGATGCCGCTGCACTGTGTGAAATGCTGATGAAACAAGCCTTGAAAGACGGACACACAAAAATAGCCTTACTTGGAATGAACGGTGAATTCAGCTTGCTTTGCAAACAAGGAGCAGAAAGAATTGCACCACTTCTATTATCTGAACTTTACGATCCTGGCGAAACCGACTTTAGAACCCCCTTTGTTAAGATCACCGCTTCTGGCGCTACAGCCCTTGTTATCAGTACCTTTCCTAGTGACTGCCCCAATATAATCGGGCAAATGCAAGAAATCAACTTCAAACCCCAACTCTACCTACCGTTTCTGCAACTTGCCTGTGGCAGCAAAGACAACACAAAAAAATATCCCTCTGCCCTTACCAATGCCTATGGTGCAGACATCGCCCTTATGGAAGACAGCCAAGATCCTGACTTTGTGACTCTCAAGAAACGGCTTGAAGAAAGAAGCTGGACCACTCAAATGGTTGGAAGCGCCATGCATTATGATGACACCATGCTACTTGCTAACGCCTGGCAAGGATGCAACGGTGCCGACTGTGTTGCAGACAACCTTCGCAAAGTTATTAATTATAAAGGCCCCAGTGGAACCCTTAGTTATAACGGGGGACAGATCATCCAACGCAAATATGCCCTGACCCATTTTGAAGACGGAAAATGGACGGTTGTATCATGAACAAAAGTTGGATGGCTTTCTTTTTCATTGTTTTACTAACTGCCTGTGGACAGACGGGCAGTAAGGATGTGATCAAATTAGGCATTGTAGCTCCCTTAACTGGAGGCAATGCTTGGATCGGACAAGACAATTCTCTTGCTGTGCAAATGGCTGTGCAACATATTAATGATGCGGGAGGAATTAACGGCAAGAAAATTGAAGTTATTATTGAAGACGCCGATACCTCTCAGAAAAGCAGCACGGCTACCAATAAATTAGTTGCTTTAGATGAAGTGGATGTCTTATATGCCATTACCACACCTGTTGTGGCAGCGGCTGCCCCCATTGCGGATCAGAACAAGATTGTTTTGTTTGGATTCACTGCGGTAAATACCTATGCTAAGAAAGGTAACTATGTGTTCACTGATTTGAGAGATATTCAAAAAGAATGCGGATTGCTTAGCAAAGCAGCTGAGGCTCAAGGCGACACTCAACTTGCTTTCCTGGGAAATGATGCGGACTTTAGCGACGAATGTCTGGGAGTACTTCAACAAAATCCTGCCTTAACGATTGTTGCCAATGAGCGGCACCTCAGCAATGATCCTGATGTGCGAACGACTATTATTAAAATCAAAGAGGCTAACCCCCAAGCTCTTGTTCTTATCTGTTGGACCCCTGACTGTAACCTTATCTACAAACAGATGATTGAACTTGGCATACATTACAAACTGTACTTACCCATTGCCTTGCCTCTTCCCGCCAGCAAGAAATCCCTTGAAGGATTGGACAGAGAGGTTATTTTGAGAGATGCTGTTGGAGCCGATACGGCTCTTGATCCAGCGAATCCAACCGAAGGACTTAAACGATTCTTGGACGATTACAATGCTTTCACGAATGGCAAAGAACTGGTTTCTCCCCCTGACGCAGCCTTTGCAGCAGATAACATCATGATGCTGGCAAATGCCATGAAACGGTGCCCCGATTTGAATAGTGATTGTGTGCGAGACCAATTGGCACAAACCGATTATACAGGCTATGGTGGGCGTGTGGCTTATAACGGAAAGCACTGGGCGAGCCGCGATGTACGTGCGATCCAGTATAAAGAGGGGAAATGGACGGAATTGAAATGAATGATAGAAAGGTTTATATATCAAATGATATCTTCTATGTATCAATTGCTCTAAAAAAACATGCAAAAACTCCAACAAAAAAGATACCCCAACCTCCTCACCATTCTCATGGTAGAAGAATACCTACAAAAATATCGAGACCTTCCCCTTCCGTTATCCGAACTACGACAACAACTCCCCAAACAAGTCATGCACAACACCCTCAAAATTATTCTGGAATACTTGTGGAAGAGCGGAAAAATCCTCTATGGCCCGAAGGGCATCCAATGGATTTACGCCGAACCCGAACATATTCGGCAAATGATGAAAAATACACTGGAAGTTACGTAAGATTTCCGGATTTTGATCCGAAAGCCATTTATAACTTAGCTCGCTCAACCCTTGATGTATTTTGGAAAAAAAGTTCGAATCCTACTCAAAGGACAAGCCAAAGAACGATACCTCACGTTGAAGGAGAGAAACGACAAAGAATCCCAAAGCATCCTCAACTCCTTCTACCACACCAAAAACATCCTCCTAGAACACCCACAACACGGAGACCCCATCCGCAAAGAGTTGATCCCTGTTTCCCTCAAAAGAGCAGACATCTGCAATTTGTATCGGATCGAGCTACCCGGCTACTGGCGGATGCTTTATACGATCGAAAGCGATGCAACCACTCTTTACATTTTTATCCTCAACCTTATGAATCACAAAGAATACAACCAGCTGTTCGGATACAAATAAGAGGAACCCATGAACCCTTATAGTTATAAATACCCTGCTGCTCTGCGGCTTATGAGCGAACCCTTAGAGGGGATTGTGAAACACTCCCCCTTACAAAATGAGCTTAGAAGGATTGCTGCCGATGGCTTAGCCTCTGCCCTTTACGCAGAAACCCTCGCCTTTGGCCGAGAATGCCTTTACTCCTCCTTGCGAGAAGGCTTCAACTGGGAACAGGTCATGCACTCCCGACAATGGGGAGTACCCACTAGCTTAATATTTGGAGGACTATTTTTTGGCCACTATCGCAACTTGATCTGGAAAAAGGCCAAAACCCATGAGAACAGCAGCCACTTGCGAAAAGGCCTTACTGACTTTACCGCTAACACCACCTTCTGGGCACCTGTTTATTCTTTCATCTTGCACAAGGCAGGTACTGAAAACACCGATATTGCCCTACTAGCCACCCTAACCCCCATCTTAGAACCCCTCTTATTCGCCCGCCCTTACGGATGGGTCATGGACCAATTCCGCAAACGGTTTGGATACACTCGCTCGTACCCGATTAGTCCTCCTGCAGAAAAAACATAAATACTACCTCAAAGGTATTATATATAGGTGTAAGGTCTATCAAAATAATCCAAAGCGAAGAAGTGGAGAAACGAAGGAATAATATGAACAAGGCACTTATTGGATTGATTGGTGTATTACTCTTATTAGTTGCCTGCGGACAACAACCTGGCAGCAGTGCCAAAGAACCCATTAAGATTGGGAGCATACTGCCCTTAACTGGCGATGGGGCTGCGATGGGATTATCACTACAGCGAGCCATCCAATTGGCAGAGGACGAGATCAATGTGGCTGGAGGCATTCATGGCAGGCCACTCAATGTCATCTTTGAAGATGGGCAATGTACTGGAAAGCAAGGTAGCAACGCAGCTAACAAGCTTGTCAACATTGACCAAGTGCCTGCTATTATTGGAGGAATGTGCAGCCCAGAAACCCTTGCGGCAGCACCCATTGCGGAAGGAAAAACAGTCTTGCTAAGCCCAGGTTCTTCCAATCCAACCATCACCCAAGCCGGAGATTATACGTTTCGAGATTATCCTTCGGATGCCTTTGCTGGGAAATTTGCTGCGGAATACATGTACAATCAACTCGAAAAAAGAAAAGTAGCTATCCTGAGCTGCCTAAATGACTACTGCAAAGCCCTTGGCGAAGTCTTCAAAAAACGCTTTACCGAACTTGGCGGAGAAGTACCTATTCGCCAAGAATATGAGATGGATGCCCGAGATCTCAGAAGCCAACTCAGTCAGATCAAAGAAACCAATCCTGAAGCCATCTATTTCCTTGGTTTCACTGAAGGAAGCATTTCTGGCCTTATCCAAGCTAAAGAATTAGGCATCAACATCCCCCTCCTAGGAGGAGACTCTTGGGATGATCCTGACATTCATAAAAAGGCGGGAAAAGCAGCTGAAGGCATCCAATGGACTGTAACCAATACCCCTGCAAATGAAGTGTTTAAGAATAAAATCAATGCAAAATTTGGGGATGTAGACATAACGGTAGCTACTGCGCAAGCCTATGACGCCGCCCACATCTTGGCGGATATTTTACGCAAAGTAGGCCCCGATGCAGCAAAGATCAAGGACGAGCTGTACAAGGTAAAAGACTACCAGGGTGTTAGTGGCACCATTGGCTTTGATGAAAATGGAGACCTTCTTGGAGCCAAATATGTCGTCAAAACCATTAAAAAAGGTAAACCAGAGGAGGTTTACAAATAAGACAGATTCTTTTTTACTTTTTTCCTTATATTTATAAAGACAACAATAGAAGAGAAGAACTATGGAAATCGTATCCCAGCTCATCATGAACGGCATCATTGCTGGAGGCATCTATAGCTTGATTGCTCTTGGATTGACAATGGTGTATGGCATCTTGAAGTTCATCAACTTTGCCCATGGAGAAACGTTCATGATCGGAGCGTATCTTGCCTGGACATTCAACATTGGGTTAGGTTTACCGTTCTGGCTGAGCTTTATTTTAGCGATGGTGGGAACTGGACTTTTGGGATTCATTATTGAAAAAATAGGGTATAAACCCTTACGAAATGCCCCCAGCTGGGCCCCACTTATCATTAGCATTGCGATTA
>JBBSWA010000053.1:0-10142 GCA_038046485.1 Nanobdellota archaeon
AAAAGAAGGAATTTTGCCTGGTTTTTAAACTGTAAAGGAATTATGAAATTGAACAGTCTGTAATCTCAGAAACATAGAAACCTATAAATACTTCTCAAACAAAAATCGTACATGGAGTTATTTTTTTTAGTGGGTGCCGTAGGCCTTTTGTTGGTTATCTTCGGTGTGTTGTCAAAGAAGCGAAAAGTTCAGGATGTGTATTATATGTGTGGGGGTCTGTGCTTGTTGGTTTATAGTATATTCATCAAGGATTGGATATTTGTTACCTTGCAGTGTGTCTTTATCCTGGCAGCCTTTTACGACGAAGAGCGGGTTTTATTGTTCGGCAGAATAAAAAAATAGGTTCATTCTATTTCAGCTTCTTTCTTCCGCACCATTCCGTATTTCTGAAGAACCTCTTTGTAGTGTTGGAAGTCTTCGCTGTTCTTGAACTCCTCGAGTCTTTTTTGAGGTAGTTGTTCGAGCCATCGGTGCAAGGTGCGAATGGCTTCTTTGGCATCTTCCGGCAAGGTAGGTTCTTCCGGTTCAGAAGGAAGGTTTGCCGTTAAGGCGTCAATTTCTTCCTGGCTGGGTTCTTTTTGTTTTTTCCCAAATAATCGAGAGAAAAATCCTTGTTCTTTTGGGTGATGTCTCTCTTCTTCCTTTTGTAGTTCTTTGAGTTCGTGTTCGATGTCTTCGCTCATGGGGTCTCCTTTTTTGGGGAAGAGTTGTCGAAATAGGCTTTTCTTTCCTTTTTTTCTTTGCTGAAATATGTAGGAGTCCAGTCCTTTGTTAAACTCCCGAGGTACAATGTCGCATCACCTATGCCACTCTGGGGGAGTGTAGTATTTAAACATTCCGAATTCTAGCTATTTCTTAGAGGATAGAATTCGGAATGTGCCAAGAATGGAGTTCTTGAGCATGTTCTGAATTCTATGTCGGTGGGAAATTCTGACACACAAAAAGAGAATAGCTTTTTGGTGCCAGAACTGCAATGCAGTTCTGTGCATGGTCAAGAATCGCTATCGATTTTGATTGGCGATTCTTGTCACATTGCGAATTCTCCCCCCAAGTATTCAGGTTTCTAAGTGCGTATAATCTTGGTTTGAGAGATGGGGGAGCTAGTTAAACCGGCGTTTGGTTGGGTTTATTGGCAAGAACAACCAGGCTGAAGTAAAGGGGGAACACAACTAGAATGAGGACTCCTAGAAGGATTTTAAAGAGAAGGAAGATATCATATTGTGCGATGAAGGCTCCGGCAGTGGTAAGGATGAGAAAGGGAAGGGTGGCAAGGAGGCTTAAGCTTGAAAAGTAGGGCTTTCTCTCTTTTTCTCGCAGGAGTTTTTTAGTAAGAGTATCATGGCCAACTCCGATGGTGGTGGCTCCAATTACAGCAAGGGTATTGGCGGCGATGATGGAAAACAGGTTGGGGTTGTAGAGAAAGGCAAGGAGGGGTAGGGCAGTAAGTAAGGTGCCAAAAACTAAAAGGGGGGTGATGCCTATTTTTTGGTTGATTTTTTGTACAAGGCCTGGTGCAATCAGCGCAGCAAGCAGGGCAATAAAGGAAATCACGGCAACATTAAGAAATCCTTTAAGGAAGACATGGTTGAATTCGTGGTAGATGTGCAATCCATAATAAGTGTTGGCTAAGACTTGTGTGGCACCAAGGGTGATGCTCGCAAGGCTAAGGAGTAGGGTCCTGTGGTTTTGGAAGAGTTGACGAAGGTGTTCGCGAAGAACCATTCGTAGGGGAATCGATTCACCAACAGAAGAGAATGGTTTTTCATGGACTTTACTAAGGACATAGCCGGACAAGATGAAGCATAGCGCAGTAATCTCAAACAAGAGAAGATAGCCATAGAGGGGGTAGGTTTTTCCAAGAATGGATAAGGTGCCTGGATTGTCAAGGGGATAGCTTTCAAGAAGGTAGCCTGCAGCAAGGAGGCATAGTGCCGTAAGAAGTAGGCCATATTGCGTAAGAAAAGAAAGAAGGGGGGTCATTCGTTCTTTTTTGAGTTGGGTGTTGCGGTAATATTGATAGGTATCTCCATAAGTCACAACGCCAAAGCCAGTGAGGAGGATAGATATGGAAAAAAGAGGGATGTTGCGTAAAAGAATGGCAATGCTAAGAAGAAAGAAGCTAAATCCAAATAAAATTCCGCTTTTGCTAATGAAGTTCTTTCCATAGTGCTCTCCTTGGTTGCGGTGTTGAATCCATCGGGAGTAAAGCAAGGAAAGGCTGCTTTTAAGACCGTTCACAATGCCGATAATAAGGTAGCTTCCTCCAATTTGGTTGAAAAGGATATTGATGAATGGGTTGGGTACAAATCCAAATCCGATGTGGTCTAAGGTTTCTTTTACAGTAAAGATCTGGTTGGTCGATTGGACTTCTTGTGTTTTTTTAGCTTGTAAGGCTTCACTGCTGTGAGAAAGTGCATCTTCAATTTCTTGTTCTTGATATCCATCGCGGGTGAGGTGCTCTTTGATCAAGTCAGGGGAGTGGTTTTGCTCAAGCTCGCGCGCAAGAGCATCGCTGATATTGTGAGACATTAAGGCTTTCTGGGCTCTCGATTTTTTAAAGCTATCTTTTTAGTATCGGTAACGCTAAGCATAGAGGGTTCTATAATATCTTAACCTTCGCCACAATTGGAGAGTGGTCTGAAGATCGTTTGTGTACCACTTTAGCGTCAATCTTTAGATTAGAACTGTATAAGATATGGTCAAGTTTGAGGAATTTGAGCGTCCCTCCAGTCTTAGCTCTGTGAAGCCCTGCTTTATGCGTAAGTAAAGCAAGTTCAACGCGTCCAAGGAAGGTGTTAAAGTCTCCGGCAATGATGCAATACTTGTCTTGGGTAGCGTGGTGGTGTTCGGCGATTTTTTTGAATTGAAGTTTTCTTCCAGCAGGGCGGCTGAAGGCATCCAAGTGAAGGTTATAGACTCCCAGAGTACCTTTTTTTGTTTTGTACTGGGTGTAAAGGGTAGAAGGAGTGGGATAGATTTTTTTTTTATTGTAAGGGACTGCAGGGGATACATGGGGAAGGGGTATACTTTGGATTTGAATGGGAGCAACGTCGCTCATGGTGATTTGGCCTCGATGGACAAAGGGATAAAACGTATTCGGGTGGGTGGTAAAAAGGTCAGGGGTGTAGGCGTAGTAACTTTTTTGGGCAGAGAAGAGGGGGGTGCTTTTAGAGGTAAACACTGGGACTTCTTGAAGGAGAATGAGGTCCCCATTTACAGTAGGAAGGTCTTCCCGGAGTCGGCTTTGTTGGTACCCCATTTGGATGTTCCAAGTGGTAAGAGTGAAATGACTAGGAAGGTTTTTGGCTTTGAGAGGTTTAGTACACAGGAGGCGGCCATTGGTTTCTAATTTAGATGGATTTTGGGTGCCTTTTTTAGATACAGGAAGGACTTGGTTGACTAGAAAATGGGCGGTGTCATTAAGCATATGCTGTCCCATACGTAAACGAGAGGGTTTCATGAGTTTTTGTGATCAAGGGAAGTTCTTATAGCTTTTGTATCGGCTTAAAAGAAGGGGTCATAGAGCAAAACCTTTTTAAACCCGATTCACAGAGGAGAAGTAAAGAGGTGAAAGGGTTGTTGTCTGAGTTACTGTTGAAGTGGCGTTTTGATTCTAAGAGCAGCCTGCTTGCTTCTCCAGCTGTGGTGGATGTGGATGGGGATGGGGTTGAAGAAGTGCTTTTTGGGACGTACGATGGGCGGATTATTTGCCTGGATGCTTCTTCCGTGGTGAAATGGACCTTTGCGGTAAGGGAGAGTGTGAGTTTAAAGGAGTCCTTGTTCTTTGATCAAGAGTTGATGTATTGCATTCATGCTTCACCTACAGTAGTGGATGTGGATGGGGATGGTCGTTTTGAGGTTATTTTTGGTACAGAAGCAGGTATGTTGTATGTGCTTGATAATACTGGACGCTTGAAATGGAAGTTTTCAGCAGGAAGTGCCATTCGGGGGAGTGTGTTAGCGCATGACCTGTTAAAGGATGGCAAGAAAGTATTGGTGTTTGGTGCATTGGATGGTTTCTTATATGTTCTAGATAGTAAAGGTCGTTTGCTTTGGCGTTTTAATGCAGGTGCGCCCATTGAGAGTTCCCCTACAGTATTGGATGAAGAAAGTGTGACTTTTTTCTTCGGTACAGATGATGGCTCGGTGTGTGCCGTTTCAGAAGAGGGAAAATTGATGTGGCGCTTTAAGACGCAAGATAAGGTGTTAGCACAGCCTGTAGTGGGAGAATTATACAAGGGTTCAAAATGCATTGTGGTAGGGTCGATGGATTATTCATTGTACGTGCTATCCTTAAAGGGAGTGTTATATTGGAGTTTTAAGACAGAAGGATCGATTGTCTCGAGAGCCACACTCGCAGATGTAGACGAGGATGGTTCAATGGAAATCATTTTTGGTTCGTGTGATAACAATGTATATGCCTTAACAGCGCAAGGGGATAAGTTATGGAGTTTTGAAGCAGATTTTTGGATTGCTTCTCCGCCGATGGTTGCGGATGTGAATAAGGATGGCCATTTAGAGGTGGTCGTGGGGTCATATGATCATAAGGTGTACATCTTGGATGGGCGGGGTTCCTATTCATTGGATTTTGTGCCAGGTCTTTCTGGGGTGGTAAACCAGGCCGGGGGGTATACGGAGCTTTTAACACGGGAGTCGGGTCAAGTGGTGGGGAAAAAGTTGCATGAAGTCAAGATGGATGGAATGGTTGTGGGTTGTAATTGGTCTTCTGTTGAAAACAATCTAGTTGTGAATACAAAGACAGGGAAAGTAGATGAAGTGGGTTGGAAGAGGTGATGAAGGTGCCTGAAGTTTCAACTGAAACAGGTGTGAAGCGGGTTCGCTTGTACATTGATGGCTTTGATGATGCCTTACAAGGAGGGGTTCCAGAGGGTCACGTGGTGTTGGTGTGTGGCTCGGCAGGAACGATGAAGACCTCCATTTGTTTTAATATGATGTACAACGAGGCCCTGTATAATAATAAAATAGGCCTGATGGTGCTTCTTGAACAATCCTCTTCTAGTTTTTTGGAGCATGCCAAGAACATGGGGTATGATTTTTCAAGGATTAATCTAATTGTAGTAAGGGATCTTGCACTCATTGAGGATGCAGTAAATAGCGTAAACAATTCAAAAGTGGGTAGTGTAATCATGGTGGATATGGGCACAATCCGTAAGGAGATTCACGATGTCAAACTGGGCAACAATAAAAGTTGGCTGAATGTAGTAAAGAACTTGGTCAAGAAATTAAAGTTGGAGGCACGTTGTGAGCTTTTCGTTCTGGATTCTTTATCGGCCTTGTATGTGCTTTCAAGGTTTGATGATGCCCGAGTTGAGTTGTTTTATATTTTCGAGTTTTTGCGTGATTATAACCTAACCTCCTTCCTCATTTCAGAAATGCCTCTTGATAACAGCAAGTACAGTGAGTACGAGATCGAGGATTTCTTATCCGATGGCATCATCCATATCCGTTTAACCCCCTTCAGAAGAAACATTGTTCGAGAAATCTCCGTCGTGAAAATGCGAGGTTCCAAGTGCAACAATGATGTCTTCAGCTTGGAATACGAAGGTGGACAATTCCGTGCAAGATATGGTGGTCAGAATCCGCTGTTGTAAACAAAAACTATAAATATAAGTTTAAATAGGTGGGAGTTATGACTGGATTAGCTGATATTGTTAAAAAAGCAAGTATGCTAGTGATTCCATCAGTTCTAGCAGCAAATGTTATGTTTGGTCTAGAGCCACAAATAATGCTTTCTCCGCCTGATTCTCCTATTAGGCGCACTTCTTTTAGAGAATATGTAATGTCTGCTGGGCAAATAGGTTATAATTCTTTATTTTCTAAAATTGCAGTTGCATCAGTTTACCCTGGTGCTTGCTTGGGTGCATATATGCATAATATTTTGTTAGTTGATTCTGATGTAAACAAGAGGGAATGATTTTCTTACTTGCACACATCCAATGTCACATCCACTCGTCCAGCTTTTGGATACAGACTAATGGGTTGATAGCCTTGCATGCCTTTAGTATCCTTTGCTCCGCAGCTATCTTCATAAGGCGGAAAGATGTCTTGATTTTCAGGCATTTTAATGATGTGTAAGGCGTACTTGGTTTGCATAATACCTAAACTGTCAGGTAGGATTTTTTGCAGGGCTGCATCGACGTGAAAGCAAGCATCGCCGCCATCACTACATCGGATCTTTTTCTCTCCAGCGCAGTCGCGGATGAGCGTTTCAATCTGGGTTTCACATTCGACATGGTCGGTCTTGAGTAGGGCCAGTAAAAAGCCAGTGGCCAATTGGTCGTTTGAGAAGGTGTTTTGGGTGGGGTTTAGTTTGTTTTTGACGCGTAAGGTGATGGCGAATAAAAAAACGACGGTGATGATAAGTACAATAAGGACAAGGCCCATGATCTCAATTTGGCTTTTTCGTTTCATGAGTAATACCTCGTAGCTTCGAGCAAGGCAAATTGGTAGGTCTTTTGGATGGGATTGTACAAGTTGATGGGAATGAAGGTGGGTTCAGCATTTTTATATCCCTTGCTGTTGTCGTATACAACAATCAAGTTTGCTTCGGGGGGTGAAGCAGGATCTACGGGGTAAACAATTCGGACTCTGATTTTGCTGGTTCCAAGAATTTCACGGTAGTAGAAGAAGGCTTTATTCCCAGGTGTTGCAAGGTAGTTGGCAAATTGCTTGGCTTTTACTTCATCGATGCAGCTCACTTCAGCCACTTTAAGATTGGAACATTGAAGTTCAGGCATATTGCTAACCACTTGGGCAAGTTCAACAGTCTTTAATCCTCCAAATCGTTGTTTGGTTTGTTGAAAGCTGGTGGATTGAAATTGGTAATAAAACACAAGTCCGAATACGATGAGGATCATGAGTATGAAGATGACAACGATGGTTTCTCCAATTTCGATTTGGCCTTTGCGGGTGGGTTTCATTTTGGTGTGGGTTCAGTATAATTGTGGGCAGCTCGCGCGTGCAAGGTCATCGTTTAAGAGTTCAATCCCTTGGGCTTCGGTAAGGATGGTTTGGGCGTGGGGAGTGTCGCTACTTCCTATGGTGAATTGAATGGCTTGAAGTTCTTTTTTTATGGTGTTGAGATGCTGGAGAATGCCCGGTGTCCCACTAGGGTTGTCAAGGAGGTCATGGCAGGTTCCACTTCCAATTTCAGTGCTTACATCTCCTACCCAGAGGAGGGCAAGGTCAATGAGGATGTTGAAGCGTTCTTTGGCTTTTTTCATATTACAAAGGTAGGTGTTGATGTCTTGAGAAAATAAAGCGGCATACAACGTTTCTCGTCGGAGATAAAAGCTTTCTTTTTCAGGGCTAAGGCCGCTGGGAGTGTACGTGTAAAAGTAGAGGCTTTCGCTCTGGTCAGGTGTGGTGGGAGGCGCAGGGGGTGGTGGCGGTTGAATGCTGATGATGCTGACATTATCTTTAAGGGTAGGTAGAGGGGGGAGGTTGGCACTAGGGTCTTGGTTGATGTAGATGAATTGGTACTGGGCATAGTTGTTGTACTTGAATTCAGAAAGTTTAAGAGATCCAGGGTTGCTAGGGTCAATTACAGTGTAAGTAAAGTTTTTTGGAAAGTCATTGAGTAAAAAGCTGGTTTGGTTGGCAGCATCCATGATAAAGACGTACTGAGTTCGTTTATTGGTAAGATAGAGGAAGCTGGCAATTTTAAAGGGCACATTCCAGTCGCGTGTCCAGGTAAGGATCTCGTTTCCGCTAAGAAAAGTGGGGGAAAAGACAAGGTTGTATTGAAGGCTTGATGTAACGGAGCTTCCTTGCACGCGGTAATTACTTCCAGTATCATCGCAGCTAAATCGAAGAGCAGTAGGAGGAATGGTAATGCGTTTGAAGGTGTCAGAACTGCGCTCAACACTACGCAGGATGGTTTCAAGGGCTTTACTCACTTCCGTGCTCGAGCCGCTTTCAGCTTGCTTGCTTTGTTTCAAGCCAAAGTTGATGAGAAACCCAAGGAGAATCGCTCCAGCCACAAGGACAAAGATCCACTGGAACATGTGGCTTTCTTGTCCCTTCTTGGCTAGCTTCATGTTGTCTTTCCGCGCTTCTGGGTTATTTAAATATTGCTTAAGTGAAAGATAGAAGAGTTAAGGGGTAGGAAGGCCAACGCGGGTTCTTCTTCCCAAGCCATTGAATTGCACATTGAATGTACTTCCACGCGAGGTTATGCAGATCCAATTGGGATCAATACTTGTTGAAGGATCTACTCCAATCTCAACTTTTTCAGACCATCCGATAGCTTCCCAGCTGGTTCCATGGTTGATCCACATATTAGTATGCGTTTGACTTGCTTGAGCGTCTTCGATAATTTTAGGGAGTTGAGTCGTAGAAGTCGGTGCCGAATTAAGAATGGCGTCACTGTCTAAGAAACAGAGTTTGTTAAAGCTGCAGGGTGCCGATAACTTTTCGATGTGTTGACTACCCCTTGCATCATACTGTTCAACCAGGCTTAGGAGCCCGCTTTTGAAGGTTTCTTTCCCCGCTTCACACCCTGCTACAGTAATTTTAGTAATGGCTTTGTAGCCGATGAGAACAAGAGCGCCAATGATGACAATGGCAAAGATGTAGAAGAAGGCTTGTTGGAGCTGGGCTTTTTTCATGTAGTCTTCACCCATTTTCCAGTTTCGTAGTGGGTGAGCATAATGGGTGTATTGATGATCTGGCCTTTATGTTGTAAAGAACTGGTGAGTCCTGTGTAAGCGAGTGTTTGAAGCTGCTTGGCAGCGCATAAGGAATCTGAGCAGTTATGATAGGCTTGTGCCATTTTCATCACACTATCATAGGCCATAGCACTGCCTAGGATTTGTGTGGTCCAGCCTCGTTCTTCGAGTCTTTTTTGGAATTGGCCGAATTGATCAGTTGGTTCGAGGGATATATCCGTTCCGTAAGCATTTTTGAGTGCAGTAAGGTAATTTTTAGTATTTTCTTGACTGCCACAGGAGAAAGATTGAAAGAAAATGTAAAGTTGAGGTTCGTAACCTAGTTCAGTCATTTGGCGGTAGATATTGGAGCAGTCTTCAGCGTGAGTTGCTAAGATGAGTCCAGTAGCTTTCATACTGATAAATTTCAAGAGAGTGGTGCGATAATCTGTATCTCCAGGGTTATAAAATTCATAGTGGATGGGGTGGATAGACTCTGCTGTTTCCTTACACAGTTGAAGGGTATCTGATTGTTTTCCAAATAGAGCAATATGGGTATGTCCATCTTTTAGAGCTTGTTGAGTAAGAAGCTCGCATTGTTCTTGAGCAGAGGGATATTCTTTGAAAACAAAAGTTTTATTTTGTGCAAGAGTGTCTGTTGCACTATGATAAATCAAGGGGATATGGTTTTCTTCGGCAAGAGGTGCCATAACCCCTGCAGCAGCACTTAGAACTGTGAAGAGAGCATCTACTTTATCCGTATGGGTTAGTTTTTGAACGGCACTGTTAGCTTGTACTTTGTTACTGCCCGTATCTTCAATAAGAGAAAGTACTTTTTTTCCGTTGATGCCTCCTTTATGATTAATATCTTCAATAGCAAGTTGCATGCCATATTTGAAGTATTCTCCGTAGAAAGCTTGATCGCCTGTTAAAGGCAAGGCGGCTCCGAATTTATAGGTTCCAGAGTGGTTATTTTGAATACATGCAGTTATCAATAACAGGGTCAGAAGAAGGAGGGTTTTCATTTTTTCTTCTTCAGTTCCGCTTTCTTATTTTCTTCATCAAGCTTGTCAATTTTGCGGAAGATGTCATCGTCTGTTTTCTTGAGGTCTTTGTTGATTTTTTCCAAGTTGTTGAGTTGTTTATCGTACCTCTTGGTAAGGTCTAAGTACTTCCCAGAAGGTTTAGTTGACCGGTGAGTCACTTTTCCTTTCTTAGCCTTTTTGACGGTAGGTTTAGTAGCAGGTTTAGCTTTGAAGGGAGTAGCAGCTCTTGCGAGTGGCCGGGGAGGTGTAGGAGGAGCTCTAGCCACTGCTTTCGAAGGAGGACTATTAGGCCCTCCGAATTGTTGGAAGAGGTTTTCAAGTTTATTCTTGAGTTGGGTAGTTGCAGGAGTGGGTGCTTTTCGAAGTGGAGGTGCTTGAGGGGTTACAACCACGGTTCTTCGGAAAAGATTTACAGGGGGGCTGAAGG
>JBBSWA010000054.1:0-8149 GCA_038046485.1 Nanobdellota archaeon
CCCTATCAAGCCCGATGAAGATGAAGACGAGAAGGACGACGACTAATTAATATACCCTCCTTTCTGCAGATTCCACAACTTATGATATTCTCCTTTCTTCTTGATCAACTGCCGATGGTTGCCCAGCTGAACAATCTTACCCTTATGAATTACGACGATCTTATCGGCGCGCATGATGGTGGAGAGACGGTGAGCAATGATGATGCTTGTTCTTCCCCGCATCAGGCGTTGCAAGTCCCTTTGGATTTCGTGTTCAGTATGGGAATCTAACGAGGAAGTGGCTTCATCCAGGACTAAAATTTTCTTGTTGGCGAGGATGGCCCTTGCTATGGAGACGCGTTGTTTTTCTCCACCGGAAAGCTTCACGCCACGCTCTCCTACAACCGTATCCTCCTTCTTGGGAAGACTGCGCACAAAGGCATCCAACTGCGCAAAGCGTATCGCATCAAACACCTCTTTTCGTGTTGCGTTCGGCTTTGAAAAGGCAATGTTGTTGTAAATGGAATCATCAAACAAGATACACTCCTGCGGCACGATGCTGAGTTCAGAACGCAAGGACTCCTGCCTGAAATCACAGATGTCTTCTCCGTCGATTAAGATCGCTCCTTGGTTTACATCGTACAGGCGGTATAATAACTTCATTAATGTGGTCTTGCCACAACCTGAATGCCCCACTAAAGCCACCTTTTCGTTCTTATTCACCCTCAAATCAAAACCCTTAAACAAGGGCCGCTTGTGGTACTTGAAGGACATATTATGGAAGTCCACCGTGCCTTCCTCGATGGTTAAGTCCTTTGCTCCAGGCTGATCCTTGATGTCGTTTTCTATCTTTCCATAACGGAATAAGTACTCGAAATCCGCCATCGTCCTATAGAATTCTCTCATGCCATGAACAAAGCTAAAGATATGACCCATGAGACTGCCTACCACTGTAAAAATAAAGACGACTGTGCCTATTGTTAAATCATGATGCAAAAAACCAACTACAGGGAAGTATACCAAGAAAAAAATACCCACCGCAAGGATTCCCTGCTGGAAAGGCTCAAGCCACTTGTAATAACTCCAGTGCCTCAAGAAAGCCTGCCGAGTCCAGTCTGTAACCTTTCTAAACTTATTCTTAATGTTCTCTTCCTTCCCAAAATACTTAATCGAATCGATGTTCATAAAAACGTCCGAAATGTAGGCTTTCTCACGATCCTCTGCTTCGTTTGCTGCGAGGTTTGCTTTGCGTTGCATGAGTTGAACCATGAAGCTAAACACGATGAAAAGAACGACGATGCCAATTAAAACCACGGCTGAAAACCAATCAAGATAAACTAAAGAAATGCCAACCACTACCAACTGCAAAATCAAGGGCGCTGTATAGTGTACTACAACGTCCGTCATCCGCTCTATCGCACTCCCTGCCCTTACCAATTTTGAAATTAACGATCCTGTACGATGAGTCGTATGAAATTTATAAGAGAGGTGAATGATGTGATTGAAATACTTACGCTTCAGGTCCATCATCAGCAAGACTTCAAGCCGGTTTAAGAAGTGCAGATGGAACCACTTTGCAATTACCCTCAATAGAATCACACCAAAAAAGATACCGGCGATCAACTTCAGAACACTTACGAAATCCATTTTGGATAACTTATTTGCTGTAAAATCCGTTCCCGTATCCACTAGCCACTTAAACAAAAACTTATCTGAAATCAAGGTAATTTCAAACAGCAAGATGGTGACAAAGATCGCAAAGTACAAGAGCTTGTAGTTTCTTGCGAATTCCCAATAGACTCGAAGATTGTACTTGAAATCAATTCCAGATTTCTTTTTCATTGCAACACCCAGAATGCTTATTATCTAACGAATCTTGCCGTTCTTAACTTTATCAGTCACCAACTGACCCTGGAGTGAACATAAAGGCTGACCATCGGCAAAAACCTTGCCCTCTTTTCCTTCCAATACAACCTTGGTGAAGTCGTCATACTTAATCACTGAGTTTCCCTGCTCAACACCCTGTACGGTAACGGCATCGCCAGGGGTTGCACCTTGTGCGAGAACCAACCCAACCACGCCTGCTTCTTCGCACGCCAAGAGCATGCCTTTGGAGAGCTCTCCTTTGAGCATTCTTGGTTCTAGATTGGTAACGACAACGATGTTCTTCCCCGTGATTTCTTCTTTGGTATAATAGGGCCGCATACCTGCTACGATCTGGCGTTTTTCAGAACCGAGATCAATTTGCAAAATGTAGAGCTTGTCTGCGTCTGGATGCTCTTTCGCTTCTAAGACCTTAGCTACCTTGAGATTGAGTTTGGACAAAGGACTTATACTTCCACCCCCTTCTTGGAGGATCTCATACGACCCGCCACATACTTCCGTGATTAACTTGCACGCTTTCTCCAACGCTGCCCGGACGTATGCTTCATCGGTGAATTGGTTTCCCTGCGCATAGATCATGAAATCCTTTGTATTTTTTGTTATTTTAGACTCCTCACACTGCTTTACTTCCAAACGGCACAGGATCTTTTCCTCATCCACACAAGCGTATTCACCCTCCTGAACCTTGACTGGGGCGGAACTTCCTAATGGATGATAATGCTCCGAACCTGTTACGTACTTGAACGATATATTCCCCTTAATTTTTGTTAGGTCATGAGCACCGAAAGACAAAAAAGTCTCTGCAGATACTAGATTGTAGGCATCCACAACTGTATTTATATTCGGCAGCGTGCCTTTTTGGATAAAATCAATGAGTTGTTCAGCTGCAGAGGGACCTTCTGCATAATTTACCAACCTATATAGATCCCTATACCCTTGCAAGATCTTATTGCTCTCCAAGTCCACGAAACGAAGCTGCTCAGCCAATTCTTCTGTTTTTTTCTTTAAAACGCTACTCTTATTTGATATTTTTGCTCCTTTCACCACCGCCAGGGCTACCTTCACTCCGGACTGTTTTAAAGCAGGGGAAAGGGAGAAAGACAGTGTTGGATTCGAAGAGGAAACCAACTCGAACGACTCTAATTTTTTGTAGATGATCTCAGCCTGATTGATCGTGTGATCTTTCAAATCAAAACTCAGGCTTTTTTCAGATACAGGAGAGATGTTCAATTGCTGCTCAATCTTGCTTGCGAAAATAGGGACTAATGGCTTGAGGAGAACGATCAATACTTTGATGGCATTCACACACTCTGAGGCGATTTTATGTGCTTTCTCTTTATCTTCCTTGATTAGCTTCCATGGCTCATGATCCTGGAAATATTTATTTCCCCAACTGCTGATCTTTAGTATTCCCTTGACGGCTTCTCGGAAATGCCAATTTCGGTAATGCTCCAGTACATTTTGTGATTCAGTTAAGACCTGCGTCTCAAAGGTGATATCCGTTGCCCGGGTGATCTTGGAATCAAAATTCTTCTCCACAAAACTCAAGGTTCTATAAACAAAGTTAGCGATGTTGGAAACTAACTCACTGTTCACACGATCCACAAAATCCGATGTATTCAAATCTAGGTCGGTTACGGAATGAGACCAGTTTGAGGTGTAGTAAAATCGGACGAATTCAGGGTTTGCCTTTTTTGCGAGCTCTTCAGCTGCGATCATCGTACCACGGGACTTGGACATCTTTTCACCATTCACAGTTAAGAAACCGTGCACAATGATGTCATCTGGCACTTTGAAACTCGCATGGTGCAAGATGGCTGGCCAAAATAGTAAATGGAAATAGATGATGTCCTTACCGATCACATGCACAATGTTTGAGTTGTTCCAGGCCTGTGCTGTTTTATCTTGGTCTTTACCTAGGAAGTTGCAAAGACTGGAAATGTACCCGATCGGAGCATCGAGCCAAACATAGAAAAACTTATCCTTTGCACCGGGAATCGCAAAGCCAAAATAAGGGCCATCCCTAGAAATGCACCAATCTTCCAAGCCATTACGCACCCAGGGCAAGAGCTGATTTACGACTTCTTGCTGTAAATTCTTATTGTGCGTTAACCAATCCTCTAAGAAATCCGTGCACTCGGAAAGCTTGAAAAAGAAATGTTCGGACTTCTTTCGAATGGGAGGAGATTTGCACAGTACACAATACGGATCGATGAGATCTACCGTCTTGTACGCTGCGTTGCACTTCTCACACACATCTCCATACTGATCTGGGGCTTGGCACTTAGGACACTTGCCTTTCACATATCGATCCGGCAATGTGCGTTGGCATTTTTCACAAAAGGTGACTTCAATTTCTTTCTGATAAATTAGACCTCTGTCGGTTAAGCGCTTGAAGATGAGTTCGGCGAAATATTGATTCTCTGGACTGTGCGTTGTGTAATAACTGTCGAACTCGATGCCGAAGGTTTTGAAGTCCCGTTGATGATCCAAAAACCACTTCTTTACGAACTCCTCCGGCAAAAGACCTGCTTTTTGCGCGTTTATTTCAATGGGCGTTCCATGCGTGTCATCGGCACAGCAATACGTCACCTTCTTACCAGACAAACGAAGAGCACGGACATAAATATCTGTAAAGATATAACCCACTAAGGTACCTGCGTGCAAGGGCCCATTGGCATACGGCAACGCTGTAGTTATGACTAAAGGCTTGTCCTGATCCATCCTTCTAAGAGGGAGCTTACGGTTTAAATAGGTTGTGTGCAGAAGTTACGTGCGCACCAAAACTTCTTTTTTCTGACGAGCCTTTTCCAATGCTTCAGATATCAATGCCTTTTCCAAGTCCAAGATTCTCTGAACAATAACACTTTTCGCGTTTAAAGTGTAAAGCTTTGTCTTGCCAAAGCACCGAGTCACCTTCATGATTCCATGTTTTTCTAGTTCTTCCCAATAATTGAACAAAGAAGCCCTTGATATGCCAGAACCCTTAGCTATGTCGGTCTTGGAAAAATCCATGCCCTTGTTCTCTACCAAAAAATCAACTATTTTAAACAACGGCAAATCCCCTATTAGTTGCAAGAGTAAGGATTGCTCTTTCATTGATGATACAAAAGAAGAAAAGTATATAAATATTTCCATTCAAAGTATATTTAGGTAGACTATGTGGACGGACGACGAAATCAAAGGAAAAATCCTACATAAACTTACCCGCTTAGGCAAGTTCAAACACAGCCACACCTCCATTGACAACCTACCCAAAGGATTTCCCAGCGACGGACGAGGCCGAGTCAAGGAGCAAATCGAAGCACTCATCCAAGAGAAAGCCCTCTTCACAAAACCCACCAGCTACGGTCTCGAAGTTTCTGTCAATACAGAAGAAAAAGAGAAAATTATGTATTATATCAGTAAATTCCTAGAAAAAGAATGAAAGCATGACCCAAACCAAAAACCACTATGCTTATCCGATCGGCAAGGAAAAAATCCTACGCATCACCCATAATGAATCCCCTGCTCATGTAGGCGCCCTGAAATACGCTGTGGACTTCATCGTTCCGGAAGGCACTCCTGTTATGGTTGTTGCCGATGGAAAAATAGTTGAAATAAAAGACGATTCGGACATCGGCGGGAAAGACAAAAAATACGAACCCCACGGCAATTACATCGAAATTCAACATTCAAACGGCGAATACTCAGAATATGAACACCTACAAAAAGGAAGTGCGATCATAAAAGTAGGTGAAGTAGTCAAACAAGGACAGATCATTGGCTACAGTGGCGCCACCGGTTGGATCGCCCACCTAGGACCGCACTTGCACTTCATGGTTGGTAAATATGGGAAGACTGTTGAAGAATATGAGACCTTAGAAATACAGTGGAAAGACTAAATCTTCCCCGAAGACTTTATGCGATTGTTCTCAGGATTCTTATGATTATACTTTGCTAGAATCTCACCTTTAACGAGATTAAAGGCTTCTTCCAGATCTACACCCAGCTCATTTGCTAGACGACAGGTACCGAAGAACAGATCGCCCACTCCATCCACAAAGATGGCCTTGTTTTCCTTTACAAACTGGATGCGCTCTTCTTCGCTTTTATATCTCAAGTGCTGCGACATTTCCAAGAGTTCCTCATGTAGGTGATCGAATTTATCGATGTTCGGAAGATCCTTCCAGCCATTACGTTCTGCGAATTCCTTCACTAACTTTTGAGCGTCTTTGATTGTGGTGATGGGAGGGTCTTGCATGAAAAAAGAAAAAGAGCAGAGTATATAAATTTAGCTCAGCAAGACTTCCTTGCCTTTTTGAATCTGCCAGACGTGTTCCTCTTTAGGAGAAGAGCCTTTCTCGTTGAATGTGATGATGCCGGTTGCACCTTGAAGACCCTTGACTTTGTACAGGGCTTCTTTGATTGCTTCTGGATTTGTGCTATCTGCTAGTTTCATCGCTTCTAAGAGCGTGTAAACACTATCATAGCCTAAGGCAGTGAAAACAAACAAAGGAGCCTCTTGCTTGTACTTGTCCTGATATAATTCTTTTACATGATCTAACTTAGGGTTTTGACTGGCAAATACTTGGGTGTAATAAACACTTTCGATGGCATCCCCTGTGTTTTCAATGAGCTCTTTAGTGACTACATCTCCTGTTAAGACCTTTCCCTTAAATCCTAACTCTTTTACTTGTTTTAGGAATAGGTCTCCGTTCATGATGAACGGGAAGTAGATCGCCTCTACTTTATCCTGCATTAATTTTGTGATCAATGTGCGATAGTCCTTTTCTTCTGCGGAATAACTTCCGCCTTCTACTACTTCCCCCCCAAGCTCCTTGAAGCGCCGCACAAAGTTCTTATGAATCAACTGCGACCATTCATCAATATGGAATGCAGTTCCTACTTTTTTTATATGAAGCTGATTGTAAGCATATTCAGCAAAGAGCTCTCCAGCTCGTTCTGTGCTGAAGCCAATTCCAAACGTATACTCTCCTAGGTTTTCCAACTCTTCGTTCGAATCCCATAATGTAACTAAAGGAACTTTGTTGGATTCAAAAGTTGGACTAGCAGGCTTTGCATCGTTTACTGCTGTAACTAAACCTGCCACGATATGGCCTTCTGAAATGAGTTTTTCTGCAGCGGTTACAGCCCCTACAGGGCCACCTACAAACAAGCGATCGTCTTCGATTACGGCTTGCAAGGGCTTTCCTTTAAACCCTCCTTGGGCATTGATTTCATCTACTGCTAACTCAATACCTTCTCGGAAGGCATGACCTATATTTGATAAGTCTCCTGTAAGAATCAAGATGGCTCCGATCTTAATTGACTCCTCACTAGAAGGACTTGAGCCACAGCCTGCAAGGATTAATAACATAAGGATTGCTCCTACAAATAAGGCTTGTTTCATAGTACTATTTGACACTTATAAGTAGATAAATATTAGTCGTCCTTTAAAGGACGAAAAGTTTATATCTAAGCTTGAATTATGAGCTTTATGATCGAAGAAGAACTCATCGACTTTGGCTTGACTCTGAATGAGGCCAAGATTTACCTTGTTTTGCTGGAAAAAGGCCCCTTGAATCCCTATCAGGTCGCTGAGAGAACCGGGCTGCATAGAGGATATATCTACGATGCATTAGAGCGCATGCAAGAGAAAGGTGTTGTCAGCACAGTCCATAAACTCAAGAAAAAACACTATCAAGCGGTACAACCCAAGGCCCTTGCTGCGATGCTGCAAGAAAAAGCGAGCCATTTCCAAAAAATTGTTCCGCAACTGAACATTCTTCAAGAAAAGACAACGGAAGATATGCACGTCGAAGTCTACAAAGGAAAAGCCATCTTTCGCATCTGCATGAACGACCAGATTAGTACAATGCATACTAAACGAGACTTATTGATGATCAGCAGCGATGAAAAAACCTATGAAGAAACTGATCCCATCTATATCCAAAGATACTTCCAAAAAGAACAAGAAACCGGTTGCAAAGAAAAAGTCATTATCAAACAAGGAGGCTACCGATTGAAAGCCAAGCACATTGAGTACCGCGAATTGCCTGCTGAAATGGTAGGCAATGCCTCTTTGTTTATCTATGCGAACCGTGTTTCGTTCCTGCTATGGGGAAACCCGAATCACCTAATCATTATTAAGAACCAAGAAGTGGCAGATACCTATCGAAAACAATTTAATGTGATGTGGGGACTTGCGAAGAAAACTAAGAACTGAAAACTATACTTTTATTTTTTCATATGAAATAAGGGGGTCTTTGCGCCCCCCTTATAATCCCCCTTGAACGCCGCCCTT
>JBBSWA010000055.1:0-46035 GCA_038046485.1 Nanobdellota archaeon
TTTTCTGTGGCACGCAACGAACACCGCACATCTCCCTGGTTCTTTCTTCCAATGAGAAAGGTTTTATCAGGATATCGGTACATGAGTTCGTTGCTGATCTCTGCAGAATAAGCATTCCCTGCATTTTCATAGATGTGGGCGATGAACAGCTCTTCGGAAATAGGGATTGAGTTTAAGATGCGCTCGTACTCCTCTCTAAAAGGGAGGTAACGCTTGTACACGAAGCGACCCGGCTCTGAAGTTTGCTCGAGCATTTCAATAGGAGATTGGACCTTTGTGAAGGTCTTGATGGACTTATTCATGTCTGAAACGGAGCCTTTTAAATTGAATAATAAGACCTGCACTATGGTGCCCACTTTTGAATTGAACAATGCATCTGGAGCTGTGTTGATGTTTTCTGGCAATAAGTTGGAAAACTCCTTTCGGAATTCATCCACAAACTCCGGCCAAAACCAATCGGCAATGCAGCCTACTGTGGCAAGCCAAACACTTGAATTTAACGCTTGATGTATCCAATAGGAAGTCGGGCGATTGTCTTCTTCATCCTCTACATGTGGATTGAGATAGGTAACTCCTTTAGGATTCTTGGGCTCATGATGATCCACCCAGATCAAAGGGACTTTGTTTTGATCTAAGAACTCCTCAGTGATCATGGGCATATCCAAAACCACAATTAAATCCGGATCGTGCTCTTTTATCTTTCTTATGTATTCTGCTTTTAATTCAGGGACCGCTCGGATGGCAACGCCCACCGCTTCTCCCTTGTACTTGTACACTTGCAAAAAAGCGGCAAGACCATCGCAATCGTCATCGAAAAAAACTAAGATCTTTTTGGCATTGTCGATGGATTTTTTGAAATCGTCTAGACGATTCTTGGCAATACCCATGTTCTTTTAGGAACTTAGAAGCCTTATAAAGGTTGTTGTCGGACACAAAAAAGAAAAAAATTATAGGAACTCTCTCAACTTACTGAGGTTGTTCGGTTTGAGGTTGTTCGATGGGTTGATCTGCTTGCGTATTTTCATCTGTCATATTAGGTCTCCAATAAAGAATTCGTCTCTATTATGTACTTAAAATGGGAGCGGCCTTTTAAGTGTGCTTGTTTTTATTTGGATTATACGTGGTATATCCTGCCAAAAAATAAGATTTCAGCCAAGCCTTTTTAAACAACTTAGCTCTACTCGACCTATATCTCTGGAGGAAGCTTTTCAAAATGTGGATGTGGCCGAGCGAGAGGCAGCAATACGATGGCTGAATCGTTTGCGACCGGTTGAACAAAAACGGGTTTGTGGTACTCTCCAAATACTGAATTCACATCTATTTTCTTTTACTGCAGATGATTTAGTGGAAACACAACCCCTGGCGGTCCTTGCTGCGGGTTCTAGTTTAATCGCAGATACTTATCATGATATTGACCTCTTTCTGTTACCTCAACAGCCTTTACAAGGCCATTACGAGTGCTGTGACAAACCTGGTGCTAATCTGGAATCTCAGTTGAAAAGAGGATCTTTGCCGCCTTATGTGCACTCTGCTTGGTATCCTTCCTTAGGACCGCCGAAACTATTGCGTGCTCCACCGATAGGCCTTGGAGTTTGGGTTAGCTTCTGTTTGTTCCATGAACTCACCGGCTTCGGTGCAAGGCGTATGGGTCGTTCGCAAGATCTGCTCGACCCTCAACAGGTAATTGGCGTTCAGCAAGGAGCAGAAGAAATCATTTAGTACAATCGAGAACAAGGATCTGCTCTCGTTGTTCTTAGTCGACAATATAGCAAATGAGCTAACCAAGCATTTTTAAATAGAGTTCTTTTTTCGACTCGCTATGGCAAAAAAACTCAAACTCAGCCTGTGCATGATTGTTAAGAATGAGCAGGAAGACCTGCCCAAGTGCCTGGAAGCGGTTAAGCAGTTTGTGGATGAGATTATTATTGTGGATACTGGTAGCACGGATAAAACGAAAGAGATTGCTAAGAAGTACACCAAAAACGTGTTTGATTTCAAATGGAAAAATGACTTTTCTGCGGCACGCAATGAGAGCTTGAAGCACACGACAGGTGATTGGATCTTATGCCTGGATGCAGATGAGGTTATCAGTCCAGAGGACTTGAAGCGTGTTCGAGACTTGATGGAGTTTGAAGATGTAGACGGTTATGCTATTATCCAGCGAAACTACCGTCAGCCGAGTTTATTGTATGTGACGAATGCTACTGATCCTTCCGATCCTTATGCTCGAGGAATGCCCTGTTATGATGACAACAAAATCATTCGCTTATTCAGGCGAAAGAAAGAGATCTCCTTTGTCTACCAAGTCCATGAAGCAGTGGGCCCTAGTTTAAAGGAAATTGGCTACAAAGTGCAGCCGACCAATATCCTTATCCACCATTACAATAAAGCATTGATCAACCCTGAAGTTCGCGAACGCAAAGATGATTTTTATTTGCAAATTGGTTTGGATGAAATTAAGAAAAACCCCAAAGATGACAAACCCCTCTTTGAAGTGGGAGTGTACTACTTTAACCATGCTGATTATGCAAAGGCTTTGGACTATTTTATGAAAGCTTATGAACTCAATTCCGAACTTAAACTTACCAGTTTTTACCTAGGTATTACGCATGAGATCCTCAATCATCCAGAAGAAGCTGCTGTGTATTACCTGAAAAGCTTAGATAGCCCGCATAGTCCGACCATGCCTTATGTAAACTTAGCAAACTTATACATTAAACTTGAGAAGCACCAAGATGCTGCTGACTTATGCCAAACAGGTCTTGAGAAGAATCCTGGCAATTTTCCCCTCTATAATACCTTGGGGTATCTGCATCTTCTTTACCAGAGGTATGACATTGCTGAACAGGTTTTGCAACAAGGACTTCTTTTTAGCCCCAACCTCACTAATATATATACCATCAAAATGGTGAACAATCTAGCTATGACTTACCTTGCCCAATCCAAGTACAAAGAGGCCACCACTTTGCTGCTTAATCAGATACACGTAAATCCGCTTGTTCCTGAGTATTACTATAATGTAGTTCAAGCCTACAATGCTCAACATGAATACTCAAGAAGCATTGCTATGCTTGAAAAGGCCATTAAGAACTTGCCTCTGGTTGAAGAGTTCAAACGACTTCTAGAAGAAACCAAAACATTGGAAAAAGATAATAAAAAAGAAAATAAAAAAGCCACACATAAAAATTAGAATTTTTTATGATTCTGGTAGCAATCTTTGCAGTAAACAGGTCGCGCATTTCCATCAGGACCATTACTGGGCTTGAAAGGAACTTCGCATTCTTTTCCGCAGTCTGAGCAGGTTGCTTTGTGCATTTCGCGTGGACCAAAGCTACTTCGTCCGCCACCGAATCCGCCGCCGCCACCGCCGCCGCCTCGGCCACCACCGAATCCGCCGCCGCCACCGCCGCCGCTTCTACCGCCACCAAATCCACCAGATCTATCTCCATATGCCATTTTCGTTCACCTATTGTTTTTCACTCGTTTTTTTTACTAACGTGTTTTTTTTTTACCAACTTCGCTTTTAAGGGCAAAATCAGTATTTAGGCTTAGAAAAAGTATTCATATATAAAGCTACTCCTTCTAGCTTATTTTAGCTCCTTTTAGCTATTCTAAGCCTATAGAAACCCTTAAAAACAAGCCCTTCTACCTTGGCCTTACGTTTAAATGAGCTTTTGCTTATTTACGAAGGAGGCCCTCATGTCCATTAAGAAAGGAGATCATATTCAAGTTCAATACACCGGCACGCTTGAAGATGGAAGCGTATTCGACAGCTCAGAAAAACACGAAGGAGATCCCTTATCCTTTGAAGTGGGTAGTGGGCAGATCATCAAAGGATTTGATGATGCCGTGATGGGCATGGAAAAGGGACAAGAGAAGATGATTGAAATTAAGTCCCTTGAAGCCTATGGAGATGTGAACCCTGAATTGGTTCGAAAAATTCCTAAAGAACACGTTCCCAACCATGACCAGATTAAACCCGGCATGGCTTTAGTATTCGGGACGCCCGATGGACAACAGTTTCCTGCTCGAATTGTTGAGATGAGTGATACGGAGGTCACTGTGGACTTGAACCATCCCCTGGCTGGAAAGACCTTGACGTTCAAGATTAAGATTGTGGCGATTGAGTAGGTTAAGCTGCTCTTTCCAGATTTTTTGCCATACGCTTTAGAATTACCCCTAGACTTGTTGGGCGTGAATGATGAGATACGGAATAGATTAAACGTTCTCCTTGATAACAAGCCACATCCAGTCGATGCAGTTTTTCTTCTTTCTCAATGCCTGCCTTAAATTCTAATGTTTTATTTAGATCTGGAACTTGTCCTGTCGTGTAGAAATGTAACGCCGTAAATACTGGAAGAGTGCCTGAAGACAATGCCTTGGCCATTTCCTTTTCAGGCTCTGTTTGAGGAGTGTAAATGCAGTTGTGAATGGCGGATGAGCCTAGAGCCATTGCGTACAATAAAGGCGCTACTTCTGGAGCTGCACGAACTAAACTCCTAAACCGCTTGAAACGCTTTAGGTCTATCTGAGAAAGTATGGTTCGGGTTGTGTGGGTTTCTAGTGAGTGAGCGTCATACTGTATCCTAGAAACATGCCCGTTTATGGCCAGTAAGTTTTCGTCACCCCTCATGACAGATAGTTCCAAGCCCCCTTCTGTTTCTGTTGTTTTTAGATTCAATTCTTCTTTAGGACTTGCGGGCGAGCCAAAATATACCTCTGTATTTGCTGGGGCTTTTGATAAATAAGCCCCTGATAAAGCAGCTGTTTCGGTGAAGAGTAACATTCCATGGACAATCGCGTGTTTTCCTCTTTTTTTCATATAATTTGGGTTATGTAAGAAATTATCATCCCCTGAAACCTTTCCAAAACGCTTTAGATTAGTCGGGGTATAGACTTTGACGCGAGAGGTCATTTTTGTATACGCTACGTGGTGAAAGCTAGCTTTTAAAGATGATCCTCTTGAGGGCTCTGTAGAAAGTCTTCTCGCTTCGCTCGAGTAGCAGCTGTTCGCAGCTTAATGTTATAGTTCAAGGTCGACATTCCCCGGATGGACACCCCCTTGTCGACAACTTGTACTCCAAAAAGACTGCTCACCTGAAGCTGCTACTGCGACTTTCTACAGAGCCCCTCTTGAGCCCTTGCTTTACGAAGATCCTTTGTAGACCAATAGGATAATATGCAGGTCCAACCAAACGAGGCTAGCAAGGAGAAGGGAGTGCACAATTCTTTTGGAGTGACGGCGTAATTTACGGCATGGAAGGCATTCCACAAGGTTAAGGAACCCAAGCAGGTTTGCATGAATTCCTTACGGGGGAGATTTCGGTCGTCATTTAGGTTTTTACGAAGGGCTTTCAGGCGACCCTTTAATCCAGTCCCTTTTATTTCCGGATGAGAAGTTAAATTTCCATATTCTTGAACCACTCTTCCTAGATTGTAATCGGCCCTTTCACCTAGCTTATTGTTGAGAAAAAAGATGGCATTGAACAACAAGCCATCTAAGTTCGGACCCAAGGCCGCTTTGGTCAAGGCATAATTCCATGTGGCTCCTTTTTCTATGGCATAATTCCAAAGATCGCCCATGTTGTTCCCAGCTTCCACAATCCCATGCATGGTCAACCCATACAAGGGCGCTAAAACTGCGGTGTACACGATCTTTTTAGGATTTACTTTTCCGCTTAATTTCTGCGAGATCAAGTCTCCTGTCAGAAAAAAAGCCTCGGCCGTGGTCATGGCACAGGTCAATGGATGGGCATGGCTGAATTGCTGATAGGCATCGAAGGTAGACTGGACGGTTTGGATAAGATCCATTTGGTTTGGATCGACGAAGAATTTATAAACTTATGACTTATGGAATGATCATGCGGACTTTTGTTGCTACTCTTGTTTTATTCTTACTTCTACTCCCTTTCATAGCCGCGCGTGATTGTCCGGATTACTGCCGAGATGGCTTACAATATTATGGGGGGGTTTACAATGAACGAGCCTCTCAATGTGACTATCAACGGCAAAGCTGTGAAAATGGCTGTGATGCCAATGGAATGAACTGTCTTCCTACTCCTCTGGTGGTTGAACCTGTTACTCCTGAAATAACTCCTTCTGTTCGCACGACAGAAGGTACACGTACACAGACAGAAATACGATCCGAACCTATTGATAGGGAAGCTGCGCTTGAGCAAAGAGCTGCTGAACAACGAGCAGCGGAGCGACGAGCAGCTCAACTGACTGAACAACAAGCTACTGAGCGACGAATGGCGCAAAGAACTGCTGAACAGGAAGCAGCTGAGCAGCGAGAAGCCACTCGGCAAGCCCTGGTCATCCCATCCATGCACGTACAACCCCCCGCCTCTGAACCCCTCGTGGAAGAAAGGCATGAAGAAAAGCCTAAACCCCGTGTTGTAAAACCTGTGGTGATCCGCAGCAACGGCCAAATCTCCCTCATCACCCAAAATGGCCGAACGGTGACGGCAGAGAACGGTTACATTCGTACGACTGCAGGTGGCAAGAGCGTGCTGATTCTCCAAAAAGACATTCCTCGCTCGAACGATCACGTTCAAAAAATAGAGCTGGATACCAGCGGAGAACGGCCTGTCTATACAGTAGAAAGTGTAAGGCCTATCAAGCTTCTTGGGTTGTTTCCCTTCGATATGCCTGTAGTTACACAGATTGATCCTGCCACACTGAAGATTATCCTTGAGAAAAAGCCCTGGTGGGGCTCTTTTGCTTTTAACCTAACCTCTACCCTTCTACCCTGTGATGCTGACTGGACTTGTGACTCCTATGAAGAAGATCTTTGCCATAAACACTATTATTGTGACCATGATTATGAGCATTCGGAAACCGGCGAATATGGTTGCATTGAAATGGCTGGTACGGATGACGTTGAATGCAACCCTACGGACAATGGCTGTGTGGAGAATGCCTGCAACCCTAAAACTGGAAAGTGTGAAAAAAAGATCTTGGATGGAGAGGCTTGCGATGACGGCAACCCCTGTACGAAAGGGGATGTGTGTCAAAGCGAGACGTGTTTAAGTGGAAAGAACACCTGTCAATGCCAAAACGACAAAGACTGTGATGCGTATGAAGATGGCGATGCATGTAATGGCAAACTGTATTGCGATTCGGGTGAGACTCATAAATGCCTGGTGAATCCAGCGACGGTTGTTACCTGCCCTTCTGCGTTTGACACAAAGTGCTCGATCAATACCTGCGATCTTTTGACGGGGAAATGCGGCTTTGTACCTGTTTTAGATAATAGCCCTTGCAATGGAGACTGGCAGAACTGTACGAAAGGAGATAGCTGTCAAGGCGGGAGCTGTGTCGCTGGCAAATGGGACTATACTGATATTAATTGCGAATGCGCCAACCAAGAAGATTGCCTTGCGCACGAAGACGGCAATGTATGCAATGGCACCTTATTCTGCCATTTATGGCATAACCGCTGCTGGCTGAACCCTGCAACGGTCAAGACCTGCCAAACGGTAGATAATACAGCGTGCAAAAAAAATACTTGTAATAAGAAAGATGGCAGTTGCGAGATGATCAATGAATCTGATGGATTAGGATGTGATGATGGAAATTCCTGCACAGATCAGGATGCTTGTTCCAATGGAAAATGCCAAGGCGGACCCAATGTGTGCGAATGCCAAAAAGATGCGGACTGTACTAGCAAAAATAACCTTTGCACCGGTTTATACTACTGTGATTACAAACAAGGCTTTACCTGCCAACTAAACCCTGCTTCAATTAAGACTTGCCAGACGGTGGATGACACACAATGCCAACACAATACATGCGATCCGAAGACTGGACTGTGTGGGATGGTGTTTGAATCGGATGGGACGCCTTGTGAGGCGGACGGCAGCGAATGCACAGATGAGGATACTTGCCAGAAAGGAATGTGCATACTCGGTGCCTGGAACTTTACTCATTGCGAATGCGGTAAAGACTCGGATTGTAAAGATGATGGCAATGTGTGTAATGGTATTTCCTACTGTGATAAATACAATCACAAATGCCTCTTGAATCCGGCAACGGTTAAATCATGCCCTTCTGTTGATGATACAGGGTGTATTGTGAATACCTGTCAGCCGGATAATGGGGTTTGCAAGATGACTCCTGTGAACGTGGGAGAAGCCTGTGCCTTGGAACACCCCTGTATGGATGGAACGTGCAGTAGTGAAGGAAAATGTGCTGGAGATTGGAATTACAAGAAAGTCTTATTGAATGGACAGAAATGTGAATGTAAGAATCAAGGGGACTGTACGACCCCGATTGATGGCTGCGGGGCGTATTGTGATAAGTTAGAAGGGGTTTGCAAGAAGAACCCTGCGAAGTGCTGAAAAATCGTAACAACTAAAATATCTTCTGGAAAAACATCAAAGAAATCAGTGCGACTGGTAATGAAATGACGGCTGTTTGTGGATTTAGATAGCCTCCGATGAAGAGGATGAGTACACTGATGAAGGCCAATGCCAGGCTCCAGAAGACTGCTTTTTCTTTGAGTTGCCAATGTAATGAGCCGAATACCCCTGGAAATAAAGATAAGTTTAAGCTTGCCAGGGAAAAACCCAATGCCATGATGTCTTGATAAAAAATGCTTATCATCGCTGCAAGAAAGACAAACAAGATCATGAAGAAACGAGTGAGCCTTCTTGCGGAAGCCTTACTGTACTTGTTCGTGTAATTTTTTAAGTCGCGCGTAAAAATGGATGAAACCACAAAGGCGATGGTGTCGGACGAGGAGAGTGCGACAGCGTACAACAAGACCATGCCTAACTCTTTAAGCCCGAAAGGAAGCAGGTGGGCAAAGCCAGTAACCAAGGCATCTTGCGACAGTATGTTCGGAAAGGATTGCTTTGTTGCAAGACCAACCACGCTGATTAAGATCGCTAGAATGGGGAGGATAATGACTGCGTAAGCTAAACCATTTCTTAGATTTTTTTCATCCTTTGTTGCAAAAATCCGCTGCCATAAGTCTGGTGCCACCATCACTCCAAAGCCTGCCAAGACGAGAAAGCCGAAGATGTTGCCCACCCCCAGCGTACCCATGCTGAACTCGGCTAAAGGAATGGAGGTTTTTTTAAACAAAAAGATACCGACAGAGAGGCTCATGACGAACATGATGACCAACTGGAAGAAATCCGTACGCACGACTGCTTTGAAACCGGCGAGCAAGAGATAAGTCAGGATGATGGCGCCCCCGATCATTACACACAGAAAATAAGGTATAGGGAAAATAGCTGAGAGCACCTTTCCACTGATGACTAGATTTACAATGAGGAATAAGAAAAACTGAAGCACGAGCAAGAAAGAAAACATCAAGCCATTTCTCTTGCCAAAGACTCGGAAGAAATACTCAGGCATGGAATAGGCCTTCATTTTACTTGCTTTCTTTCTGATTCTCCAAGCATATTTTCTTAATAAAAGAAAACCTAACGCAAGGCCGATGAACAGCCAAATGGCTGAAAAACCGTACTGGTAGACATACGCGATGTAGATCGCCAACATAGACCCGTCAAAGAAACCTGCACTCATCGTCGCTGCGACCTGAAAGCCTGCTATTTTACGATCGGCCATCATAAAACCCTCTTCACTTACCTTTCTAGAAGAAAGGATGCCGATCGCTATCACGATTGCCAGGTAGATTAAGAAGAATAAAATGGTTAAGGCCACTGTTTATGGGTTTGTTGAAGGGTTTAAAAAAGCTTTCTGAAACAGTTAAGCTACTTTGATTTGTATCTTTTCCGTCAACTTACGCTATTTGGAGAAACGTTTAAATCCTCGCTCTTTTTCCTCTATTCTATGGATGCTATTCGAGGTATAGAAGATTTTGTTTCTCACGTTGAAAGCCACTTGCGTCATACATTGGACGCTCCTTCTCCAATGAGTGATCATTGGGCTGCTCGGTTTTTAGACAATCAATACCATGGCGTACTGGGTCCAGATGAATTTGAACCGCGCACCGTTACCAGTCTCTTTTCGGGAAGAAAATCCTGGCCCATGAAAATTCTTCCTCCCAGTAGCGAAGGCACATTTCAAGTTGGGTTCGGTGTAATCCGCACGCTTATTCCTTACGCATCTGAAGTCACTTCTTTGCTTGGGCATATTACACAACTGGCTCATGCTCCTGCTCTTGTGTCACTTGGAGAAACAAGAGGCTACTTGCGCTTGGACTATGACAGTGAACGAGGATACGGAGAAACACGGATTTACGTGACCGATCCTGAGTTTACTTCCTTTAACCGATTGATGTACCAAACTCACGGCCTTCGAAATGATGACGCTCCTGATTTTCTTCGCCGCCCTGGCGAAGATCCGCCTTCACCTACCTTTCCTGAGAAAATGCCCTTGGAATTGATTCAAGGAGTTGACCAAGTTATGACTTGCTTGAAAACAGCGTTGCTACCCTTTGCCCAATACGAATCCGTGAGCCGTGCCGTTGACCAATTGGGCGATGGAAAACGAAGAAAAACAGGTTAAATTTTGATTCTGACCTTCTCTGTCATCTTTTCTGTGCTGACATAGCCTAATGCGTCTACGTCGGGGTCGAAGAGTTCGATCATGTCAAGGTCTGGTCTGGGAAAGATTCGTGCGCCTTTGATGATTTTACCGTTCTGTAAGTCGGCTTTGATTTTAGCGTATTCTTGTGGTTCGAGGAAGAAATCCACGTCGCCTACCTGGTGTCGGTAGGGATCAGGTTTGCGAATATATAGGTGTGTGTACGTCATTCGTGGGACCCCGCCCTTGGCGGGAACGACGATGGGTTTGTGTAAACGGTAGTACTTCTGGTTGACGTTGTCAGAGGACTCAGTTAGTTTTTCCCGTAGCTTGGTGAGGAATTCGTATTCTTTCTCATACTGGCAGAAGATGCCGATGTTTCCGGCGTTGGGCAAGTATATGCCAAAAGACTGCTTGCAGAGCTTGTAGCACGCGAAGTGAGTGTGTGCGATGGCTTTGAGAAGCTCGGCCTTGGAACGGATGGGGCTGAAGGTGTAGGGGGACATGGCGTTTTTAATAAATACTTATATTTACTATTTTGTCTATGTTAGTTGGAGGAACTGATCTAAAATATATGTAAAACTGAAGCATTCTTTCTCTATCGTTGAAGCATAATAATTGGTCTGTTGGTCCAGGTACTTTACCATATATTATGCGAGATTCTCCGACTGGAAAATTTCCCAGATTTGGAGTTTCTATAGGCCTGAAGTCGCCGCAATAATCTGCTCTGTATTTATTTATTTTATATAATTTTATTTCTCGGATGCTGAGGTCGGATATATTTTTCTTACCGGTATTGGTTACATTGAAGTTGAATAGTACATCGCCTTTTGTATTAAGTTCTACTTCATTTGGGTTGGCTTGAACGTTAACATTATAATCTGGAGTTTGAATTATTCTATTCGAGCTTAAAGTTACATAGATCCCTCCAGTAATCAATCCAATTATTAATGTAACAACAATACTAGCCCCCCACCATATTCGTTGTTCCTTTTTAGACATAGTATCTTCGAGCTGTTTTAACTGCTTCCCTCCGATGTTTTTATGCTCTTTACTTATTTCTAAGTGTTTTTTGTTAACTTGGAGATTTTTTCTAGAAACATTTAACAATTCGTCTTGAAATTTTGAACTTTTATCTTTTTTCGACATCTAAAATTTAGCATAATTTAACTTTATTTAAACCTTGTCACTATCCAACCGTTCCCTTTTTAATCCCTAACCGTCTTCAGGGCGCTATGGTTAAGCTCAGCTTGTGCATGATTCTCTAGATCTTTGTTGAAGGTATTTAAGCAGGGGATCATTCCTTCCTTATCATGACGTTGGATAAGCTCTTGGATGCTTTGCGGGATTACCCTGATGAAGAGCTGGGCACTCGATTGAGAGTGGGGGAGAATTATCAGATCTTGCTTACAGGAGATTTTGATGCAGTAGAGAGAGACTTACGGGCTTCTGAACAGTGGCGCCATGACCAAGAGCTTACTGATGCGTTGCCTCTTGGAGATCTTGGACGCTATCAATTATTCGCTTATAACAAAGGAGTTGTTGTTTTACAATTGATGTCCTGGGTTGTGCCTTGTTTTGTTGAGGGAGCTGAGGTTCGCATTGAAAGTGCACATCATAATATGAGCATGATGCTAGTACATGGTGATGAAGAAAAAGATCTAGGAGGACTATCTAGTCAGAGAGTGTTTGCTGATTCTATTGGAGATTTAGGTCGATATGTTCGAGATCATAGGATTCCTGCTTCGTTCCCTCAATCTAATTTAGAAGGTCGATTTGTTATTTACGATCCCTAAACCCAACATAGCTTTTTAAACCCTAAACCTCTCCATGCCGTTATGGTTAAGCTCAGCTTGTGCATGATCGTTCGGGATTCAGGCGATTGCCTTTAACCCTTTCTCACTAACAAAAATTTCGTGGTAAACTACGAGGCTTCAAACCACGAAATTTTTGGAAGTTCCAAAAATCCGCCTACCCTAGCGAGGAGCGTAAAGCCACAGGCTTTAGTCTATGGATAGCTCCGAGTGGCGGATTTTTGTTACTGGACATGTTCACATAACCTTTTTTAAAGGGAAGAAGTTTCTGCAGGAAGGAATGGTAGACGAGCATTCGGCACTGGTGGTCTTTGAGGGGAAGGAGATTCGTAGAATCTGGCACGAGAGTGAGTGGTATTTCTCCATTATTGATATCGTGGCTGTTTTAACGGGCAGTTCCGTTCCCAAACGGTATTGGTCTGACTTGAAGATCAAACTTCAGGAAGAAGGGTTTGAACCGTACGATAAAATCGTACAGTTGAAGCTACTTGCAGAGGATGGTAAGTTAAGAGAAACGGATTGTGCGAACACCGAAACTCTATTCAGATTCATCCAGTCAATCCCCTCTCCTAAAGCAGAACCCTTCAAACAATGGCTAGCCAAGGTCGGTTATGAACGGGTGCAAGAGATCGAAAACCCCGAACTAGCTCAAGATAGGGCAAGAGGATACTACGAACTGAAGGGCTATCCGAAGGATTGGATTGAGAAACGGCTTAGAGGAATTGCGATACGACAAGAGCTTACAAGCGAATGGAAACAGAGAGGGGTTGACGAAAAGAAAGAATACGCCATTTTGACGAATGAAATCTCCCAAGCCACCTTTGGAATTCCCATTCAGAGACACAAGGAAGTCAAAGGATTAAACCCCAAGTTCAAGAACGAAAACTTGAGAGATCACATGACAGATTTAGAGTTGATTTTTAATATGCTAGGAGAGCGGCTTATGACAGAAACCACAAGAAAGAAAGACAGTCAGGGTTTTAAGCAGAACCTAGATACTGCTCGAGAAGGCGGAGCGGTTGCTGGAAGAGCCAGGAAAGATGCTGAGAAAAGCCTCGGAATCAAGGTCGTCTCTTCTGGAAACTACTTAGATTTGACCCACACGAAAAAGATCGACCAGAAAAAACCTAAAAAGAAAAGACGATAGAAAGCAACCAAGCCTTTTTAAACTCTTAATATCTCCTTCGGTTATGGTTAAGCTCAGTCTGTGCATGATTGTTCGGGATGAGGAGAAAGACCTCGAGAATTGCCTCAAGGCTGTGAAGGATCATGTGGATGAGATCGTCATCGTCGACACGGGAAGTAAAGACAAGACCGTTGAAATCGCCAAGAAGTTCACTTCTAAGGTTCATCATTTTGAATGGTGCGATGATTTTTCTGCTGCTAGAAACGAAAGCCTGAAACACGCCACAGGTGACTGGATTCTGGTGCTCGATGCCGATGAGAAGATCACGGCTAAAGACCTCAAAGAAATCAAGACCTTGATTCAGAACAAGGACGTGGATGGCTACCTTCTTCAACAACGAAACTACATCGACCAGAAAGGCATGGGATGGATCCCTGTATCGGATTACATGGAAGAAAGCCAAGGACACAGTGGATACTTCATCAGCCCCTTATGTAGACTGTTCAAGAACAAGTCTGAATATAAATTCAGAAATATCCTGCATGAACTCGTTGAAGAAAGCATCGAAGAACACGGCGGAAATCTTCAACCTATTCCTCTTCCTATTCACCACTATGGACAAACCAAGGACAACTACGAGAAGAAACAAAAGAAATACTTAGACTTGGGATTAGTTAGCATCAAGAAGAACCCCAAGGATCCTAAACCCCATTATGAAGTGGCCTTGATCTACCTCTCTCAACTTAAGTTTGATGATGCCTTAAAACAACTAGAAGAAGTGGAAAAACTAAAGCCAGGGTTTGAACGCATCTATGTCAACCTAGGAAACCTTCACAACTTCAAAAACGAACCGGACAAGGCCAAGGCGTATTATGAGAAAGCCATTAAATCAAAACCTAAAGATGTAAGTGCCTACTGCAACCTAGCTTTACTGCACATGAAACTCGCCGAAAAGGTTCCGGCTGAGGTCTTACTCAAGAAAGCGATTGACATCAATCCCAAACAATTGCGAGTCTACCAACTCCTCACCAGCCTCTATGCCTTTTTACGACGACACGACGAAGCCTTAAAATACCAGAAAATGGCTGTTGAGAAAAACCCCACCAATCCCGAAGCCTGGAACAATCTAGGTTTTATTCATTATCAACTTGGTGAACACAATGAAGCCGTTCTTGCCTTCGATAAAGGACTTTCCCTAGCCAAGGGCAATGACTTAGAAGCGATTCGCATCTACAACAACCTAGCTGCTACGTACTTAAAAAAAGGCGATCAAGAGAAAGCTGAAGAAATCCTCAATAAGGCTTTGAAACTCAATCCTAAGATTCCTCACTCCTATCAAAACCTGTGCCACCTGTACTATCAACAAGGCAATGTAGCTAAGGTCATTCAAACCCTTGAACACGCCATCCAAAACCAAGCGGGCCAACTCCTGGGTGAACAGCTTGACTTTCATTTGAACCTATCCAATATGTACGGGAAGCAAAACCAACACGACAAGGCCCTTGCTGTCTTGGAAAAAGCCAAAACCCTTTTTACTCAGAAAGAAGAAAAGGAACGTATCCAACAAAAAATTGAACACATCAAAAAAAGCCAACATGCCAACCCCAAAACCACGTACGCCGGTTAATCCCATTCAAGAAGGTACGGAAGCGTATAAGAAAGGCGACTACAAGAAAGCACAAAAGCATTTTGAAAAAGCCCTTTCTCACAACCCCACGGTTGAGGTCTATAACAACCTAGGCCTTTGCTTTTTGCAACTCAACAAATCTGCGGAAGCAGAAAAGATCCTTAAACAAGGCCTTGCATTGAATCCGCGATACATCCCTTTTTACGACAACCTCGCTCGGCTCTATGTCTTGCAGGAACGATTCGGGGAAGCGATGAAACTTCTTGAAGATGGAAAATGGCAAACAAATGACCCACAATTCGACTTCAAAATCCTAACGCTTAAACGCATGCTCTTTGGGCAAGGCTTTGGAGACTAGAGATGATCAGCATCATCGTATGCCATCGCAATCCTGTTCTATTGGAAGCCTTGAAAAAAAGCGTTGGGTCCACGATTGGCGTTCCTCATGAGTTTGTTGTGATCAATAACTTGGATAACCAATACAATATTGGGCAAGCATATAACAAAGGAGTTGTGGGGACTAAGTATAACCATTTGGTGTTCGTCCACGAAGACGTCGAATTTCTGACCAAAGACTGGGGGAGCGCTCTGATGGATATCTTAAAACAAAATAGGGTTGGAGCGGTGGGCATGGCTGGAAGTAATTACCTGAACGAACGTGGAGTCTGGGCTGAAGTAGGGGTGCCTTTTGTTAAAGGACGCGTTGTGCATCAAGACGGAAAAAGGCTGTTTGTCTCGACGTACTCCGAAGAAAAGAGAGATGAAAAGGTTGTTGCGTTGGATGGATGTTTCTTAGCGTGCCGAAAAGAGGTTGCACAAGAGATTCCATTTGATGAAACATTGGATGGCTTTCACTTCTATGACGTCGATTGGAGCTTACGAATTGCACAGAAGTATGATGTATTGGTCACCCAATCCTTTATGATTCTGCATAAATCCTATGGGAAAAAGGATGAGGATCCAACCTATGAACGACTCAGAAAGAAGTTTCTTGAGAAACATAGTAAAATATTACCTTTTACGAATCAAGCCTTAAAACCCGATTATAAAAACATCCATTTCTATAAGGAGCTTGAACTGAGAAGAAAGGACAATTAATTATTTATATACCTCTATTTATACTCCCTTTATGAGCTTGCATTATCAGCGAGGGAATGAGATCGGACCGGACTTGCATTTTACACCTCAATCACCTTTAGTGAAACTTTTAGATCAAAATCCAGGTGCATATGTTTATGCAGACATTCAACAAACTCTTCGAGGATCTTTTGTTGTTGTAGAAGTCTTACTGCCTAAATCGGATGATCTCTATGTGGCTGGACGTATACCTTATGAATTTGCCCTTTATCTTTCCCATCAACTTCAGGATGATCGTCAAGTTTTAACTTCTCAAGGCCTTGTGGCCCCCCTCTTGCAAATAGTCAACCGGAACGGTATGGGATCGCTCACATATTAAAATATGCCCTTGGTGTTTCAGTTATCATTGGATTGGTTAACTCACCTAGAAAAAGCCCTTTTCGAATTCGGGTTTGCTCAGATAATCTTGAAGCACGTGCTCAAATATAAACAGCAGATTATATAAACCAATGCTGCCATCCTCTTCTTATGTCCGACGAGAAAAGCCTCTTTCAGGAAGCGACGCAACACTTCAAGAACAAGGAATTTGACCAAGCTGTAAAGACCTTTCAAAAAGACCTTAAGCTAAAACCCACTGAACAATCCTTGTGCGGACTGGGCTTGGTTTACACCTTTCAAAACAAGTTCGAAGAAGCACGGCAAACCTTTGAGCAAGCTCTGCAATTAAACCCTCAAAGCTCGACGGCAAAAGGTGCTTTGCAAAAAGTACAACAGCAACTGGACGAGTTCCAACAGATTACTGCTTTTTATCAAGAGCAGAAAAAAAAGTTAGTGGTTGACAAAACAAAACCTCTTACCAGTTTGATTGTCATCACGTACAATCAATTGTATTACACAAGACTTTGTCTCGAAAGCCTTTTTGCCACGACGGATGCCCCTTTCGAACTCATCTTGGTTGACAATGCATCGACGGATGGCACCGGAGCGTACTTTTTATCGCTCGAGAAAAACAAGCAACACCTTTCTTCTGCCCTGAAAGGACTGCACTTATGTCTGAACTCGGACAATCGAGGATTTGCTGCTGCCGTCAATCAAGGCATGAGGCAAGCTAAAGGAAGTGTTCTTGGCGTGTTGAATAATGACTTGCTTTTCACCCCCCAATGGCTCTCTTCCCTCTTAGACTCCATGCAGAAGAATCAATGCCAACTGATCGGTCCTGTCTGCAACCGTGTGGAGGATGTCATCCAACTCCCTCAACTGGCAAACACTTCTTACACCGATGTGAAAAGCATGCTCCAATATATAGAGGGTCATGAAGCTGTCTTCCCGAATTATGCTTCTGCCGACTGGATTGCTGGCTTCTGCCTCTTGATCCAGCGCGAGGTTGTAAATAAAATTGGCTATTTCGATGAGCAATTTGGCCTGGGTTTTTGTGAAGATGAAGACTACTGTTACCGAGCAAGACAAGCGGGGTTTTCTGTTGGATTTTCAAATGTCTTTATTCACCACTACTGGCACAAAAGCTTTAGTCAACTTGATGCCAACAAACAAAACCAACGTGTCTTCAAGAACCTCGATTATTTATTGCGTAAAATGGTTCAACTCAACTCGAAAGATGTCCAAGCTCACTATCGTTTGGCAGATCATCTTGTTTTGCAACAAAACTATACTGAAGCTGAGAAACACTATCTTGCTTGTCTCTCCCTCCAGTCTGATCATGTTGATGCCCTTTATAATTTAGGTGTTCTTTATCATAAAACCAAACAACCTGTTCCCGCCCGAATCACCTTTCAAAAACTCCTCACGCTTGATGCGAATCATGAAGGCGCTCAAAAGGCCATTGCCCTCCTAAAATGATCAGCCTCATCCTTTGCAGTCATGAATTAGATGCGTTGAAGAAGTGCAAAGAGGTCATTGAGAAAACCATTGGCGTACCGCATGAATTTATTGTTCTTGATAACCAAAAAAACCAGTATAGCCTTGCGCAGGCGTATAACCTCGGTGCTCAACGCGCTCAGTATAATTATCTGGTTTTTGTGCACGAAGATGTGACCTTTCTTACCCAGAATTGGGGCTCTGTTCTGATCAAACTGTTCGATCGGGTTGACGTTGGAGCGGTTGGACTTGCCGGAACGACGTGTCTTACGGAAGGAAACTGGTGCAGCTTGGGTATGCCTTACACCTATGGGCGAGTGATTCATGACGATGACTCTGGATCTTTTCTCTCGAAATTCTCAGAAGAAAAAGGCCCACATGAAGTTGTTGCACTGGATGGTCTGTTCTTAGCCTGCCGAAAAGAAATCATACAAGAAATTCCTTTTGATGAACAGACTTTTGATGGCTTTCACCTTTATGACTTGGACTGGAGCCTTCGAGTGGCACAGAGGCACAAGGTGCTCGTGATGACGGACATTCTGGTTTTGCATACCGGTGGCAGTTATGATGAAGCCTGGCAAAATTATAAGAAAAAATTCGAGCAAAAACATCACGATCTGTTGCCTTATCCTTCCAAACCGGATCCTGTCGTTATACGAAAACGCTGGAAAACTTATCCCTTTGATGTGAAGACCTTACAAGAAAAAAAAATGTCTAAAGTTCTCGTCGGTTGCCCCACCTCTTCTCACAAAAAGTATTGCCTTGCTCAGTACTGGGCGGGGCTTCAAAACTTGGACTACCCGAATATGGATGTTGTCTTAGTCGATAATGACCTGGATGATGCCTATGCTGAAGTCCTTCGTAAAAATGGATTTACCGTCCTTAAAGGACCCTACTTGCCCAATGTTATTGAACGCATTGCTGTTAGTCGGAACATCCTGCGAGAAAAAGCCTTGAAGGAAGGGTATGATTACCTCTTTAGCCTCGAGCAGGATGTCGTGCCATCGCCTGACACATTGTATCGTCTGGTGCATCACCAAAAAGATATCATTACAGGTGTTGTTCTCAATCAGACGGTCAGTCCCGACGGGAAAAAGCTTCTTACGGTTCCGATGCTCTGGGAAGACTATCCAGGAGAGCCTGAAAAGATGCGTTACGTCGAGGGAAAGAAGCTTCTTCAACCTAATTTATTTGAAGTAAGGGCCTGTAGCCTTGCCTGCACTCTTATCTCGAGAAAAGCCTTATCCATCTCCTTCCGAGCAAGCCTCGAATCATTTGATGACATTCTCTTCTGTCAAGACGCTCGAAAACAAGGCTTTGCTGTCTTTGCAGACCCTCTTATCCGACCTCGGCATTACACTCAGCCTTGGGATGAAGCTACCCGGAAGAGCGAAAACAAGGGTTTAAGCTCCTAATGGATGCTATCCTGATTTCGATTAAAGAATTTAAGCAAAGAGAAGCTAAAATGGGTTTTGTTAATGTTTTTACCGGAAGTCTCTTGTTTTTTTGGTGGGAGGCCTTTTTTATCTTTGTGGTGAAAAACGTGTTTATAGGCTCTCAAACCCAATATCTTATAAAATCATATTACCTTTTTTCGAAAGTTTTATAAAGATAGCCTGACTTAGCCTGCTCAAGCTTAAATCATATGGTTGAGTGTATAGAGGCTCAAAATATGGTTGCAGAAGCTTTTGTCGTCTGCAATCAATGAGTAGCTTTGTACACAAACTAGGGGCTTAGAGTAATAATCCAGATAAACACGGAGGTGTTTACATGAACAGAAAGAGATTAGTAAAGAAAATTCTGGCTTTAGGAAGCGGCTTAACTATGCTCGGTGCCACCATTATGGGTGCAACAGCAGGTTTAGAAGCTTACCCCACGCAGTTCGTAAAGGACGGCGTATTTACCGGTAAAATTGTTGTCGGTAAAAATGCAGCAACTTCTGATGTTCTTGGTGCCATTGACATTGCGGCTAGCCTTCAAGCAGCCTCTACTGTTGATACACCTGTTGAAGTTCCTGGTGCAGTCGGCAAGACTTCCTTCAATGGAGATGCCTTGGAATGGAGCTTACCCAACGACCTATTGGCTTTAAGTGAACCTTTAGGCGATGTACGACAAACCGTTACTGATCAAGAGCTCAACTCTTTGAAAGGCGGCGTCATCACCACCGACGAAGGAAGCAGCCAATACAATCAATACCTACGATTCCGAACTACTGGAGCTCAAAACCTTGACCGACTCCAAAACGGAAGCAGCGGAAACACACAACCTTCCGGATCATTCGTTGTCTTCGGAAAGAACGACGACCCTGTCCAGAAAGTAGGTGACTTCCTCTTTTTCCAGGAAGGAACCAACGTAACTCAAGACGCAGTCTTTGAATACGAATTGGAATTCCAACAAGGATTACAAAGCGTAGTTAAAAGCCGAAACGGCAAATTCGAACTACGAGACTTGCGAGATGAAGTATTCAACATCTTTGGTCAAGACTTCGTCTTTGTAGATAGCACCATCAAAGGAAACGACACTAACGCTGCTGGATGCGTTGATGTTCTCCAAGCAGGTTCTCGATGTGGAACCGATGCTGAACTCGCCTTCTTAGGTGGAGACGTTACCGACGTACTTCAAGAAGGAGAAACAAAAACGTACACTATCGACGGAATCGACTACGAAGTGACTGCCGTATTCCTCGCAAACCCCAACCAGGGAACGCAAACAGCCAAGTTCAGTGTGAATGGAGAATTAACCCAAGAACTCCAAGCAGGCGAAACAGACACCTTAAGTGACGGCTTGCAAATCGGCGTCCAAGAACTCTTGACGAACGATCGAGGAGGACTCGTAGAATTCTTCCTAGGAGCCAACAAGATCGTCTTTAGAGACACCAACACACGAGACACCGTAACCAATGGAGCCAACTTATACAACGGATTCCACAACGGAGTCACCATTGCCAACGAAATCATTGAAGATGCCTGGGTCCAAATCACTGGAAACTTCATCGAATCTGATGCAGATGGTATTGTTGAAGCTGGTGAAAAATACCAGATTCAAGACCTCAAGTACCGCTTACTTGGAGATGCCTTGACTGGAACCAGCAACATCTACATTGCCCCTGGACACGGCCTAAGAGAATTCTTAGACGAGCCCGCTGGCATGTTGAACCCGAACTGGGACATCCGATACGAAGGCTTCTATGATGTAGGCAGTACGCCCATCAAGATAGCCGCCCGAGCGGATGACGAATACTGGCTCGAATTCACCAACCGACAAGGAAACTACTACAACATCCCCTTAGTCGAAGTAAGCCAAAGCGGAACCTTCCGATACGGCCGAGATGAAACCCGGGACTTTATTGTGAGAGAACCTGAAGGATTCACTGCCAACTTAACAGCTGGTGGAGGTATGAATCAGTCTAATGGTTGGGATGCAACTGCTACACCGACCGCTGACCGATCCATGTTCTTCCCTATTGGAAGAAAAGACACCTTTGTCTTGACCAACTCGATCAAGAACAACGGACAAGACGTAGGTAGCGCAGGCGATCCGTACGACGACACAGCCTTCACACATGTCTTAGAATACGAAGCCATTGACACAGCCATCAGCAACCAAGTACTCACCTTCGAAGACTTGGCCCTAGGCCCGAAGGAAGTCAAGTACACCCTCGGATGCACGGACTGTCAAAGCGCTGTTGTTGATAACAAAGCTAACCAGTTTGTCTTAGGACAGTTCCAATTGGTTGTAGGAGGTAATACCTTCAAGGGTTACATCCTTAACCAAAGTCAAGGCGCAAAAGGTGGAGCTTACCCCATTGCAATGGACTTGAACGGAGATGGAATCATCGATAGAGACAAGGCACGAATCACCGTCAAAGGCGGAGGAATCGTTGACCTCGGAAACAACACAGGTAACGCAACTGGAACTCCTGGTTCTATGGCTAGCGTGTGTCCTATTGGAGGCTCTCAAGGATGTGCAGGTCTTTTTGTTAACGTGACCACCTTGAGTCGAGACTTTGATGAACCTAATGGCGGACCGGAAAGCGTTGAAATCAACCTAAGCAAGAGAGCAACGATCAATCAGGTTAGCGTTAACAATGTTTTGTACCGACGCAACCACGTGTTACGAACTACGACTTCAATACCGCAGTTCACCTTGACACGACCTGATGAAGTACGAGACCACTTGTACGCCGCAACTGATTATGGTGTGCTTGTTGATCAGTACCGACCCACGAGTCAGACCATCCCTGATGAGATTACCTTGGACTACCCCAATAGTATGAGAGGAGTTCAAGTCTACATCACTGCAGGAAAGGTTTCAGCTCAGAAGACCTCCGGTGGAGGAGCCTTCACGACCACACAACTCAACCCCATCGCGGTTGGACTTGCTGTGCTCGATGTGGATGCAGGCCGAATGTTAGGCAACACCCCGCTTATTGTTGTAGGCGGACCTTGTGCTAACAGTGTAGCCGCTCAGTTGATGGGAAACCCCGCCAACTGCGGACAAGGATTCGAACCTGGAAAAGCCATGATCAAGTGGTTCCCAGACAAGATGGCCTTGCTCGTTGCAGGTTACGAAGCACAAGAAACCTTGGGTGGTAGCTACGTTTTAGCTGACTACATGAATCCTGCGTACAGTATGCAGGGTAACGAGGTTGAAGTTGTGGTCGCTGACTTAAACAGCATCACCGTAAAGCCTGTACAATAAAGGAAAACTATTTTTCCTTTTTTTTCTTTCTCTTTTTTCTATATAACTATAAAGAATCAATGAGAGCTGACTTGAACCCCCATCTATGCAAAATTTTATATACTCTGCCTTCTTATCCCTCCTGTATGAAGCAAGAAATTAAGACGCTGTCTAAATATAGGGAGCCTGAAAATATCCCTACGTTTAAAATGACAAAAGCAGAGGAAAAACTAGCTAAAAAAGCCCGCGAAGACTATGAATCTGGAAAGACTGTCTCACACGCTGAATTAAAAAAGAAACTAGGCCTTTAGATGTTTACTTTACAGTACTCCAATCAACCCGTCAAGTTCTTAAAAAAACTTGATTTCCATATAAAAAAGAGATTAATCGACGAATTAGAAAAGTTACAAGTCGAGCCTTTTCCTCAAGATGTCGAACGAATCATAAGCGAAAAAGAAAAAGCGTTCCGAGTACGCAGGGGAAGTTATCGGATACAGTATCATGTCTACTATGATCCCCCTACCCTATCTGTCTTCAAAATTGAGAAAAGATCCAGAGCTTATGGTTAATAGCAAATCGCATTAATTTTCGAACTCTTTGTACAATTTTCTAGTCTAGCGAATCTCGTTAACAATCAAACATATTGCGAGATTCGCTATAACTCCTGTCACGAAGTCAAGCCTCAAACCCCTGTTAAATATTACCCTTTATTTATAGTTTTTTAAAATAAAGGGTAAACTCCCGTTGTTGTGACAAACTTTAAAAACATTCCCCACTAAAACACACCATGCGGCGCTTTGTACTCTTACTTCTCCTTTGCCTTCCTATCCTTGCCTTAGCAGAGCCTAACCTGATCAAAAACATAAAAAGCTATAAAGTCCTTAGTCAATTCCAAAATAGCCCAGATGTAAAGAGCCTCCATAATGCTTGGCATTATTCAGGAGAATCTTTTCAAGTAGCCGACGAACTTTACCATGTCATTCATTTTTATCGATCTACCAAGTTTGCTATTGATGGAAGCGATGCAGGAATGATCTTAGAACTTGGAAGATGTCGCAGTCAAGGTTTTCGCATCTATTGTTTTGAAGAGATTGACAACAGTACACAAACCACTACCGTAAGCTATGATCTTCAGGGGCGCACAGCTACCACAAAGATCAATCGAAGCACTACTCGCATTGGAGATCGGGAGCTGTTGGACCGAGTCCGAGTCGGCATCTACGGTATCGGACCGGATGTTCGCGTGAACCGCATCATAACGCCACCCCCCCATACCACGGCCATTCTAAGCGGAAGTGGAAGTACTACGCGCATATCTAATTATGTACCCAATCAACCGATTACCATTCAAACTGTCATCCAAAATGTGGGCAATTATCCTGCCCAACACTTGGTTTATCAAGACCCCTATCCCCGTCAAATTGCCGTAACCAGCTCTACAGCTTCTCTAGAGAACAACACGGCCATTTTACGAGCAACTCTGGGTCCTGGAGAAGAAAAGCGCATCACCTATATGATTGTTCCTCTTGAACCCATCACGCATACCAATACAGCCGTTATTACCTATGATTTTGAAGGCGTACAGCAAAACAAGACGGCGGGAACCCTTACTCTTGAGATGAACCATACCCCTTACACCTTTAGCTTCTTACCTCCCATTCCTGCATTTACCAATACCCTTCTTCCTTTGGCTTTTACCCTCGATAACCCTTCCTCTGAAAAAATTGATGTACGTAAAATTGCTCTAACCCTCCCCCTTGATCTTGAACTCGTTCAAGTTCCTATTGGATACACCTGGATTCCTCCTATTCTTTCTTGGTCGGGAAGCATTCCTTACCAATCCAAACAATCCTTGCTTTTCTCCCTTCGAACTCCTAAATTGGATACTTACACGATTTCTACCTATCTAGAACTTGTTACCTGGAGAAACGGTGTTGCTTCTTCTTATTCAGAAAACAATACTTATAATTTTACGGTTTCCGGAAACTCAAAACCCCTTGAATACACCTTTTCTATCACTCCAGACACAACGAACATGGGTTCAAGCGTACACACGACCCTTATCCTGCGTAACAAAGATGTATCTGCGTATAAACGAATCCAAGGAACCATTACAAGCGATGGATTCACTCAAAATAATACCTTGCTTCTTTCCACCCTTGCCCCTGGAGAAGATAAAACTCTTTTAGATCAAAACCAACTCACCTACAAGCCCCTTAATGATACCAATCGAACCCAAACCTATCCTGTCTTTCTTAACCTCTCCTACATTGACGATAAAAATACTCCGTACACCTTGCAAGGCCAAGTTTACCTCACCCTTAATCCCCCCACTCATTTAGTATCTGTTGTTCGAACCGTACCTTCTGAAGTTGAACGGGGAGAAGAATTTACCGTTCATATTAGCCTTGTAAAAGACATTGATTCCGATCTTTCTCTTGAAATCCACGACGAGCGTTCATCGGATATCCAACTTATTGTAGGAATCCCTTACCGGGCGTTTGACCTTACCAAAAATGAAAAAAACCTGGATGCGTATGTCTATAAATTACGCGTTCCTTACGACTATCCTGCTAACTCGTTTCAGGTGATCACTCAGGTTCATTCAAAAAATAAAAACATTACTCAAACGGATGTTTACACTATTAAAGTTAAAAATGCACCTGTTCTGGCTCAGGTTAATGTATCCAACCCAAGCTCTTCATCTTCAACTATTTTTTCCACTCCTTTGTCTCCTCCTTCCAATTCTTCCACTAACTTAACTTCCATTACTCCTTCCGAGCTACCTCTAACTAATACCAGTACAAACGTGAGTGTTGCTTTTTCGAATGGTACGGTGCAGGCTGTTCGCACCGAAATCTCTTTGCAAGAAGAAAAGAAAGGCTTTTTTCAAAACTTTATCCAGTTCTTTAAGGATTTATTTTAGTCAAGAGCTATCCTAGTCAAGATCTGTTTTAGTAAGGATCTATCCTCACAAGGGTCTGTTTTAGCCTCGGTTTGTAGGTTTATGAATTGGCAAATTTTATAAAGCCCAAGCTTTTAATCTTTAGGATGAGCGAGATTAAGATCACCTATGAGACGCTCTTTGACCTTCTCCGACGAGAAAAAAGCCGAGAAGAACTCCAAAAACTCGATCCTGAGTTTTATAAGGACGTCCTTGCCTATTTACACGAAAAACAGGCCATTCTCCAAGACACGAGCACTCAAGCCGAACTTTTTGCTTCTTCTGAAAAAGAAAAGATACGCATTCAATTTCAAAACATCAAAAAGATCCTGCGCGAATTGTATGAACGCAGAGAAAAGAAAATCTTGAACCTTGCCCTCACCCAATCGCGCACGAATTCAAATCTTACAGATATGGGATCTCTTATGGAAATGGAGAAAACATTTTTCCATGAACTTACTGCCCTCATCAATGTATATAAAGAGAATACTCTCAACTCACTTTTGAATTTAAACCTTCCTGAAACTCCGTTCATTGTGCGTAGTTCTTTTGGAGAGGTAAGTCACGCGATGCCGCTTTCTTCTACTGAACCCTTGAAAGAAAACTCTGCTTCTTTTCAAACAGCGGTTTCTGTTGCTTCTGAACAAACCTTGGTTTCTGAGCAAGCCTTGAGTTACGGGCAATCAGTAAGTTCTGGGCAGATCTTAAGTTCTGAGCACGCGTTGAGTTCTGGACAAACCCTGAGCCTTACTAAAAGTCATCTTACCCTGCGCTTTAAATCGTCTGTTCCTAAATTTCTAGGAACCGAGCTTGAAATTTATGGTCCCTATCAAACGGACGATACGGCCGAACTTCCCTGTGAAATCGCCCAAGTTCTCATCCAGAAAGGAAGAGCTGAAGAAATTAAATGATTCTATACTGAGGTTTATTTTTTAAGGTAGAGCAACACAATCTTTTTAAATACACTTAATCTTTTTAAGAGTGAATGAACAAAGAATGGGAATCTATATCTATTAAACTTTTGATCTCGCTTATTTTCTCTCTTGTTTTTATTGGAATTACCTACCTGCTCCGTCTTTATTTAAGAACAGACACTCTTATTGCAGATGCAAGTGGCTTAGGCCTTTTTACTTCTATTTTTGGCACACTCTATGGCATATTAATGGCTTTCATCATTTTTGAAGTATGGGCACAGTTTAACAAAACATCACAGCTCTTTGATACAGAGGCTGTTGGCCTAGAAAGACTCTATCGCTTAACACTCTATTTTAGAAAACCTTCTCTTTCATTGGAAATGAAGGCTGCTATTAAGAAGTACATAGAAGCAGTCTCTTTGGATTTTAATAAGTTACGCTTGGGAGAAAGAGGAAAAATGAGTGGAAAGATATTTAGAGAACTATCTAAGGTGATTCGAACGATTAACATAAAAACGGACCGTGAAAAAATAGTGTTTCAACGCATGATGGAGTCTTACGGACATCTTACTGATGTTCGAGTGGAAAGAATTTCTCAAAGCCTCACTCGATTGCCCACTCTTCTTAAAGTGTTTCTTTATTTATCCTCATTCTTTGTCCTATTAACTTTTTTAGTCATGCCGTTCGCCAGCCTCATGTATTCTCTTCTTTCAACTGGCATGTTTTCTTTTATTTTAGCCATGATTTTCCAAATCGTTGAAGATCTAGACAATCCTTTCACGGGTTTTTGGAGTTTAACCCCTGAACCTTACGAAAGAACCCTTAAACACATTGAAGAAGATTATTGACTTTATTCTTGAGAACGTTCATAATGTACAGCCAAAACATTTATAAAGCGCCTTGGTTTTTCTCGACGATATGAAGAAACCTAAGTTGATGAAGAGGCACTGCCCGTACTGCAATAAGCATACTGATCATAAAGTCTTCATGAATAAGAATCGAGGCAGAAATGCTACTCACCCCATGTCTTACGGATCCACAACTCGCGTACGAGGCCGAGGCCTTCGACGAGGTTACGGAGGTCATGGAAGATACAGTAAACCCACCAAACCCAAGATGAGTGGAAAAAAACTGAGCAAAAAAACAGATCTACGTTATACCTGTAGTACCTGCCAAAAAACACACGCCCAACGATGGGGTATTCGCGCTAAAAAAATAGAAATGATCTAGAGGAAAACCATGAAACAAGAACCTGACTCTAAATTTATTAAATTACGATGCCCTAAATGCAAGAATGAACAAATCACCTTTGGCAAAGCAGCTTCGTACATCAACTGCCTTGTTTGCGGTAAAGTCCTAGCTGAACCTACTGGCGGGAAGACCCGTGTCAAAGCGCGCATTCTTGAGGTGCTTGAATAAACATGTTTTATCGACGAACGGGATACCCGGAAGAAGATGAAATCGTTCTTTGCACCATTACCAACATCCAATACCATTCTGTTTTTGCGAAACTCGATGATTTTGACAAATCAGGCATGATCCACATTTCTGAAATAAGTCCTGGGCGCATTCGAAATATCCGCGACTATGTAACTGAAGGAAAAAAAATCATTTGCAAGGTCCTTCACATTGACTTGGAAAAGGGCCACATTGATTTATCCCTACGACGTGCAACCGAAGTACAAAAGCGCCTGAAAAATGAACAAATCAAACAAGAGCAAAAAGCAGAAAAAATCGTTGAAAGCTTAGCTCAGCAACTCAAAAAACCTGCGGAGGCTCTTTATAAAGAAATCGCCCCCATTCTCTTAAAAGACTATTTGTATCTTTTCGAAGCCTTTGTGGATGTTGTCGAGCATGACGTGTCTTTAGAACAGATCGGCCTACCTAAGGATCTTGCTGAACTCCTAACCAAGCTCATTCATGAAAAAATAAAACCTAAAACCGTCCATATCACTGGAGAAGCTAACGTGCAAAGCTACGCCGAAAATGGCCTTGAACTGGTCCAAAAAACACTGATTGAAGCGTTGAAAGCAAGCCCCAGCCTTACCATTCGATATGCTGGAGGAGGCAAATATAAATTTCTTATTGTTGCACCGGAATATAAACAAGCTGAAAAGGTACTTGAACAAACCAATGCCCTTTTCATCCAAAAACTTGCTAAAGAAGGAAGTTATGAATTTAAGCGAAAAGACACCTAAACGCCGATGAAACACCCCACTATTCTTAAATGCCCTAATTGCAAAAGTTATGCTCTTAGTGAGGCCTGTGTTTGTGGCTCCTTACGGGTCTCTCCACGACCTCCTAAATACTCTCCTGAAGACAAATATGGGCGTTATCGAAGGCTTGCCAAACAACAAGCTCAAGAATCCTAGCTTTAAATCGTTTTATGATCTTAAATCGTTTTATGATCCTTTATCTCTTAAAAACTGCCTAGAATATGGCAAATTTTAAATACCCTTCTTAACTTCACACGGTTATGACTCCTGATATACCTGACGATCTAGTTGATACTGAAACACCCAATGCCCCTTCTGACCCTGCCAATATGGAATTGGGCGGCAACATCACCCTTGTTGGCTTCAAAGAACTCGAAAGCAGCGAACTTATCGTCATTAAAAAGGTTGTTGGAAGTTATGCCCGAAAAATGGCGGATAGTTCAACTAACTTTGAAAACCTCACGGTAACCCTTAAAACGGTGCATCGCACCCCTAAATCGGAGAAATATGAGGTCCATGCTCGCTATTTAGACAATGGTCAGTTATACACTTCTGAAGCGACTGAGCGAAACCTGTTCATGGCACTTGATGAATGTCTGCGAAGGGTTCTGGATACCAAGCAACACAAAGACAAGAGCACGCACGATGAAAAGTCTCATCATCGATAGAAATGGGTTAAACATTCTTGTTTAATTATTTTTATTTAATCGTTTTTGTTTAATCATTTAAAAAATTCTTATTCAAATAAAAAGTTTCCATTAAACAATTCTTATTTTTTAAAAGTTCTTATTTTTTAGAAACGGGTTTTGATTCTTCCTTAGAAACTTCCTTTGCCTCTTCTTTAGGGGCCTCTTTTGCCGTACCGGTAATCTTTGAAGCGATCTTATCAGCTAAGCCGCCCTGTTTTTCTTCTTTGACTGACTTAACTGCTTCCTTATACTCTATACCGTCTAACTCGACTTTTACCAATTCAATGGTCTTTCCTTTCTTGTCCTTTACGGATTGTTTAAACACAGTAACCTTTACTTTATGCAAGGGATTGCGAATGCCTCGTTCCCATATCTTCTTATTGAGCTCAGGACCAATTCGAACCACTTTTACTTTCATATGCTTTTGAATGAAGATCCTTAAAGTAGAAACTGCCTTTTTAGCCCGATAATACTTGGGCGTGTTGATAAAGCCCCTACGCAAGGGAATGATGTATGAACGCTTTTCTTCTGCCATGAACCTTTCACCTTATGCTTTGGTCTTTATTCGTCTCCAATTGCGCTTGGTTGCTGTATGGCGGCCTGGATGCACACGCCTACCTTTCCCGTATATTTTAGGAACTGTCCAAAAAGGAGCCCATCGGGTTTGAAAGCCTCGTTTAATCAAGCGTAACTTACGGCATAGATGTTTGTATCGTGCCATTTATGCCCCGCCCTTTGCCTTAGCTGCTTCTTCTAGATAGGAAACACCTTTTTGTGTGATGATACGTCCTTTATGGACGCCTTTTTGATTGTTTTTAACCAATTGAGCTTGTTCTAACTGCTGGAGCAAGGTGCGTGTAACTTTACCTGATCCCTTAGCAAACTTTTCAGGCTCTACGCCACGGTTCTTTTTGCCTCCGTATTTTCGACGAAGTTTTGCGACTCCAACAGGACCTAGATGATTTACCTTCTTTAACATGGAAGCTGCTCTCATATACCACCAATCTTCTTGTGCTGGAGGGCGCTCTTTATGCACACCCGTCTTTACAAACATCGCCCAAGAAGGCATTTTTAGCTCTTGCTTAAGCTTCAGACTTAGGTTCTTTACCAATTCGTTCTGAGGAACATCGTATCTCATCATAACCTCGAATAGACTAAACCTCCAAAACCCCATTCCCTTTATAAACGTTCTGATTTTCACCAAGCGCGTATTCCTCTTAAAATGGGTGAAAATCTGATGTGATCAAGAATTGATACCCTTTTTAAATTGGCAATTCTTGACAGCTTTCTGCCGTCGAGTCCTCCTTTTTTAAAGACGTTCTAAACCTAAGATTTAGAAAATTTTATAAAGGAGTGCTACCAAAAAAGAACTAAAAAGAGGTGTAGTTGATGCGTACTTTGCGTAAGAAAGGAGATTTAAGCCTTAGTGTAAACGCCATTGTCGTACTCATCCTTGCCATTGTTCTGCTTGCTTTCGGTCTTAGCTTCATCACCAAACTCCTTAGTAAAGGAGAAAGTAGCTTAGAGGGATTGTTTCCAAGTCCTCAAGTTCAACCAACTAGCACAAAGCCTATTGCAATTCCAGACTCTCTTTTAATTAAGTCCGGCGATCAAGTTCGCTTTTCCATTCCAATTTTAAATACAGTATCGGCACCTCTTTCAGGAGGGCTTGTTCTTAGTGGGGCAGGTTGTCCTAACACGGCAGATGTTGTTAGTGAATCATTTTCAACTCCTCTTCAATCCGGTCAAGTGGGCACCTTAAAACTATTAATTAAGGGAAGCCCTAGTTTTGTTGATAATTCAATTTGTGCCATTAATATCGGAGGCCCGGCAGGCTTAACACAGTCGTTCTTCCTTACCACAAAGGGAAGCATTTAGAGGTTACAATGGCCATGAAAAAAAAGAGGCTTACTCGACAAGAAGAATTTGACATCATGAAGCTTGTCCTGGATAAGTTTCTTTGGTTGGGTGTAGGTATTATTGCTTATGGATTCTACCGAATGATTACGTATACAGACAGTTTGAGTCAGGGCCTGGCTATTTTACTTGCTGGAGCGATTATCCTCATCATCTTGATGATCTTGATCGTTCGTGAATACGAGTATGAAGCGTAAATTCTTTTTATTTGTTTAGCATCTGCGTAAGTTTTATATAGACCTCTTCTTGGAAAAGTACTATGAATAAAAAAGGTATGGAGCTTCAAGTCAATACACTGGTTGTCTTAATCTTGAGTATTGTTATCTTTGGCGGGGGCATCGCCATCTTCTACAAGGCCTTTGCCAAAGGTCAAGAACAAGTCTATTATTTAGATCAAGCCAGCCAGCAACAAATTGAAAATGCCTTGGATGATGGCAGCCTCGTTGCCATTCCTATTAACTCTAAAACCATTGAACGAGGAGGACACGCCACCTTTGGCGTTGGTGTTACTAATGAAGATGGAACGAGTGCTTCGCATGTGTTTAGTTTAGTTGTTACTTATTCCACTCGGGACCCGCTCCCCATTGCGCCCACAGGAGGTACTTGGATCAAGTTTGATGGCAATGCCATCCCCCTACAAAATGGTCAAAAAAAGGTATTCCAGCTCTACATAGTTCCTAAAGATGCTAACCAAAAAGGCACCCATATCTTTAATGTAGCTGTGTGTTATGATGGCGAAGACAGCGGGACTTCTTCTCTTGGACATTCTCTATGTGCTGCTAAGGGATTGAATCTCTATGAGAACTTGCACAAGGTTTATCTGAGCGTTACTTAGAAATGATTACTTAGAGACCAGATTTTTTAACACTTTTCTAGGATCTTTTGCGATTGTGACCCCGGAGGCGAGCAAAACGCCTGCTGCCCCTAACTGATGTGCTACGTGTACGTCTTTACCGGTATGAACTCCGGCCCCGACGAGGATCCTTTCTTTCTTTCCAATTCTCTTGACAATATCTTTGATGACTTCAGGCTCGGCTTCACTCACTGAAATAGTGCCACCGATTAATTCAGGAGGCTCTATTGCAATAAAATCTGGTTTTAACGTAGCGAGTGCTTGCCCGATCAGAGGATCATTGGCGCAGAGTACCGTAACTAAACCCAATTTTTTTGCTCGTTTTACACAATCTTCTACTTCATCCAATTTCAGACGATGCTCAGAGTGATTCAATAAAGTGCCTTTGGCCCCTGCTGCTTTTACAGCTTCGGCGGTGATGAAACCTGTGAATTTGCCATAGGAATAGGAATCGATGTGCTGTGCATAGACTGGGATTTTCACTGCTTTTACGACGGCTGCAAGGTCGGTTGGCTGAACCGCAATACGAATGTCTGCCTTGGACGATTTAGCTACCTGCTCACAGATTTTAGCAAGCTTTACTGCATTCTTTCCTGTAGCTTGTTCATATGTTTTGAAATTAATGATCACCACTAGGCGCATTCTATTCTCACGAAGAAAGGCTATAAAAAGTTTGCTAATGCGCGCGCTTGGCTAGGGAGTTACGAATTTCTTGAATACGCTCCTCACTTAGCGTATCGTCATGGTTCTTGATGCGTTCGGTTGGAGCAGAACCCCAACCTTCCTGGCTCGACATTCGAGGTGCCTTGGAAACCTTGGTATTGCAATCTGCACAGTATTTTTTACCATCGGCATCATCCATGCACCCTGTGCAAATTTTTGTACCGCACCAATTACATAAGTTGCTTAACAATTCACCATGCGCACTGCATTTCATACCCTTTCTTTAGATGCACTTATACTTAAATATTTCGCTCGTCTTATCGACGGATCATGCGGGCGTATGAAACCTTCTTTTGCTGGATCTTAATGATGCTGCCTTTCTTTACTTTTACTACCTTAGGGTCATTATCAATACTTAGAAAACCTGTTCCCCGTAAAACCTTAATCTCTACCTGATCTGTTGGTTCGAGTGTGATGAAGCTTAAAGGTGCTCTGGGGTTGTTAAACGCTAAGCCCAAGCCTTCCTTGAAGGTGGAACGGGTGATGCTCTTAAAATAGCCGCTTGAGCCAAATGGCGTTGCGAACACTAAGCCATCCCCAATCACATCTGCAAAGCGCAAGGCCCCATTGATCTTTACTTGGAAACGCAAGGCTGCAATGGCTTTCTCATTACGAATTGAAACCTCATTGGTGGCTAAGAGTTTTTTCTTTCCTGCCTTTGCTTCGAGCTTGGGACTTGATTCGATCCGGACTTGATTGTCCTTGATGGATTGCAAAAAGCTTTCCATATCTCCGTCTTGACATTGATTGCAGATCATGCTGTCTTTGACTAGGAATTTAGGAATGCTCGGGTATTTACGCTCGGCAAGAAGGAAGGTGCCATCTCCACCAACAGAAGCGATGAACTCAGGCTTTTTTGAAAAGGCAAAGCCATGACCTTCTAAGAATCTTCTTACTTCCTTACCCTTCTTGGCGTTCTTTGCGAGGAGGTTGAAACGCTTCATTTTATGCTCTTAGAAAGGATGGTTTAAAAGGTTTTTCTTATTGGAAACAACCTTCTTCTCTTGCTTTTGTGTATTCTTCAGATCCTACCAGGGTTTTCCAATATGCTTGCTTATGACCTCGGCTGTCCATTTCTTCAACTTGAGTGGCTGCCTCTTGTTCTGTCAAGAAAGAAGTTATAATCCAAGGTTTGCCTTCATCTCCTTGCCGCATTACGGCCCAACATTTATCCTCTAGTGTTTCGGTCATCTTGTGTCTGAATTTTGTATAAAACTACGATTGCCACCAGTACCATCCCTAGATTAAACCATTGGCCTTGGCTTAAGCCCCAAAATAAAGGATCTTCTCGGAAGAAGGTGACTAAGAAGCGCAAGGCACCGTATAGGAGAACGAAAGACCAGAACAAGACGCCTTTTGCCCATTCTTTTTTCTTCTTCATCCCATATAAAGCACCGAAGATGACCAGGTTCTTTGCAGCTTCGTATAATTGCGAGGGATGACGGCAGCCTTCGGGAAGGCCTGTGATATGTGTATTTTTAGAATAATCTACACACCAGGAAACATGAGTTAAGGTTCCCCACAATTCACCATTGATGAAGTTGGCAATGCGACCTAGGAACAAACCCAGAAGGGCGGGGAAAACCAGCAGGTCTGCGAGTTCGTAAAACTCCACCTTGTATTTTTTGCAATACCAAATGGTGGCTAGAACGACGCCAATTAAACCCCCATGAAAGGACATTCCTCCGTGCCAAACCATGAAGACTTCGAGCGGCTTTTGCCATAATACTTGAGGATAATAGAACAAGAAATCACCTAGTCGCGCGCCGATAATCAACCCCAGTAGAAGGTAGGTTAAGAGCGTATCTGGGGCCTCCCCTTTGAAGTTATGAACCCATTCTTTTTTGGTTGCTTGAATCAACAAGTAATAAGCGGCTAAGAAACCAATGAGATACATGATTCCATAATACCGAACTTCAAAAGGGCCTAAGTGGAACAATACGGGGTCAAGGGTGTGGTAGAACATAGTTCGAGGGGGTTTATTCCTTATTTAAGTGCTTTGTTTTTTAAGAGAAGCTCTCGTTGTTTTTTCTTTAAAGGGTAGGGGTCATAGAGTAGATCATCTTCGAACATGATGAGGGATTCAACGTTTCGAATGTTCCCCATGAAGGTGTTTCTTAGTTTGGAGAGCTCTATTTGAAGCTGCTCGTGGCTTTCCACTTCTAGCGTTACTTCGAAATTCCATTCGCCAACAGTCTCAACGGCGAGTATCATAAACGGGTTTTCCTGTGCATAGTTAAACAACTTTTTTCTTGAGGTTTCGTTCATGTTCTCTAAAAACAGAAGAAGCCTGTAGCTTTGCATCCCGTAATTTTGTGATTTTATATGGGGGGTATATCCCTGTATGATTTTCCTCTTTTCAAGATCCCTGATCCTGAATGTAAGGGTGCTTGCAGGCTTCTTGAGAATCTGCGCTAATTCCACGATGGGCATTCGAGCTTGGGTTGAAAGAATGGATAATATGTTGCTGTCGAGACTGTCTATGATTTCTAATTCAGGTTCCTCGCCGAACAAGGGAAATTTAGAAACCTGTTTTTTATTGTTATCCAAGTAACTTCTTTTACTTTGTCGAAGCTCCGAGCGAATGGCGATCTTGTTATCTGTTAGGTTCTTGCCGTATTTATTGAGGATTTGGTAATATAATTTGTTGAATTGAAAAATACTCTTGCACATTACCCCAAAAGATAGGTCAAACTTGCCCCCGAGTGTTGCAATCCAGTAAATTTCAGGTATGTTTTTTAAGTAGTCCAGAGTCTCAATTTTTACCTGCTCATTGACGTTTTGAAATCGGCTGAAAATACCAAATCCTGTGTAGCCCAATTTGCTGAAGTTAACTAAGGTTGTATATCCTAAGAGAATTCGTCTTTTTTCAAGCCTTCTTATCCGGTATAGGACCACTTCTTTTGAGAGCCCCACTCTTTTCCCTATTTCCTGGAAGGTGGCCCTTGCATTGAGGTCCAGGGCAGAGAGGATCTTGCGATCCTTTGTATCCCGCTTCATTTTTCACTTTATGCAATAAAAGTATATAAATGTTGCTATAAACAAAATATTTATAAATAAAGTTTAATATATAACAGTAACTTTCTATGGGTATGAAACAAACGAGTGGACGGATGCTTTGGAAGACTTGTTTTTTACTTATCTTAGCTCTTTTGCTCCTCCTAAGCTGTTCTTGTCAATCACAAGAAGAAACCCTAAAATTAGGTTACCTTGGATCCTTAACAGGGGATGCAGCGAGTATCGGCCCCCCTGGAGTGGCAGGAGCGCAATTGGCCATTCAAGAGATCAACAACGCTGGAGGGGTTTTGGGAAAAAAACTGGCCTTGATCGTAGAAGATGATGCCTGCTCTTCCAAGAGTGTCGAAGCCATGAACAAACTCGTGCATTTTGACCATGTCCTTGCGGTTTCAGGACCTGACTGTGGTTCTGCGGCCGGCCCTGCCTTGCCTATTGCTCAAGAAGCCAAGGTTCCGGTCGTCATTCGTTGGGCATCTGCCCCAGACCTGACTCATGTAGGAGACTACATATTCAGAATTTTTCCATCTGACTTATTTCAAGGAACGTATGCAGCTGAGTATGCATTCAATCAACTGGGAAAAAGAAAAGTAGCTGTGCTTTACGTAAAGAACGACTATGGTCAAGGACTCCGCGATGTTTTTACCAAGCACTTTACTGAACTTGGAGGGAAAATCGTATTTGATGAATCTCACAACCAAGAAGACACTGATGTAAGAACTTCCCTCATCAAAGCCCAAGAAAAAGGACCTGATTTGGTTTACATGCCCACGTACCGAGCCGTGGGCAGGGTTGCTTTACAACAAATGAAAGAACTCGGTTTCAATGTATTCATCCTTGCTGGGGATGCTTTTGACACCAATGAAATTATTCAAGTTCCAGAGGCCGAAGGTGTGATTTATCCGACAGCCATTACCGCCAACCCCGACTGGTTCAGGCAAAAAGTGTTCCAGGCAACAGGAGTGGAAGAGAATCACATCACTGCTTCGTTGGCCTATGACTCTATTTGGGTGATTGCTGAAGCCATAAAACGTGCAGGTAGCCTGGATCGTGCAAAGATCCGTGACGCATTGGCAAAGACTTCCTATAAAGGAGTCTCTGCCCCACTCATCGAGTTGGATGAGAACCGAGACATGAAAGCGGCAACCTATGAGATGCGATTGATTCAGAATGGGAAGTCTGTTGTTTATGAGAATTGACACTATTTAAACGCTTTTACTAAGCGCTCTTTAAAAGTATCTTTTTCTAAGTACCCGACGATACGATCGACTTCTTTGCCATCTTTTAAAACGATAAAGGTGGGAATGCCCATGACCCCAAACTTTCCAGGAATATCTGGGTTGTTATCCACATTCACACTGAAAAAATGAATGTCTTTTACTTCACTACTCACGGCTTCAAAAATGGGTTTACTCATCTTACACGGACCACACCATTCAGCCCAGAAATCCACAACGGATTTTCCCTTTTTTGTTTCAGTGTCAAATTCACTACTTGTTAACTCTTTTACGCTCATGGCTTTCACCTCGGGTGTCTTTGATTAAGTATTTAGCTTCATCGATCGTGATAAGTTCATCGGTTTCATCCACTAATTTTTGACTGCAGGTTTTCTTAAATGACATGGCTTCCACCCGGCAGCCAAAGGCGCCTTGAAGGTATCTTACCAAGTCCACAAAGTCTCCATCACCAGTTACTAAGACAATCACATCCACTTTCGGGGCTAAGCGTAAGGCGTCCATGGCAATTCCCACATCCCAATCCCCTTTCTTGGCGCCGCCTAGAAAGATTTGTAGGTCCTTTGCCTTTACTTCAAAACCAATATGTTCCAACGCCTGATGAAAACCCTCTTCTCCTTGCATGTCGGCATTGATCACATAGGCCAAGGCGCGAACCAATTGCCTGCCGGCCACGGCTGTTTTAAGGATGTTGGTAAAATTGACTTTTTGATGGTATAATTGCTTTGCACTGTAGTACATGTTCTGAATATCGACCAGAACGGCTACGCGTTGATCCTTATGTTTTACACCCATGAGTTATCTCTTTGCCTTTACTTTCGGCCATTTCTTTTTCTTAGGCTTTCTAAGACGCTCAGAATTCTTGCGAATTCTGGTGTGATCAAGAATCGTTTTGGCGATTCTTGCCACAACGACATCTTTCGAAGCCTATTTCTTAACTTTTGGCCATTTTTTCTTTTTAGGCTTCCTTAGACATCTACAGCGTCCGAAACTCCTATTTAAGGCTTCCTCTTCCGTCTTGAAAAACGCCAGGTTATCGCGTTTGATGTTTTGAATGTATTTGCAGGTTGGGGTATGGAAGCGCTTGCTTTTTAATGAAACTACAAAACCAGTTTTCCATTCTTTCTTCCATGAAAATGCTTTTTTCTCCTCTATGGGCTCCTCCAATTCTAGATTTTGGAAGTGAACTTTTTTCTTTGCCTTTTCAAAGCCTTTTAAGAGCTCTTTTGCCTTTTTCTTGGCCTCTCCCCTTGGTAAGCGAGGTTTTTTGAGCGCCTCTCTATGGAATAAGGCATTGCAGGATTTGCACAGGTAGAGCACTTTACTGTTGCCTCGAACATCACTCTTGCAGACTGGACAACCCTTGGCGATGAGCTCTACTTGCATACTACACCGACGGGAACGCCGTTTAAATAGTTTTTGCAGACTTCAGAATAGATTAGCACAAACCATATAAATCCTCAACTGTTTTGTTAAGATCATGGAAAATGTCATCATCCTCGGTGCTGGTATTGCTGGCTATACCGCTGCGATTTATACGGCTCGAGCGAATTTAAAGCCTATTCTGATTGGTGGCCCTGAAGTCGGAGGACAACTGACCTTGACCATGGAAGTAGAAAATTTCCCTGGCTTTCCGAACGGGGTACAAGGCCCTGAACTCATGCAGATGATGCGCAAGCAAGCTGAGAAGTTTGGAACACAGTTTATTGAAGGCGTTGCCAAACGGTTTGACGCGAAGGGGGATCATTATGAAATTCAAGTGGGCGAGCAAGTTCTGCAGGCCCAAACGGTTATTGTTGCAACGGGCGCCTCTGCTAAATGGTTGGAGGTTCCTTCTGAACAACAGTATAAAGGTCGAGGTGTTTCGACGTGTGCGACGTGTGATGGCTTCTTCTACCGAGGAAAAGAAGTCATTGTTGTCGGAGGAGGAGATAGTGCCTGTGAGGAAAGCCTCTTCTTGACCAAGTTTGCGACAAAGGTTACCCTGGTACATCGCCGAGACCAATTGCGCGCGAGCAAGATCATGCAAGATCGTGTTTTTAAAAATGAAAAAATTAAGGTACTTTGGGATCATGTGGTGGAAGAAGTCCTGGGCGATGGAAAACATGTCACGGGTGCTAAATTTAAACATGTCAAAACCGGCCAAGTAACTGAGATGAAGACCGATGGGATCTTTTCTGCCATTGGCCATGTGCCTAACACTAAAATATTTGAAGGTAAACTGGAGTTGGATGAGAAGGGTTATTTGAAGACCGACCGATTCATGCATACGAACCTACCTGGAGTATTTGGGGCGGGGGATGTGCAAGACATCAAATACCGACAAGCTGTAACGGCAGCGGGAACGGGATGTCAATCGGCCATGGAAGCTGAGAAGTACTTGGAAAACCTGGAGAATTAGAAAATCATTACGTTTTCTATTCCTTTAAAATCATGGTCACATGTCACGAAAATAGTGTTTTCTTGTTGAGCTGTAGCGAGATGAATGGCATCTGCTAGGCCGAATTTAGACTTTTCCAATCGAATGTTGTTTTTGAGCTTTCCAGATGCCAACACAACTCCTAGACTTAATGGAAGAATGTGTGCGTTCTCGCGAATAAACATTAAATTCTCTTCAAAAGGAAGCTTCTTTCGTTCAAATATGTCTGCTAATTCTGCAATGGCAATTATTGAAGTAGCAATTGACTTATGACCTATTTCTGCCCAAATTTCCTTTCCCTTTTTAGATCCTTTAAAGTACTCTACCCATACTGAACTGTCTAAAACATAGTCATAGCTCATGGCGGAACTTCATTCGGTCTTCTTTTTTATTCCAAGACAAGCCTGGAGTAGAGCCAAACATGGACTTGGGCACTTTTAGGTCTTTTTTTAGCAGCTCTTCAATGACTTGATCATAGGAAGGAGCTTGCTTGTTCTTCTTAGCTATCTCTAAGAGTTGCTTGGTTGTTTGCGAGACTTGAATGGTGGTGGACATTATAGCTATAACTATAGCTATAGTTATAAAGGTTTTGGTACTATTGAAGATATATGTTACTACTTAAAAGGAAATATTTATATATAAGCTTTGTTTATTCCCTTTTATGACCTCGTCTATGACACCACCCCCTTTAACAGTTCCCTTACTAGGATCTTTAGAGTCTCTTGCAGCTGTTCCCTCAGATATTGTGGATTCTCAATATAAATTGCTTAGAGGAGATTTGGAAAAAATAAATGCGTTTTTTGTAGAGCGAGGATACAATACCCTCGGTGCAGCTAGTTCAAACCCTATTGGGGGGGGGATCTCAACTTGAAGAAGGTTTACGAAGAGTTTTTGAAGTTAAGGCCTCTGGGGTCCTAGCACCACTATTCCCCCAACTTCATATCCCGATGGTTTTAGCTTATACTAGCCCTGCTAAAATGGGTGTAGGTTTCTTTGTTGACGTTGACGTTCCTTCATGCCCTAATCCCCCTCCTGATCGCATTGATCCTCTCAATATTCCTTTTAACATTACTGTTAGATTATTTGACGCTGATGGTACTGGCGTTCGAGACCTAAGAGGGGTAGAACAAGATGCTCGTTTCCGCTATTTCACAACACCTAGTAGACCTAGAATTGGAAGTTATGATCCAATTACAGAGTTGCTCAGTACATTAGAACCTCTCTTGTAAATTCTATACTTTCACAAAAACTATATAAAGCGCATATGAGTTCTCTTGTTTATGTTTATTTCAATAAGTGCCCTTGTTTCTATTATCATCTAAGTTAGCTTGCTCTTTTAAGCAGGCAAAAACCAAAAAATAATAGAAAGCAATATAAACATCCGACGAGGAAAGGGTTTAGCATCTTCGAAACCCTCGATCTCGAATGAAAGGCACTGTGTCCCCGTAGGGGTCATCCCCCCACAACGTGCCTGACACTTGGTTGCAGGGGTTTCGACCTTAGGATGCTAAACAGGTTATATCGAGGAAACAAGAACCATGCCGTACGACCTTCAAACAGAACATCTCATGCGCGAGCATTGGAAGAAGATCAACCTACTCAAACTGCTCGAGAAAAAGAATGCAGATGGAGAGAATTATTTTTTACTGGATGGCCCCCCTTACTCCAATAATGTTCCTCACGTTGGGCATATTCGAAACACTGTCTATAAGGACCTTTATGTCCGGCTTGCTTTCCAGCAAGGCAAAAAAGTGCTCTTTCAACCTGGCTTTGACACACACGGATTGCCGATTGAGAACGTTGTGGAAAAGAAAATTGGCGTTAAAAGCAAGCAAGACATTGAAAGGTATGGCATTGCCAAGTTTGTACAACTCTGCAAAGAAAACGCGACGCTCTACAAAGATATTTGGATTCAAGTTTATGATCTGTTAGGAAGCTGGTACAGCTGGAAAGAACCCTATTTAACCTACCACAATAGCTACCTTGAAAGCGCCTGGTGGGCCTTTACTCGCATCTGGGAAAAGGGCCTGGTTTACGAAGGGAAAAAGCCTGTAACTTGGTGCCCTCATTGTCAAACAGCCCTGGCTGGCTATGAAGTCACGGACAGCTACAAAAATGTGTCTGACCCGGCTGTTTACCTTAAATTTAAACTCAAAAGTCATGATGCGTACTTGCTTGTATTCACAACGACTCCCTGGACCTTACCAAGTAATGTAGCTATTTGTGTGCATCCGGATAAGGAATATGTTAAAGTCAGTACAGACAAAGGCAATCTGATCCTTGCCAAGAAGCGCCTTGAATTCTTGGATCGCATTGAACTTAAATACAAGATTCTTGAAGAATTTCCCGGCAGAAAAATGGACGGCTGGGAATACGAATCCTTAATTGATGTTCCCGTACAAAAAGAACTGCAAAAGAATCCCAAGGCATTACGCGTGTACATGTCCATTCCTATGCTCAAAGAACGCGTGGCAAGCAAGATCCAAGAAAAAAAAGGGGTTACCAAAAAAGACCTCTACGAAGACTTTGTTACTGTGGATGATGGTACGGGTTTGGTGCATACAGCACCCGGACATGGTAAGACCGACCATGTAGTTGGAGAGCATTATGGATTGCCTGCTCCTAGCCCCTTGGATGATGAATGTAAATTCACCGATGATGTAGGGATCTACCAAGGAGAGTTTGTGAAAGACGCCGACCATGCCCTGGCTGAACACCTGCACAAAACAGGACAATTGCTGCACTATGAAAAAATAGAACACTCCTATCCCCTCTGTTGGCGATGCAAAACGCCTCTTATATTTAGGATGAGCAATCAATGGTTCATTCGCATTGAACCTGTCAAAGAAAAAATGCTTCAATCCAATGAAGAAACCCGATGGCAACCCGGGTTTGCAAAAGAACGACTTCGCAGCTGGGTGAGCAGTGCTGATGACTGGAACTTTTCAAGACAACGGTACTGGGGCATTCCGATTCCTCTTTGGAAGTGTGAGTGCGGAGAAATTAAAGTTATAGGCAACTTGGAAGAATTGCAAGAAAATGCCACCACTTCCGTATCCAAGGATTTCGATCTTCACACAGCCAGCATGGTTGAACTTAAGTGCCTATGCGGCAAAGCCATGAAGCGAATCCCCGACATTTTTGATGTATGGTATGACGCAGGCTGTGCACCGTATGCCAGTTTGGGATATCCAAAGCACAATAAAGAGCTCTTTGAACAGCACCACCCCGTCTCTAGAATCAATGAAAGCCAAGACCAGATTCGCGGATGGTTCTACCACTTGATGTTCTGCAGTGTTGCTGTCTTTGACAAGACCCCGTTTCAGGCCGTTAGCATGCCAGGCTGGGTTGTCGATGAGAAAGGAGAAAAATTCAGCAAAAGCAGCAACATGCTTGAAGCGAAGACCATCCTTGAAAAGTTTGGCGCGGATGCACTTCGATTCTACTACTGCTGGGATATCGCACCGTATGAATTGCAGAAATTCAGCTTGAAAGTGTTGCAAGGGGATGTGACTAAGTACTTCAATATCCTATGGAACTTGCACACTTATTTGTTAAATCAGGCATTGGAAGAACCGGTTAAAATCGAGAAGATTGAAGACCACTGGATCCTTTCTCGGTTGAACACGACCATTCAAACGGTATTGAAGGCGTATGAGAGCTTTGAACTGCACCAAGCGGGACGAGCCTTGTACACCTTTGTCATTGATGATTTAAGTAGGACGTATGTGCAGCTTACTCGAGATCGGGAAGATGATGCTCCAGCTCATGTATTGCATGAATGCCTGCAAAAGATGGTTACGTTAACGGCGGCGATCAACCCACACATTTCCGAGCAGGTCTATCAAAATCTCTCTGGCATGCACAAAAAGGCGAAAGAATCTGTACATCTAGAGCCCTTGCCCAAGGTTGAGAAGATGGATGAGAAACTTGAACAAAACATGCACTTTGCGAATGAACTCATTACGGCTGCACTTGCTGCACGAGACAAAGTCAAACAAGGTTTACGATGGCCCTTGTCTGAACTGATTTTAGATACGGAAAACAAAGAATATGAAGCTGCTTCAAAAGAACTTGCTGAAGTGATCTTACGCCAAACCAACATCAAGAAGATCACGCACAAAAAGATGAAGCCTTCCCTTGACTTTAAACCCAATTATGGTGCTCTAGGTAAAGCTTTTGGACAGGAAACGGCTTCCATGACTGAACTCATTCTGAAAAACAAGGATAGCCTTCTTGAACAACTTGAAAACAAAAAACCTTTAAAAATCGGTACGCATGAATTCCAAGAAAACCAATTTGAAATTATCCGAACGGCACCGGACGGATATCAACTGGTGGAATTCAAAGGCGGCTTGGTGTACTTGAATTTGAAGGTGACGCCTGAACTTGAAAGTGAGGGCTATGCTCGAGAGATCATGCGAAGAATTCAACAGGTGCGAAAGGAGCAAAAACTCACCAAGGAAGATGCGATTAAATTGACGCTTGTGACTTTGCATCCTGAACTATTGGAAAGCCATCGAGCGGCCATTCAGGAAAAGGTGAATGCTAAGACCCTCACGATCAAAAATGTATTTGAAGATAAAGCAGGCGTAAAAGAAGAGACGATCCGTGGCAAGGCTTTCCAAATCATTGTGGAGAAGATATGAACTCAACCCTTCGTAACGCCTTTGCCTATTACACGATCTTTTTTTTGCACGTCAGTTTCATTGTTGCAGCTTTCTTGTCTCCCCTCTTTTTGAGTTGGAGATGGATCTTGGCTGGTCTGGCTGGATACTATTCTCAACACAGAATCTTTGGAGGGTGTATGTTAACAAAATTTCAATTTAAAGGAAAACAAGACAGTTTTTACGGTTACTATTTAAACCGACTTGGGCTTTCCCCTAATCAACGAGTGCTGACCTTTCTTTCTAAGTATGGCTTTCCCTGGCTGATCTTTTTTGCAGCACTCTTCCGACAAGGATACTAAAATCGATAGCTTTTTATATCGAATCGCGATCTTTTCTTAAAGCTTTTAATCATTAATCAATTTAGGGGGAACATTCATTGGCAAAGACCATAGCTGTAGAAACACCACTTGCTGAAATTACTTTACGCAAATATGAAACACCAAGCAATCTAGAAAATCGGGAGCTTGTACGTAAAGTGTGCCTTGCTTTGGGCTTATTGCAGCCAGGGGATTCTCGCGATGTTGTTGTGGATGTGTTTCAAGTTGTGCTCGAAAATAAAAAAGAACTTACTTCTAAAGAAATTGAGGAGCTGACCATTGCGAACCGCAAGAAGTACAAATTGCCCTTGTTAGGTATTGCACCTTCGAATGTGCGAAGACAATTATTAAGATTGAGGGATTTGTTCCTGGTTGAGAAGGTTAAGAACAACTATCGCATCCGTGAGAATACCCTCTTAGAACACATCTTTGTGGAAAACATCGAGAAATACTATTTGAATAGTATTATCGTACGCGTTAAGGAGTATATTCGAGAAGCGGATAAGAAGTTCTTGCAGTAAGGTATATAAATTTCTCTCTTACACTCTCCTTATGAATGACGATCAGCTCTACGATCTTTTGCAAACCATAATTCTTCCCTTATCTCAAGAGCGGTACTTGTGGAGAGTCGGAGGGAGTGCTGCTCTGCGCGTGCATGGGATTGATATAGATCGAGTTTCTGTAGGAGATCTAGATTTAACAAGTGAGGATGAAGGTATTGAGTTCTGTCTCAAACATTTCGAAGGAGCTCGGGAGAACTCTCGTGCCTTCCCTAGGCATATTCGATTTGAACTGCAAGGTCAGGAAGTGAAAGTGCTTGGTACGAGACCTGATATTGATTATTTGGAACGTAGCGTATTTGTGCCTTGGCGAGGACTCTATGTTCCTGTTTTGCCCTTGCAAGATATCCTAACTATCTATGAGAAAAAAGTAGACAAACCAGACAAAGCTGCGTTTGTTCGGCAAGAATTAGAATGGCGGCATGGCTCAGCAATATGGCTTAAGGATTCCTAAACGCTTTTTCAACTTCTACTTCCATCCCTTTGATGTGGTCGTACTTGCTTAATTCACTGGAAACAATCCAGGCGAAGTCTTCAAAATCCTCTGAGAGGGTTACGTTTTCTTCCTTTGCTTGTACGGTAAAGGCAAATCCAACTACATTATGGCCGTCTGGGCGAATGAAGGTGTAATCTTTTAGATACTCATGATGATCTTCGATGTTTAGGCCTACTTCTTCAAGCACTTCACGTTTTAATGTGGTTAGTACATCTTCACCCTTTTCCACCTTACCGCCGGGAAAGGCCCACTTACTCGGGTAGGCGATTTCCTTCTTGCTTCGCTTTACGATCAAGAACTGGTCTTGTTTTTTATTTTTTATGACAGCCGTGATGGCAACGATGTGTTTTTTATCATCCATTACCCTT
>JBBSWA010000056.1:0-6464 GCA_038046485.1 Nanobdellota archaeon
CGAGCAGCTTACCAGCTGCTCGGGTTCTTATGTCTTACGACTTTCTACAGAGCCGTTATTTCCCAAATAGGTAAAATCGAAAAAAGGAGGGTAAAGTTTTTAAAGGTAGAAAAGAGCATAAAAGTTATGAGGGTTTCAAAATTTACGATCATTGCTTCTCGAAGACCCGAGTCTTCCAATCTAAATGAAGAATTACAGTGGTTAGGAGGTAGTTTGGGCTTGTTTAGCTTGCGAGATAAGGATAAGAGTTGTTTTCGTATCTTCATCATCTTATTAAAAGAAGTAAGAAAAAAAGAGGGTTTGTCAAGTGATCAAATTGCGCAAGAGACCGGCTTAACAAGGGGTACGGTCGTACATCATCTAAACAAGTTAATGCGTGCTCGCTTGGTGAGTCATGATGAAAACCAATACGTATTAATGGTAAGAAACCTAGAAGCATTGATCAACTCAGTACAGCATGATGTGGAACAAACACTTACTGAGTTAAGAGAAGTGGCTCGTAAGATTGATGAGCAATTAAAGTAGAGACAATTGTGTTGATAATTATCACAAGCGTTTTAAAGCACTCTCTTTTTCTTAAGAGCATGGAAGATCTGCCTTTTGAGAAGTTAAAGCGTGAAGTATTTGTGCGAAAAGAGGGGGTTTCTTCGCCTAAATATGGTCTAGATCCTTGGTCTAGGCCAATGGATTTACTCATTGAATGGGGGATTATAAACATCGATAAACCCAGTGGACCTTCTTCTCATCAAGTCTCCGCCTACGTAAAAGAGATCTTAGGGCTTCAAAAATCAGGACATTCAGGGACTTTAGATCCAAAAGTAACGGGGTGCTTGCCCGTAGCATTAAGCCGAGCAACAAGAGTGGTACAATCTTTATTGCCCGCAGGGAAGGAGTATATTTGTTTGATGCATGTGCATCAAGAAATTGACCCCTCCCAATTGAATAAAGTGCTCTCGGATTTTGTGGGAAAGATCAAACAACTTCCTCCAAAAAAGTGTGCCGTAAAGAGGCAAACGCGTTTTAGAAAAATCTATTATCTAAATGTGTTAGAAGTGCAGGGACAAGATGTGCTTTTTCAAGTAGGATGCCAAGCAGGAACCTACATCCGAAAGTTAGTGCATGATATGGGAGTTTCTTTAGGGTGTGGAGCACACATGATGGAACTTCGAAGAACAAAGGCAGGGCCATTTAAAGAGGCTTCTCTGTGTACCTTACAGGACTTAAAAGATGCTTACTATTATTATAAAGAAGAGAAAAAAGAAGAAGCCCTACGTAAATTGATTCAGCCTCTAGAGTTTGGAGTCTCCCACCTGCCTAAAGTGTGGATACTGGATACCACAGTAGATAGTTTATGCCATGGAGCAACCTTAGCTACGCCCGGAGTGAGTAGAGTAGAAAGTGACATTCAAGTAGGAGAGGATGTAGCCGTTTTAACACTAAAAGGCGAATTGGTTGCAGTAGGCAATGCCTTATCCACCTCAAGAGGAATGTTAAAAGAGAAGGGACTTGCAGTGAAGTCTTCACAAGTGTTTATGGATCCAGGAACGTATCCCAAGTTACAAAAATCTTAGTCATCCACAGTAAAGAGCCTAGAATCTTTTACGTGAAAGAGACCAATACGAGCACCGGCATCAAGCCAAGCATGCGCGTAGTTGAGTGCCCCGTAAGCAAGAATCCATTCTTCTTTTTGTTGAAAGTGATGAGCATCATCATAATACCGAGTGGCCATATCCAAAAAATCATCTGCTTCTTTTTTTCGCTCAGGATCTTTAGGAGACTTTCGCACTTGATCTAGGGCTTCCTGGGTGATCGCAAATGCTTTTTCAAGTTTTTCGAGGGTAATTTGGTCTTGAGGCATAAAGAGAAGAAAGAAGAGTAGCTTTTTAAGGGTTGGGGAGGAAGGCTTATATAGGGCCTTTTTTTCTAGCAAGGGATGGATAAAGAGCAATTAAGCTTAGGGGGTCAAGCCGTCGTAGAAGGAGTGTTGATGAAAACCTCTAAGTATTATTCAGTAGCCGTTCGTTTACCCAATAAAAGGATTTTGGTAAAAAGGTTTAAGTTTGAATCGTGGACTAAAAAATTTCAGTTTCTAGGGCTTCCATTAGTGAGGGGAATCGTTGTGCTCATAGAAACCTTAATCGTAGGCTTGCAAGCCCTTTCATTCTCAGCAAGTAAGGCAGGAGAAGAAGCAGAAGAAGCAAGCAATTGGGAGTTAGTAGGTACCCTCCTATTTTCGCTCATTTTTGTAATTGCTTTGTTCAAATTTTTGCCCTTGTGGTTAGCCGGGCTGTTCAAAGCGTGGACTGCTTCAAGTCACCTTGTATTCACAATGGTGGATGGAGTCTTGAAAATCGCTCTTTTTTTGATTTACTTAAAGGCCATCTCGCAAATGAAAGATGTGCGTAGATTATTTCAGTATCATGGAGCTGAGCACATGGCCGTTCATTGTTATGAACATAAGAAATCCTTAACAGTAAAGAATGTAAATCATTTTCCTCCCGAGCATCCTCGGTGTGGAACCAATTTTATCTTATTGGTTTTTCTTGTTTCAATAGCCGTTTATCTGTTAATCCCCGATCATATATCATTATGGGGAAAACTAGGTTGGAGAGTATTGCTTTTGCCAGTCATTGCAGGGGTTTCATATGAAATCTTGCGTTTAGGGGGTAAGTATGGGAGTAAAAAAGGAATGGGTTTTCTAACAGCTCCAGGCTTATGGCTACAGAAGTTAACAACGAAAAAGCCAAATAACCACCAAGTGGAGGTGGCTATCGCTTCTTTGAAGAACGTATTGCAATAAGTTTTTGAAACTCTACTCGAGTAATATTCTTTTCAAAGCTAAGGCACTCAATGCGTTCGGCAAGTTTGTTAAATTCGTCTTTACGCTGGGCAAGCTTGTAATTTTTGAGGATGGCGAAGAGGTCTTTCTTGATGAGCTCAAGTTGTGCTCGATAGCCCTCCAACCGAGTTTTTATGGTTTTTAGGTCATGTTGAACGGTTTGAGTGATCCGAACCAGGTGAAGATTGCGTTCTTCAATATCCTGCTCGAGGGTTACAGAATTTTGCTCAATTTCAGAGGTTTTTTCTTCAATTTTTCCGAGGTATTCTTTAAAATCAAAGGAAGGAAAATTAGAAATGGGAAGGGGCATACGGGTCTAGGGTTGAGCTAATATATATAACTTATTCATGAGGGGTTCTAGATGCCTTCTTTTCACGGTTAGGGATAATAAGTAATATGTTGTAATACGATCAAAAGATATTTAAAGGGTTTTGGTTTATGCTCAAATAAAGAGAAAGGGGATAAAATGGGGGATTTAGCGCCGCCAGCGGCTCCAAAGGAAGAGGAAAGAGAAGGATTTTTTTCTAAATGGCTAAAGAAGGTAAAAGAAAATCCCTTAAGCCCCAACTCCAAGTTACCGGTTCCTTCAGCACCCACCGAGGAGTATGAATCCCCCAGGGATATGCAACCCTTAGACTTAGAGGAGATCCGCTCAAAATTAGGGATAGAAGAAGAAAAAGAAGATTCTGCTCATGTAGAAATAGAAGAACAGGTTATAGAAGATAAGAAGAGTGAAATGCTTGAAATGAATAGCGAGAGGATGAATGATGAGATGAATAACTGGATGAATCCCGAGAGGAATAAAGAGGTAAACCCGGAAACCGAGCTTTCACTTCCAAGCGGAAAAGAAAATCCAGAGGTAAATACAGAAGAAGGAAAAGAAGAAAAAAGAAACCAAGTTAATGAAAGAACACAAGTAATCCCTGATTCTCCTTGGACGATGGATTCTCCAGACAACCTATTGTTAACCGATAAGCCTAAAACAAATTTAGTTACAGGACAAAAAGAGGAAGAAATAAACAGAATCAAAGAACCTCCTAGAGAAATGCAAAGGGAATCAGAAATGCAAAAGGAGTTTACACCTCTACAAGAAAGTACTCCCCCCATGAGAATAGAGGTTAAAGAACAGGGGGAGGAAGAAAATAAAGAAAGTCGGTTGAGCGAAGTAGAAAACGATGAGTTGATTCGTGAAATCGCAGGACCCCAGATCAAAGAAGCAATGCCTGAAAGAAATAGGATTTCAGAAATTACTCCTCCTTTACCCAATCCCGTTCTAGCCAATGTACCGAATCTTGTGAATGAACATTTTGAAGGGGTAGAAGAAGGGGTTAAGGCGCTTCAAGTGGAAGTAGAAAAAGTAAGGATAGATCCAAAAGTAATTCAAGTAGAGAATACATTTGCAAAAGAAGCAGCTCCGGATAAGCAGTTTATTCTAAAAAATGGTGAGCGCATTGCTTCATTAAAAGATCTCGTAGAAAAATTAGATTCGATGAGCGAAGAAGTATTCAAGGAACATGTAACAGAAAACAAAAACGATTTTGCAAACTGGATCAAAGAGGTTTTAAAGCAAGAAAAGTTATCTGAAGAGATTCGAACCAAAAAAGCAAAAGAGGATCTACTATCCATCTTGAAAGAAGAAGGCTCTGAGGTTCAAACACGACTGGATAAAGAAAAAGCAGAGGTAGAGATGGAACACCTGGATTTGGAGCGCAAGCAAGTTGAACTAGAACGAGCAAAGGGGCGTTTCGAAGCATTAAAATCCGAGTTAGAAAACAAGGGAAAAGAGTGGGAAGCATTCAAGCAGCATTTAATCACTGACATTCAAGCAAACCTAGCGGAAGGAGTAAGCAAAGCCCTGGTGAGTGAACAACAAAAGTTAGAGCAGGAAAAAATAAGAGTGGCCGGTTTGCAGAACAAGGTAGAAATACGCTTAAAAGCACTGGAACGCGATCGTCGTATGTTAGAAGAAGAAAGAAAAGGATGGGAAGCACAGCGCGTGGTTCTGGAAAGCTTGAAAGAAAGAGAATCGCTTATGGCACAAAAAGAGGGATTATTCGAAGAGCGTGAACACCGGTTAAAAGATCAGGAAGCAGAAGTAAAGGCCATGCAAAGTGCGTTAAAAGAAGCGTTGTCAAACTCAAACATTGAGTCTACAAGTGTTAAAACCGAAGAAAAGCAGCCCAAAAAAAAGCCGTCCAAAAAAGTAAAGATACGGGAAGAAGAACTAAATGTTCCAGGCGAAGAAGAGTTACGTGATTTAGAAGAAAAGATCCTAAAAAAAATGAAGACTTCAAAAGACGAGGAAAAAAGTGTGACCTTCAACTTACGAAAATTAGATGTAGCCCTAACAGGAGAGAGCAAAAACAGCCGCTTTTCTTCAAAAGAGGAGATAGAAGAAAGAATGACCCATTGCCGAAAACTCATTGAAGCAGGACATTTAGAAGCGGCAAAAGAAGAGTACAATCGAATCAAGGATCTATTCGCAAGAGCTTCGTTAGAACCCGAAGATAAATCCCTCATTTATAACTCCATTCGTGAGCTTTACAACGACATTCATCTAGCTTTATTAGCCTAAAGTTTTATTAAGTAAGTGCATTTCTCAAATCCATGTCTTCATTCCCCAAACTTCCAGGTAAGATAATCTTAGCGCCCATGGCGGGAGTAACCGATGTAGCATTTAGAGCGCTCTGTAAGAAGTACGGAGCGGCATTGACTGTTACGGAGTTTGTTTCAGCAGACGCCATTTTAAGAGATAATTTTAAGACCTTGCGCATGATCCGGTTAGAAGAGAAAGGATTCTGTGCGGTACAGATCTTTGGTTGCGAAGTAGAAAAAATTGTAGAAGCAGCAAAAATTTGTGCAAAAACAGCAGACATAATCGATTTTAATTTAGGCTGTCCCGCCCCGCATGTGGTAAACGCGGGAATGGGTTCAGCCTTGCTTGAAGATGAAGAAAAAGTAGTTCAGATTGTTTCAGCAGTAAGTAGGAGCATCAATAAACCCTTCACCGTGAAATTAAGGGCAGGGGTTTCAAAGAAAGCCGTAAATGCTGTTCAGTTAGCAAGAAGAATTGAAGCCGCAGGCGCCTCAGCAATCTGCATTCATGCAAGAACCAGGGAAGAAGGATATTCAGGTAAAGCCGATTGGACTTTGATTAAGGAAGTAAAAAACGCCGTATCCATCCCGGTAATAGGCAATGGAGATGTTCGAACACCCCAAGATGCATGGGCTATGCTAAAAGAAACAGGTTGTGATTATGTGATGATCGGGCGCGCGGCAATGGGCAACCCATTTATTTTTGAAGAGTGCAAAGAATTTTTTGAAAAGGGAAGCTATATAAAAAGAGCATGCGAGGAAAAAATAGGTGCCTTCTTCGAATATCTGGAGTTGGCTCAAAAATACGAAATTGATTTTTCAACCAAGCGCTTGCAGGCCCAGTTTTTTACCAAGGGGTTAAAAGGGGGGCTAAGTTAAGATTGCTTCTAAACAAGATTCAATCCGATGAAGAACTAAAGCAAGTGTTGATGTCAGCAATACCAAGCATTACGATGCAATAAGGATCCAATAAGGTCCAATAAGGTCCAATAAGGTCCAATAAGGTCCAATAAGGTCCAATAAGGTCCAA
>JBBSWA010000056.1:6564-8424 GCA_038046485.1 Nanobdellota archaeon
TAAGGATCCAGTAAGGATCAAACAAGTAGATCCAAATGAGTAAATGCAAAGTTAGATTCCAAAGTTAAATTCTTAAATTTTATAGTCGGAAACCTTTATAAATAAGGAAGGGTTCTCTTAAAAAAATGGAGAACATTAAAAAATGAATAAGCAACAAGTACAGCCCATCTTTATTTTACCAGAAGATACTCGAAGAACGACGGGCAAGGATGCCCAGCGTATGAACATCATGGCAGCAAAGTTAGTGGCTGAAACCGTACGCACCACCTTGGGGCCTAAAGGGATGGATAAGATGATTGTAGATTCACTAGGGGATGTGACAGTTACAAACGATGGAGTGACCATTTTAGAAGAAATGAACATCGAGCATCCTTCAGCAAAAATGGTGGTGGAGATTGCAAAAACCCAGGAAAACGAAGTAGGAGATGGTACAACCACCGCTGTAGTCTTAGCCGGAGAATTATTAAAGAAAGCAGAAGATCTGTTGGATCAAGAAATCCATCCGACCGTAATTGCAAAAGGGTACCGGATGGCGCAAGAAAAGGCGCAAGAAGTTCTAAACAGTATGGCAATGAAGATCCAGTTTAGTGATAAGGAATTGTTAAGGAAAGTGGCGATTACAGCCATGACAGGTAAGGGTGCTGAAACAGCAAAAGACCTGTTATCAGACATTATCGTAAAGGCCATACAACAAGTAGCTGAAGTAAATGGAGATAAGGTACGGGTAGATATAGATAATGTAAAGATCGAAAAAAAAGTGGGTGGAAGAGTAGAGGATACGGAGTTAATCGAAGGAATTGTATTGGACAAAGAAAAGTTGCATCCCGGAATGCCTACACAAGTAAAAGAAGCACGCATCGCTTTATTGGATTGCCCGTTAGAGATCAAAAACCCCGAGATTGATGCAAAAATATCCATTACAGATCCGGAAAAGATGCAGGCATTTATTGACATGGAAGAGCGTATGTTGAAAAACATCGTAGAAAAAATAGCTGCAACCGGTGCCAATGTGGTTTTCTGCCAAAAAGGAGTGGATGATCTGGTGCAACATTTCTTAGCAAAAAGGGGTATTTTTGGAGCGCGTCGAATCAAACGTTCAGACATGGAAAAATTAGCCAAAGCAACAGGCGGTTCCATGGTAAATAATCTTGAAGACCTCTCAGCTTCCGACTTGGGTCAAGCGGGGATTGTAGAAGAATTAAAGTTTGGCGAAGAAGCAATGACCTATGTTAGGGATTGTAAAAAAGCAAAGGCCGTAACCATCTTGATTCGGGGTAGCACCAGTCAAGTGGTGGATGAAGTTAAGCGAGCCATGGAAGATTCCTTAGGGGATCTAGCCGCTGCTTTGAAAAACAACCTGGTTGTTGGAGGAGCAGGAGCTCCAGAGATGGAAGTAGCTAAACACCTACGCCAATATGCAAATACCTTATCAGGGCGAGAGCAATTAGCAGCAAAAGCCTTTGCAGATGCCATGGAAGTGATTCCTCGAACCTTAGCCGAAAACGCTGGGTTGGATACCATTGATATGCTAGCGGAGTTAAAAAGCGCTCATGAACGAGGGGAGAAATGGGCAGGCGTGAATGTGTTCACCGGAAAGATCATGGATGCTTGGGCAGAGGGGGTCATTGAACCCTTAAAGATCAAAACACAGGCTCTTTCTTCAGCTTCAGAAGTAGCGATCATGATTCTAAGGATCGATGATGTCATTGCAGGCGGTAAGGCAAGTGAAGCGCCAGGTATGCCTGAAGGCCATCACGATTAATGAAATAAGGGGGTCTTTGCGCCCACCTTATAATCCCCCTTGGACGCCGCCCTTCCTCGTCAAGCCCTCCGCTGGGTCGGGCTTGCCGTATCTCGGGC
>JBBSWA010000057.1:0-6253 GCA_038046485.1 Nanobdellota archaeon
TGGAAGGCCGCCTTAGAACAGGCAAGCCCTTTGACATCAACTTCAGAGACTTATTTGCTTCCATCTACCAGAAAGGTGCCTTTTTCGTCATGCGCAGCACGTCTAAATTAATCAGCGAAGAATTTGAAGAGGTAAAAATTGACATCTCTACAGCTGATGACTTGGAAGACGCCTTAATCAAGGAACACCTGGGGCAAATCAAGATTTCCTTCAAAGATCAAGAAGAACCCTTCATCAAGCAGTTGATGAAAACCCTTTCCATAGAAAAAGATGAAGGCGAGAAGAAGTATGAGTACGAAGCCAAATTGAAGAAAATGGTGGATGAAATTTTAGGGGTTTAGGAATTTTTATATACTGGAGTATTTTGGGCGGGTGTATGGATATAAAAAATCATTTTGGCTTGATTATCTTAATTTCCATTGTTCTGGGTTTGCTCATTCCCGGACCAGGATTATTCCTTAAGCCTTATGCCCAGTATCTTCTCATGCTGCTTATGTTTGTGAGTTGCTTAAAAATCAATTGGCGAGAAGTGGTTCGTTATCTTAAAGATATAAGACATGTAGAAATCATTTTATGCATCATCCATGTGTTAACGGCTTTAATTGCCATAATGGCTTTCAAGTTTTTTAGTTTATTTTCTTCGCTTTCAAATGATTTATTCTTAGGGTTAATCATTGTGGCAGTCGCTCCAGCAGGGTTGTCTTCTGTTTTTTTATCGGTCTTGGCAAAGGGTAAGCCGGCAGAAGCATTGGCCTTTGCTAGCGTGAGTAACCTATTGAGTCCCTTCCTCACTCCTTTCTTGATATTTGTTTTTGTCGGAGCCAAGGTAGAGATTAATTTTCTAAGTATGGTATGGCTCATGCTTAAGCTAGTGATTCTGCCCTTTTTCGCAGCTCAATTAGCGAATCGTTTTGTTAGTTCTGTAAGTAAGTTAGGGAATATGCTTTCCTTGCCTGTGCTGGTGGCCATCATTTGGGCAGTTACTTCTCCGATGGGTAAAGAGATCATGTCTTTTGACGCTTTTTTGCTTTTCTTGATAGCAAGTGTGATGATTCTAGGCACATTTATCATTAGTTGGGCTTTTGCCCCCTCTTGGAAAGAAGGAGTCACTTACTCGATTGTATCGACCTATAAGAATTTCACCTTGTCTACGGTGGTGGCGCTTACCTTATTTAACCCAGTTGTAGCTTTACCAAGTGTGATTTATACATTAGCGAATAATCTTTGGCTTATCCCGATGTTTTATTTTTTCGGTCACCATGGATTGAGCGTATTAAAATGGCGTTAATTTTTTAGTGCTTCTTCAAACGCCTTGACCATCTCATCTTCCTTTCCAACGAGGATCACTTCTCTTAGAAAATGCGCGGGGAAGGCCTTAATGGTCTTGACCATGGTTTGTGCAGCTTCCTTCTTACTTACACCACCTACGCCCGTTCCCATGCCGGGAAAGGCAATCTTGGTAAACTCACTTTGGTCGGCGAGTTCCAACGCGGCTTGAACAGCTTGTTGAATGTTCACTACATTCGTCTTTTCAGCAGGTTCTTCCATAGTAGGGCTGTGAATCACTTGCCGTGCAATCAATTCGCCTCCACTGGTTAAAACAGCCTGGCCAATGTGAAATCGGGCTTGGGCAATGGCCTCGTCTTCAATGATCTGTCCTCCAACATTCTTGATGACCCAAGCTACTCCGCCACCCATAAAGCCATAGCTATTTGCCGGATTCACAACCGCATCCACATTTAAGAGGGTGATGCTTCCCTTTCGTACCGTGATATTCACCATTTTTAGCCTCTCTGAACGCTGTTTTCGACTTTTATAATCGTTTAGGATAAAGTATTAATTTAGGACTTGAAGTAAACATCCTAGGGGTCTTAAGAGAGGGTTTTATAAAAAGGTATGCCTAAAAAATACGTAAACTAAAAAAGAATTAAACTTAAATCTCTTAAACTCAAGGCTTCCATCGCAGCATGGTTCGCGGGAAAGGTATGGCGTCTTTGATGTTGTCGAGTTTGCAAAGCCAGGCTACAACCCGCTCAACACCCATTCCATATCCCGAATGAGGTACACTGCCATAGCGTCGAGAGTCAAAGTACCATTCATAATGTTCTGGTTTTTCTCCCATATCAATTAATGCCTTTTTCAATGATTCAATGTCTATGTCTCGTTGGCTTCCTCCAACAATCTCTCCGTAGCCTTCCGGTGCAAGAACATCCAAGCACAGTGCCGTTTCAGGATCTTTTGGATCAGCAGGCTTGTAAAAAGCCATGATCGCTTTGGGGTAGTTGGTGACAATAACGGGTTTGTCAAAGTGTTTGACAATCAAGTCTTCTTCCACTGTCCTTAAATCTTTACCGAAGGGAACTTCCACATTTTCTTTTTCTTTTAGTAACTTCAGAGCATCTTTGTAGGTGATTCGAGGGAAGGGTACAGTAATCTTGCGTAGTTTATCTACATCTTGTCCAAGCAACTTCAATTCCTCTTCGTTTTTTTCAACAACTTCTTTGACAATGAATGCAAGGCATCCTTCAACGCTTTCAATCAGTTGAGGTAGTTGCATCCAGGCAGCCTCCATCTCAGCCATCCAGAATTCGCTTAAATGTCTTGAGGTCTTGCTTTTCTCAGCTCTAAAACAAGGGCTGATTGTAAACAGCTTTTCAAGGCCAAAGATGCCGGATTCCCCATAGAGTTGCCAACTTTGAGTCATAAAGAGTTTTTCTTTGTAATACTTCACTTCGAACAGTGTCGAGCCCCCTTCGCATTGGTTCGGCTGGAAAATAGGAGGGGTCCATTCAAAGTAGCCATCGTTTAAGTAATAATTACGAAAGGCTTGCAAGATGGTATTCTTCACTTTGAAAATGGCTGAATATCTTCGGCTTCGTATCGCTAAGTGCCGTACATCCAGTAAAAATTCAGGGCTTTGATCCTTAGTAATAGGAAAAGTATCCGAGCCTCCAACAACCTTAAACGATTCCACACTGATTTCATATCCACTGGGTGCTCGCTTATCTTCTTTAATTACACCTTCCATTTCCATGGAGGCTTCAACCTGGATCTTGTCGATTTCACTCCATTCCTTTTCAAACCTTCCTCGTTCCAAAACGCACTGTATAATATTAGTAGAGTCTCTAAGAACAATAAACTTGAGTTGGTTGCTTCCCCTTTCTCGATAGACCCAGCCTCGTACAGCTACTTTTCCACTGCCTCGGGTTATGGCTTCTTGAATGCTTAAGAACGTCATTCTTCGTTGAGATCAGTCGTGGTTTATATGCTTTTTGTGCAGGGTTGAATCTTTTAGGGTAGAGGTTTCTAGTCGAATTGAGTGTTTATTCCTTTTTTAGGGCAGCGCAGACATACCCCATTTGTTCTTCCAATGTGCGCGTCGCCCGTACAGCAGCATCAGGGTTAAGGTCGTTATCGTGTCCAAGTGAGTATTCCCCACAGGGATTAACGATACTGTTTGAGGGGCTCACTAAGAACGCGTCTCCTATATCTGCAAGATGATAGGTCTCATAAGATTCAGCATCTTCTGGCCTGCCTTCATCTGTTTTAACGGTTGTGGAATAAACAGGATATCCATTCAATCCTGGGTCTCTAAAGATGTCGTTTCCAACTGTGCCGCAGCCCGTGTTAAATCGTGTTTTCACTATTTCTAGTGTGTCTTCAGGGCCTATTCCGCTTGGTGAGTAGTCGGTGTAGCTGGCTGTAAGCTGGGTGTCAGGATCCGGCCTAAGATCGACTTGATAGCATTTTCCAATCATTTTTTCTTCAGCCCCAGTTCCGGTTGTCAATTCTGTCGCTTCTCCTTTTTCTATCAAGCACTGTGTGTAAGCACGAGCAGCGGGTAAGATGGGTGGGCTTTCAGGTTTGCAGCCAGTCATGGTTTGCACCGCGAACAACAATCCTAGAAGTGTTTTAGGGTTGGTTCTCATTTTTCCTCCTTGTTCATGAAGGCAGATTTTTTCCATCTTTCAGACGCGAGTCCTTCATAGTATTGCCATGAAGATAGTTCGGTAATACCAACTAGGCCACTTGCTTGGGCAACATAAACTCGGTAATATCGTTCAGGCACCCTGCCGCTTTCAGTTAATCCTCCTTGGCTTACGTATCCCACTGCTTTTGTCGGGTCAATAATACCTTTGCTTAAGTCTTGAGGGGATCTTCGTCCTTGATTCCATGTATTTATGTCAGATCGTACGTCGGTTGGGGTGCTTCCTTGGTTTAGTTTGTCTACCAGGCTTTGTGCGAAGCATTCAGAGGTTGTCATTTTGGGTCCTCTTGTTTTTTCTTAGCCACAGGCAAGCCGTAATAGGCATAACACAAATCGCCCTCCCAACGTACTGGGGAAGCATTTACGATGGCTTCCATGCCTTCTCTAAGCAGTCTCTCTTCAAGGTCCGTGTCATCGTTGTTGATACGGTGTAAAAGCTTCGGTGGTTCTTTGGGTGGCGAATAAACGCCTGCCCAAAATCCAGCATAGGGTTCAGCATATTTAGGGACTCCTGTTCGAAGACGAACCCCTTTATTCTGCGAGGCTGTATCTAGAACAATTACGCTCCCAGCTTTGTATCCTCTAAAACGTTCATATTCATCTATGGATCCTGGAAAAAGGTAAACTTTTGTTAGAGCATTTAAACGATCTAGCGATTCTCTTCTTTCTCGCAATTCTCTTCTTTCTCGCTCTTTTGTTTCTTTTAAGGTTTCTCCCCGAAGACTTTTTGCTCGTTCTTCTCTTTCTTGGTCTTCCAGCTGTGCCTTTTTCGTCAAATAAAACCGTTTCATTTTTCATTCCTCATTATCTGTTCTACCGCCAGGGCAGGCCATGGTCAGGTAGGTGGTGAATCTTTCGTTGATTAATTTGAGTTTGTGGGGGGTTACACACCTATCTCTTTCGGAAGCTTGTGTGTCGTTTACCATTATCGCACTATCCTTCGCTTCATCAAGGCATACTCTGATTCCGTTCAGTGTTTTTCGCTCTGTTGCAGGGAAAAAATTTAGTTCTGAGTCGAAGTAGTCTTCTATCAAAACGCCTTGTTTTAGGTAGCCTTTGTCAGGTGTTTTAACCATTAGGCTTGTATGTGCTGACTCGCCGAAGTAGGATTCGCCCGTGGGTAACGTGTAATAGGGCTCATCTGAGAACGACTCGTAATATTCTGCTCGAATTGAAATGCCATTGGGTTGTGTGGTATTCCTAAGGTAACGAATGCCAGTTACAACACGTTTTTCAGGCGTCTCGGATGAAGTTTGTAGATGTGGGTCTCCCATAGATCGCATGCATCTTACAAAGGCTGTGTATTCAGGCGAAAGCCTGCTCTCAGCTTGCTTTGTGGGTTCGATTGCATTGTTAGCAGCAATTGCTCCCTCCGCTATTCCCAATGCAAGCACAGCTGCACCAATGTTTCGTACGAGGTTATCTATCATGTTCGCCACCTCTTTCTATCCGTGTAGCCAGCGTTTCATCTGCTAATCCAAGGGAGATACCTATGGCTTCTCTGCCACCCACTCTACCTATTTCTTGTTCTAGATTATGGTAAAGATCTAAAAGACCACTTTGTCTTTCAGCGTATTCTGAGCAAATTCCGTTATTGGTGGTTAACGCTTTACGCGTGGCTTTTATCACCTCATTAACTCTAGCTTGGTCTCGTAGTAGAATAGTTTCGCTGGAGCAAAAAGCCTCTAATTCTCCATTAGCGGTTTTGGTGGCACTACCAAGCTGTTTAAAACCTGTTGCCAGATGGTTATCATCATAGCACACTTCGTGTGCTAGCCAGTTATTGTTTTTTTCTTGTCTTTTCAAATCACGTTCACTGTTTATTTGAAGTCCGATGATGCAACCAAAAAATCCTCCTAAACCGCCGAAGAACATCTCTTTCGACAGTTCCCGCGGCAGCAAATAGTGTGCGAATCCAATCCCCACCGTTGCACCTAGGATCGTTGAGTAGCCAATTATTCTGTTTGAGTGCTTAGGAAGAACAAGTCCTCGCATGTTTGAAACTCCTTTGTTATACGCTTTTAATGCTGGGCACTTTCCCGCTAGAAGTTCCTCTTCCGGGGCAGGTCTTAAATTTTTAACATTTTCCGGCAGCCATTGCACTAGCCCTGTCGTGGTGTCCACTACTTTTGAGGCTGCTGATGTTACCATTTCCAGATCTTTGTTTGTAATTCCGTTCATTCTCATCACCTTTAACTTTATTACTACTCAATAGAAACTACTTTATTATATTAATATTCTTCTACTATTATTAATAGTATAAAT
>JBBSWA010000057.1:6263-14873 GCA_038046485.1 Nanobdellota archaeon
AATAAATGCTGGAATGCTATTATAACAGCGTTATTATTATATTCTGCAAAATTTTCAAGAGAATGTGATAATTATGATATTTCAGTTAAATGCTTATCAAAATTAATTTGTGTACTTGCTGAATCTGAAAATTTTATGTTACAATTACGTAAGAAATATTCTTCTACTATTATTAATAGTATAAATATTAATTTCCATAATATTTATAAAGAAACCCCTCTTACAGCGTTGTATGCGCCGCAAGCTCATCCCACAAGGCCTTTCCGGACTAACGATCTACTTGCCTAAAAAATGGGTGGATCGTCATGGTTTAAAGGCAGGCGGTGAGGTAAGCATTGAGGAGGAAAAGCAAGGACTTTTCATAGAAAGCCAAAGCATTCCTTCTAAGAAAGAAGCGATAGTATCTTTCACTTCCAATGATCCTCGTTTTTTAAGACTGGTCCTTACAAACTATTATCGTGCGGGTTATGATAAAATAGTGCTTAAAGGTAATATTTTAGAAAGTGAGGTATATCCAGTCTTGCACCGCTTAATCGGGTTTGAAATAACCCAGTCAAAAAACAAAGAAGTCATTATTGAAAGCATGATGGCATCTTCAGAGGATAATTTTGAGACTCTTATGAAGCAGCTTTTCTTCATTGTAAAGCAGGATTTGGAGGATCTGATTACGGCTGTTAAGGCGGTTAAAAAAATAGACGTTGAAAAAGTATCGGTGAGTAGTGAGCGTGCTCTTCGAAATTCTAGTTTTTGTATGCGTCTAGTGTCTCAGAAACGGCACGAGTTCGATGGCTTCCTCTGGAATACGATCACTTTGCTTGCCTGGATCTCTCGTCAGCTTTATTTCCTTGCTGATGAGCTTAAAGATAAGAAACCAGCCCAGCTAAACAACAAGCAAATTTCGTACTTAGAGGAGATTAAATCCAGTTTCAATGATCTTTATGAAGGGTTCTATTCTAAATCCAGGGTTAATTTTGAAAAGGTTCATGCCCATTACTTAAGTTATGAACACGAGAAGTTTAAGCTGCTGCAAAACAAGGATGTTTACACAACGATTGTCATGTACCATTTTTCGATCATCGATCAGCTTGTCCGGAGGGCGGCTAGTTCAGCTTTAGGCACCTTGATGCTTGCGGAAGCTATAAACCCGTAGCGACGGCAAGATAGGTTTCAAACTTTTCTTGTCGAGGAGTTCCTAGGCCTCTAACAGCATCAATTCTAGTTTGGTTCCGTACGAGTCTCCCTAATTCTGGAGGGGGGGTGTAGTTTGGACTTATTGCTTGCTTCATGCGTACAAAGCCTTCAACGCACATTTTAAGTAATGCTGGATTTTGTGCCACGGCTACTTGATCCATAAGAATTCTTGCTAAGTCCTCAACTTCACTCCCTCTTCTAGATAGGCCATGATCTGCGAGTGTCATGCCAACCCAGTTCTCTGTTTTAGGATCGCCGTGACAGAAAGTTGTTCCAGACATCTCAAGCGTTTCTAGCTCTGCCACTGTATCGTTGTATCCTGCAAACATCTGACCAAGGGGTTGTCGTATGCTTTCGTATCGGGGTCCTGTTCGAGTTCTAATGTTTTTTTCTATTTCTTCTCTAAGCACGTTCGTAGGGCTAGGTTTAAACAAAGGCTCTTCTTCTCTTGCAATCTTTGTCATGACTTCTTGGTAGAGCGCTACTGTGAATAACCTATTCGCAAGGGAATAGCTTTTTTCAGGGTCTAGTCCGTATCTTCTGAGACGCTCCATCTCAGGTTTAATTATACTCCATTCCAGTTGTGTCGGATCTACTATTTGGTTTGTTCGGTCTTCATGTAAAGTTATCCAATATCTGTTATGTTGTACAGCTTCTGGGAAATATGCTCTGGGCGTTCTTCGTGCGAGCAAAGCAGCCCATTGATCTTGATCGGCGTATTCGTAAATTTTGGAAGGAATGTGTGCGGAGCGCTTAGCATGAGTTTCATCCCCGCAAATCTTGAAGACATATTCATTGTCATCATCAGCAAATCTTACTCTTCCAACTCCGCCTCCGGTTAATCCAGATAAGGTAGTATTAGTTATAAGGTTCAGGTTAATGATTTTTCCTTCTACAGTACCGATCAGCGCGCCTAGCCTTTCAGTCCCCATCTTGGGGAATAGGTCTAGAAGTCTTCCTTCCAGCGATCCTGAGCTGCTTCGTGTATAGCCTAGGTCTTTTTTTACTTCTAAGGGTAGGTGATCAAAAAACCAGGGGCATTCTTTTTTTAGAATCTCCATAATGCCCTGTTCTTCTCTTACAGGAATATCACGTCTTTCGCCACAGTAGATGGTGCTTAGTAAGCCAGATGAACATTCGCCGTTATGGATCACGACATCTTCAAGGGCTAGTCTTGCCACTCTTAGTTTTTCTCGTCCAATAACATTTTGTCCAGGAGCTAAGGCTGCGTGAAGGATGTAGGAGTCACCTTGTTTTTGTAGAACGATAGCATCACCATAGTTACCTGTCCAACCCCATCCTCTGAAGTCAGGCCCAAGGCTTTCGCGCATATCCACAAATCCGTCAGAACCTAGGCTTCTTGCCCGATCAAGCATAGAATTGTTGATCTCCGTCCTGCTGCCTGTAGGGGGGTGCGCTAACGCTATGCGCCCAATTCTATCTGCAGCTCCTTCAGTTAAGGTGTGATTCATAAGCATTAATCCACCGCGTTTCCTGGGAGAGGTCATAGACGAGATAGGGATTCCAGCGTTTATAAATATTTCGTTTTTAGTCATTTAATAATGGTAAAAAGTAGTTATTTGTTGGGTATCTCTTTTTAGGGTTGTTATTTTAGGGCTATTGAATAGGAGACAGTAGCTTTTGCACATTTTTTGGCTCTTCTCCCATTTTAAGCGAACCCCCCTGTGCTTTGGTAGATTTTTAGCATGAAACACTCGACATTTCTAAAGCCATAGGCTCTTTTTTTATGACTTTTGCTTTGTGTGTCTCTGCAAAAGAAGATTATATAAACAAGCCTTGTGAGGAAGAGGCTTATGACAGATGTCAGTCGTCCTGTTTCAAAAAATGTTAGCAGCCAATAATGATGGTGATTTTGATAGTCTTTTTAGGGTGATTGTCACGTAAGGCGCAGCTCAGCATGACTATACAAATTACACTCTTTTTTTAAATACAATAGCCGGCGATACGACAGCGAAACTCCGTAATCAATGGTTGGAAACTGTAAATCAAAAACTATCTCTAATTATCCAATCTATAAGCTAGTGTTTGAACGAAGTGTCTGAAATTCTACAGTGCAGCCTATTTTAGGCGAGCTGTAAACAGGTTACGAAAGCTGTAAGGGTTCTAAGCGTTGCTTTTTTAAAGAGGGGTCATTTGCTGTTCGGAATGTTCTCTATCATCGCTGAAGACAAGCTCACAAGAGCCCGTGTCGGTCTCCTAAAAACAGCACATGGCACAGCTGAAACGCCCTTTTTCATGCCCGTTGCAACAAAGGGTGCTGTAAAATTCGTGACAAGTGAAATGTTAAAAGAAATGCAGGTGCAAGCATTAATATCGAACGCCTTTCTTCTCTCCCTCAATCCAGGTGTAGAAATCATCGAAAAGGTCGGAGGCCTTCAGCGTTTCATGGGTTTTGATGGGGTTTGTTTTACAGATTGTGGGGGTTTCCAACTCTCAAGAAAAACATTCAATCCAGAACATAAAGAAGACGGCCTGGTCTTCAAGGATCCTTTTTTCGGCGGTAAGGTACATCTCACTCCGGAGAAAATTATGGAAATCCAAATTCGTCTAGGTTCGGATGTGGCCATGGGGTTGGATGACATGCCCAATTACAAGGAGCCCAGACAGCGTTACATCGATTCATTAACACGCACGCATCAATGGATGGAGCAGTGTAAGAAGGCGCATGATCAATTAAAAAAGAAGTATAACAGTACTCAGTTATTATTCGGCATTACTCAAGGGGGTACGCTTGCAGATTTAAGAAAGGAGAGTTGTGAATTCATGAAGAAGCTTGATTTTGATGGGTTTGCGATTGGCGGCTTAGGCATGGGTGAACCCTCAGAAGAGCGTTTGGAAACCGTCAAGGTAGCTACAGACATCTTGCCCAGTGGCAAGCCAAGATACTTGATGGGAATCGGTAGTCCCTTGGATCTGTTAGAATCCATTGCAATGGGCGCCGACATCTTTGACAGTGCCTTCCCCACCGCTAATGCTCGGCACAGTACAATGTTTACTTCTAAAGGGGTCTTACATTTAAAAAACGCTGAGTTCAAGGATGATCCAAATCCATTGGATGAAAATTGTTCTTGTTTTGTTTGTCAGAATTACTCCAGAGCATATCTACGTTTCCTATCCAAAACTCATGATCCAGTCAATTACATCTACAAATCGTATCATAACCTGTATTTTCTCTCGGACTTGCTCCAAAAGGCAAGGCAGGCGATCAAGAAGGGGTTGTTTACTGAGTTCCTAGAGGCCTTCCGTAAGGTCTATGCTCGAAAATAGAGTTTTCCAGCCTTCTAAACGCTGATTTCAGCCTTCTAGTGGATTTATTATATCCTCCTATATATAAAAGAGTAAAAGTCCAGCTACTTAAGAATAATCAGATGCTAAAGAGAAAATTCTTTTTTAGTGCCGGTTAAGGCATTGTAGAGGAAGGGTTTTTTAGGAAGGGGCTTTCCTAGAAGGGATTTGATGGCTTCGGTTGCAGCAAGGCCTCCGGCAATGTGGCTAAGGGATGCAAGAAGGCCATTTTCTTTGACCGTACCCAGTTTAGATACATGGCTCTGCCACTTGGCGTAATTATAGCCTCCTTTGGTGCATAAGAAGAGAAATTCGGCGCCGGCATAGTAAACCGTGATGCAGTTGAGTTTGGCGCTTTTACAGCGTTTCTGGATGATCTCCATAGTTCCTGGGTTGTTGCTGCAGTCAATGACAAGATCTGCATCAATCAGAAAAGCGTTTTTTTCCGTAAGTTCCTCATGAAAGGTTTTAACTTTGGCTTGAGGGTTTATGCGTTCAAGGAGTTTTTTAGCTTCTTTGGCTTTAAAACGGGTGATTTCTTCAGGGGTATAGATGGAGCTAGTAAGGAGATCTTCTTCTTCGACGCGTCCCTTATCGATTAAGCGAAGCGAAACATGGCTGCGAGTAAGAATTTCAGCAATAACACTTCCTACACTACTAAGGCCAATGAGGCTTGCCGTCTTTTTCTCTAGGGTGATAAGGTTTTTTCCGCCGATTTCGCTAAGGGTACGGTGCTTTTCAAATTTCATGTAAAGAATCCCAGGAGCTCTGTATTTAAATAACTTTGTCTTTATCGTCGAGAATTAGGGGTCACAGTGCGGGGGTATTTGTCGAACAATCCTTCCATGATCCATCCAAATAATACAGAGTTGAGAGTTTCGGAATGCCGACTTTTTCTGAATAACTGTTTTCGGATGCATTTTTTCTTGATAGTAAGCTTTAAGAGTCATGGGCCGCAAAGGCTGAGTAAGGGTATGGATTCGACCGGAGTTTTCTCGTAAAAAAGTTTGAATCTCACTAGGGGATAAAGAATCAATGTGCACAAATTGGTGGGTGTACGGGTTATAAATCTGGCGAAGAGAAAGCCTTTGCAAATCGCCTTTCGAAAGACGCGGTTCTTGGTGGGTAGCTTCATTCATTGTCCGTAAATATTCTTGAATCTGACTCATATCATTGTATCGTTGAAAGACAGGATCATCCAGGTGCTTCCATAAGTATTCAGGATCAAGTGTGGAAAGAGGAACTTTGTGTTGAAGAATAGGGTGGTAGAGGTTCATCTGCCAAGCCGATACCCAAGGAAGTATGAAAAGAAGTGTGAAGAAAAAACTAAGGAAAAGGAGGACTTTTCGTCCGGTATTCTGTCGATAGATTATGGGTTGATCTGAAATCACTTTAGAGTGGGGAATGGCGTCGGTTATATAAAGTTTATCGGTGGGTATACCAGAAAGAGAGCTGATCCATTTTTCGCCCATCCAATCGGCAGAATCCATAACGAGTGAATTGAACTACACTTCCCACAGTTAGGGCTTGAATGGTTTTTTCAGCATAGCCCTTTTCAAGCTCTTTGGTGGGCTTTAGGACTTCCACAGAAACAAGTTGTTGTTCATCGCAGGGCAGCCAGTGCAAGATGCCTGCTCCATTTTTGCGGTATTCCTCAATGCCTCCAGCCTGGTAAATGTATTGATTGCCTTTCTTAACAAAATTCAGGCAGTCCATGAGCCGGTAGAGCTTATCTTCTTGTAATTTGTCAACATCTTGTTTAGCTAAATAAAATGTGGTATTGGTTTGGAAGCTTCGCCCACCATTTTTCTTGTCGGGATGGAGGTCCAATTCAATGCGTTGGGTAGGAGCACTTTGAATCTCAATCTTTACAGGAGTACAGATAAAAAAGTAACGATTCGCTTCCTTATCCAAGATGCGTCGATTCTGTGTTTCTAGATCATCCCAGGTAAGAGTGCTGTCGCTCTTGCTAATGCCTGTGTTGAACACGAAATTATGGATTCCTTCAGGTACAAAGCCTCGTCTTCGTAGGGCTACAAGGGTGACAAGAGAGGGATCGTCCCATCCAAGGTATTCTCCACTCGCAATTTTTTCACGGATGACTCTTCCGCTGGTCTCAACACCGGTCATGCTAAATCGGGCAAATTCATAAGTCTCTGTAATGGGAAATCCAAGTTGTTGCTGTAACCAGCGATGGAGTTCGCTGCGCAGTTCGAACTCTTTGCTGCGCAATCGATGAGTGATGCCTGTTAGGGCGTCGATGATGGGGCTTTGAAAATCATACATGGGCCATACGCTGTACTTGGTTCCCGTTCGGCAGTGCGGCGTTTTATTGATCCGAAATAGGGCCGGGTCGCGCATGGCGCTATTTGCATGATCACTGGCTGTCTTGGCACGCAAAATCTGTCCGCTTTCCGAGGAGGTAAACATCTTTTTCCATTCATTTAGAGTCTGTTCTCCACTTTGCGACCGATGATCACAACCGGTTCCTTTCATACGGTGTTCTTTGATTTTTTCAGAGGGGCAGGTACAGACATAAGCTAAACCTTTTTGAATGAGTTTTTCGGCTTGTTCATAGATCTGATCCATCATGTCAGAGATGTAATAAACTTGGTCCCATTGAATGCCCAGCCATTTTAGGTTTTCTTGAATGATGTCATAAAACTCAAGTTTAGCCAATTCAGGGTTGGTGTCTTCAAAATGTAAGATGAATTTTCCTTGGCATCGTTTAGCGAGTTCATAGTTCAGTAGACAAGCCTTGGCATGTCCAATATGAGGATATTTGCTCGGTTCAGGAGGAAACGCCGTTACCACCTTTGTTCCAGGAGCAATCTTCAAAAATGCAAATAGATCATGTTCTTCTTTAGGCTTCTCCTCGAGCATTTCAGGGTATTTCTCCTGAAGCGTTTTTTCTTGTTCCGCCACACTCATACTGTTTATTTTTTTTATGGCGTCCTGTATCTGTTTAGATACGCTTTTCATGTCTTTTTTCGCTTCAGGATGTTCACCAATGACTTTGCTAATGACCGATCCAGGGTTCGCTTTGCCATTGTATTTCAAGGCATTGGCTAGGGCGTGTTTCTCAATGGTGTTTTCTAAGCTCATATTCACACTGAGTATGGTAACTTTTTTAAACCCTCTCTTTTTCTGTTGAATCAATGGGCCGGTAGTTAAACCTGGTACGTCTATACGCAGGAGATAACGCGCCCCTGGCAGGGGTGAGGCTTCGGGTTCAAATGTTTAAGCTGAAAGTCCCGACCGGTCCATTTTTCACTATATTTTTAAAGGCCTCTCTTTTCTCGAGGGTAATGTTGAAAGCAATCTTGTTTGATTTCTGGGGTACAATCGTTGAAAACGGTGTTTTTCCAAGTCCCACCTCGCAGACGCGAAGAATGCTGCGTATCCAAGCGCCTTATCAAGAATTTGTGACTCGATTTGAAAAAGCATTTATGACGCAAAAATTCCCCGATCTCTTTAAGGCGTTTGAGAGTGTCTGTGAGGAGTTTAAGATCAAGCCACCCCAGTTTATTATAGATAACCTAGTGGGCTTATGGAATAAGAATGACTTACTTTGCAAACCATTTCCAGAAACCATCGAGGTTTTAGCCAAGTTAAAACAAAAGTACAAGATGGCTTTGATTTCCAACAATACCGCTTCAGTGGAGAATGTAATGGAAAAGTTCGAGCTTCGCAATTATTTTAACCTGGTCTTATTCTCATTCGAGTCGGGTTTACTCAAGTCAGATCCCAAAATGTTTCAGATGGCTTTAAAGAAGTTGAAAATAAAGCCCGAAGAAGCGCTCATGGTGGGAGATTCGTTGGAGTCTGACATGAAAGGAGCTGAGGCGGCAGGCATTCGGGGCATCTTAATTGATCGTAATAACCGTCAAGAGTTTGCTGATAAAATCACTTCCTTGTTGGAGTTAGAGTCTAAGTTAAAGTAGGTGTTCCGATGGAATGCATCTTCTGTCAGATCGTTGCGGGTAAGATCCCTTCAGCTAAGGTGTTCGAAGACGACCAAGCCATTGCCTTTCTTTCAATTCGTCCGATTCAGCCAGGACACACGATTGTGACTCTCAAAGAACATTTTCAGACTTTGTTAGAAGTTCCTTT
>JBBSWA010000058.1:0-23440 GCA_038046485.1 Nanobdellota archaeon
CCACAGTTGCAGTATTTAGTAGGAGTCGTTCAGAAGCTTAGTTCAGCCGTGAAAAAAGGTGCAAAGGCAGACGGCTTTATCATCAGCATGAATAATGGCCGTGATGCCGGGCAGGAGATTGATCATGCGCATTTCCATATTCTTCCAAGGTTCAAGGGCGATGGCTTAGTGCCTTGGAAGGAAGGACAGTATAAAGAGGGGGAAATGATAAAATATGCGGATCAGATTAAGAAGGTCTTGTAATAGCAAAATACATTATTTTGAGGCATTTTTTTGCATTTTGCTATTCTAGCAAATCTCGCATTTTGTGTCATTATCGACGAGATTTGCTATAACAACCTTTTTAAACCGTTTTCTTTCTCTTAAAGGCATGGCGGTGTAGCTCAGACTGGCTAGAGCACCACGCTCATGACGTGGGGGTCCCGAGTTCAAAAACGTTCGCTACGCTCACGTTTTTGAGCCACGAACTTTTCAAGTTCGTTGGTTCAAAAGTCCTCGAAGAGAACGTATGAAAGTCTCGGTACCGCCATTCTTTCTTTCTAGAAAAAGGAGTAGGGTTTGTAATATTAAAGAGTGTACCAGTTTTATTTGCCTTCCAGAGCTCTTACAATCTCTCCATAGAATTGCTTAGAATTAGCTAGACCTGTTCTAAATTGTACAGGTAGTCGATCCGCATGTTCATACGCTAATTGCCGAGTGGCTCTCTCTAGCATTCCGCGAGCACCTGCTAAAGCCCTCTCTTCTGGCATGTCATTAGCTACTCTTTCAATATCACAAGGCGCAGAAACTCCGTAGCCAAGTGGCATCCTCCCAAGTTCTTCGTCTCTGTAAAGGCCAATCTCTCCGTCAGGGCAAGGAATCTGTTTTCCGTGGATGGTTAGATACACCATAAAGGGGGAGAACAGGAGTGGCATATAAATGTTTACCATGGAATTGAGTGATAAAAAAGGCGCAGGGGCTGGGACTTTCAACTCAGTTTAGCATGCCGAGTGTTTTTGAACCAGCGAAGTTGCCGTGGCGACTTCGCGGATTCAAAGATCGAAGCGTGGCTGAGATCTTTGAACCCAGAATCCCAGAGGGACAGGTTCACTCGCTTTTTGAGCACATTCGAGACCTGCGCACTACCAGGTTATGCGACCCCTGCGTAGACTGAAAAAGAAAAGTTATTTAAATATTCTTTGTTACCTACGTCGAGAGGGGTTTCGTCTCTGGATTGTGCCTATGAATCAAAGAATATTATTCGGGTTGGTACTCTTTTTGTTAGTAGCTTCACTAAGTTTAGGCGTTTCATTGGAGTATACAGTTCAGGCAAGTGGCGTTAAAACCTTGATTTCTTCGATAGATTCGCAAGTGCAGTCTTGTTTTGTATGTGACAATGGCTCAGGGAATTGTACGGAGTTCGAGGTGTGTGAAAATCGTACCCTAACCACGAATACAACTTCCGAAAGTCCTTGGTCTGCAAGCCGAACATTGTCTTTGTCGTGTGAGTTAAACTGTGATTATCCCTTACCCATTTTTGATGTCCCAGCGAATGTGGATCGGTTGAATTATACCTTGTCAGCAAAAACCTTGCCACCTAAAGTCATGTTGTATTTTAAGAATGCTCGGTCTTGGGTAACTAAAGATCCAGAGGATCAAGTGCATCTCTCAGTAAATACAAGCATCGTCTGTTCTTCAACGCAGTGTGATTCTAGATGTACAAAATGCCTGGATGGGGGTTGTTATCCTCCAGGGTATGCCTGTCCTTCCGTGCTGTTGAAGTTGGATAAAGTCTCTCCTAAACAGTTGGAGTTGGGGCAGGCGCAATTGAATGTATTTGTTTCAAATCTGTATCAGTCAGATGCCTCCAATGTAGATGCTAAAGTTTCTGGAGCGGGAATTAAAACGCTAAGTTCAATCCCCATTGGTAAGATTTTTTCAAAGGATAAAGATGCCGTTGTGTTGACGGTAAAAGTGGATGAGTCAGGCACCATTGATGTATTAGTGCGGATTACAGGAATTGTGGGTGGGGAAGAAGTGGCGTTAAATGAGTATGCTCAAGTAGAAGTAAAAGCAAAAGAAACTGTGCCGCCAGTAAAGATTTCTGAGTCAGAAGTGGAAAAGATTTCAAAAGAGATCAATCAAGATAAGGATGACTTGAATAGTTTAGAATTGGAATATCAAAAGAAAAAAGCAGATGGTTACTTGGTTTCAGAGTTGTACGATCGCGTTAAATATGTTCGGGGTTTATTGCAGGAAGCTCAAAAGAGTTTATTGGATAACAAATATGAAGATGCTAAAAAGACATTATCCTTGGTGGCCTCCAGCTTGGATGACTTGCGTCAAGCGTTGCAGGAATCTACAAAGGTGGATAAAAGCCTGAAGGATACAATTAAAGATAATGCCTTGTTAATCACAACGATAATTGGAGCGTTGGTTGCAGTAATTGGTTTCTTGGAGAAAAATAAGGATCGCTTTTCTAAATTGAAAGATAAAACTGCTTCAATCCCCGATAGCAATAAAGAAGAAGACGAAGGGGAAGGAAAAAAAGAAGAAAAAACAGGTAAATGGTTTTCGGTTGAGAAAGTAAATGATTCAGCCAGCAAGAAGAAGCGACGGTAAAATTCTCGATAACTATTTATAGCTCGTTCTCTCTCAAAGAGGCATGTTGCCTCGAAAAGAAATGCTGTTTAGGAAAGAAATGATTAAGGCAAACCTAGAGGAAATTTATCCACTGAATTTAGCCGATGAGTTAAAGGAAGTCGGCGAACGTTTCGTGTATGAGTCGGGGCTTGTTCAAGATGCTTCTTCTGTAAAGCAGTCTTTGTTTAACGAGCGAATGAAAAAGATGCTCTTAGGAATCGGAGTAGAGTTTATCCTTCGCTCAGCCTATGTAAAACAAGGCTTTGTCATTCATGAGATCAAGATGGGGAAGAAGAAGATAACCAAATCAGCCCTTCGAAAAATGACTGTCACCATGCATACATTGATTGAGTCCTTACAAGATCTTTTTGTAGATATTTCACAGTCAGATCTTGAGCGACTAAAAGATGGTCTAAACGCAGCTCGTATTCTTAGAAACGATTGCATTCATTACGGATTTGAGGAGCATACGCCTGGAAGTGTCGAAGCAGTTCTGCATTCACTTTTATTTCTGTACAAGAAAACCTGGCCCGCTCAAGTAAGAAATGGAGCGCTCGTATTTAAGTGGTCGTAAGCTCCCACCACCACTTGCCGACGACATGAATGGTTTCTAGGTATTGGGTTCGTGCCACTTTCTTGGTTTCATTGTATACATCAGGGGTTTGGTTGTTTTGTACGCGCTTGGTTTGTTTAACCATTTGAGTTACGGTTTTTACTTTTTTCTTTACGTTTGAATCTTCATGGTAAACAAAGTTGGGGTTGGAGAGTTTGCAAATGGCGTCGGTTCCTTCTTCATCCTTCATCGTAACCACTTTGGTGGTGGCTTTTGCTTTGATGTGTTGGTCAGAAACCATAACTGTGCTTTTCTGTGCAATGATGTCATAGAGGGTATAAGTGAAGTTGACATCAAAGGTAAGATCCACTTCATTGGGGTTTTTGAGTTCAGCCCAGGGTCTGCAGGGGCTTCCAACGCCCTGTTGGGTCTGGCCCAGTTCAAGGGGTTTTAGAAGGTTGCCTTTAGTGTCATAGTACGTAACTTCCTCAGTAATAACAGGTACTTCCTCGGTGACATCGCTTTCATCTTCATAGCTGATGGTGTGTTCGGTGACTTGAGTGTCGTACGTTTCAATCGGTGTTTTCTCAATAACCTTATCGAGTCGATAGGTGTGGAAGGTGAAGAAGATCAATCCACACACGATAATTGTTAGGGCATACATGGCAAGGTCTTTTTTGTCGTAATTTGTCTTCTTTTTGACGAGGCCCCAGATTAAAAAGACGAGACCAAGAGCAAAGAGAGCATAGCTGGTCCAGTTGGTGATCTGAAGCTTAGCGCAAAGGGTTTGAACCTCTCCAACAGGGGAAAGACAGCTTTTGTTATATATAGAACCCGTAATGAAAAAATCGCGTGAACTCGCCACTCGGCTTCGATGGGTAAGGTCAAGTAGGGGCGTCCAATACAGCGTAGCCCCGATGAATAGAATGATCAGGGCAAGTGTGGGTAGGATGGTTTTTGGAGTTGTTTCGTCCACCCTATGACAGTTCGGGTGGCTTATTTAAATTTTTCTGGGTTAAATGCTTTTACCTAAGCTTGTTTATAACATTCCTGAAAAAGTCAGAAAGTTGCTCTTCAACAACGATTAAATGAAATAAACCTTTATATAATTGGCCTATTTGAATGCACTATGGAAAGGGTTATATTCAAAAATTCCAGGAACCAAACATTAGTGGGCCATCTTTTTACTTCGAAATCAAAATCAATTGTTATTATGTCGCATGCATTAGCAAATGACAAATCTGAACGAGGAAAGCTTGATAAAGTAGCTGAGAAACTTAATCAGTCAGGATACAATGTTTTAGCTTTTGATTTTAGTGGTTGTGGTGAAAGTGACGATGATACGTTAGCAATTGGGAAGCAAGTTGATGACTTAAGATCAGCAATTAATTTCTCGAAATCATTAGGTTATAAGAGTATAGGTTTATTTGGTCACAGTATTGGTTGCTTGGTTTCTCTAAAATGCTACACGCAAGAAATAAGTACAATGGTTTTATGGTCTCCGGTTACAGATAAGATAAAATATGCCTGGGATGAAAGGCTTTCTAAAGAACAGCTTCAAGAGCTGAAAGATAAAGAATATTTTACCAGAACTAGAAAAAATGCTGTTCGCACTATTTATTTGATAGATAAACAAATGTTAATAGACAGAGAATCGGTAGATCAAAAGGAACTGCTTAGAGAGGTTACTTGTCCAATTTTGCTTATTCAAGGAACAAAAGATACAAGCGTTCCTATAGCTGATTCAAAAGAAGCTATAAAATTATTATCTAGAGATTCACACTTGGAAATCGTTGAGGGAGCGGATCATGACTTCAATGAACACATGGATGTCCTTGTAAAATTGAGTAATGATTGGTTTCTTAAGCATTTAGAATGTTAATTTTGCCTCTTATTCATCGGTTGGTGTCTCACACAACGGCCTGTTTCTGTATAATCCTTACTTAAGGCGCAAACCTTGAATAAGTCGTTGTATGAAAGAAAGGGCTTTGATCAAGTACAGCTTATTAGAATAAAACCCTTCACTAAGGCGTCTATTAAAGGTTTTAAGCACTTCAAGCCCTTCTAGCTCCCCGTATACCTAAACAAAACATTTATATATCAGTATACATTATAATACACTAATTTGGGTTAGTACCCCAAGTTAAAAATCATAAAAAACCCGGTACCACTCGGGAAAAAAGGTGAATACGATGGACGACGAAAACATCATTGGCCAAGCAAACATTAAAGTAATCGGTACAGGTGGAGCAGGCACCAACATGGTAAACTGGCTCTACAAGAAAGGCATCCGTGGTGCCGAAATCATTGCATGCAACACGGATAAACAGCACCTCAATCTAATTGAAGCTGACCGCAAGTTCTTAATTGGTGAAAACTTGACGCGAGGTTTAGGTTGTGGTGGTTTTGCAGAAAAAGGAACTCAAGCGGCCAATGAGAGTCAAAACACCATCCGAGAAGCCCTCAAAGGAGCAGATATGGTATTCATCTGCGCAGGTATGGGTGGCGGAACTGGTACAGGGTCAGCACATGTAATTGCTAAAATCGCAAAGGACATGGGTGCTATTGTTATAGGAACAGTCACCTTGCCCTTCAAGATAGAGCGCTCTCGCATCGATAAAGCCGAGTTTGGCCTAAGACTCTTGCGAGACAACGCAGATACCGTTATCGCTATCGATAACAACCGATTGGTTCAGATTGCAGGCAACTTGCCAGTAAACCAGGCCTTTGCCGTAGCAAATGAATTAGTCTCTACCATGATCAAAGGAATCGTAGAAATCATTGCCGTACCCAGCTTAGTCAACATTGACTTTGCAGACGTAAAGGCAATCATGAATGGTGGCGGAGTAGCTGCCATTGGTATCGGTGTTTCTGATACAAACAGTCGTGTTGAAGAAGCCGTAAAAGCAGCTCTCAACAACCCCTTATTGGAGATCAAGTACGAAGGTGCCACAGGCGCTTTGATCCACGTAGAAGGCGGAAACGACATGACCCTCGATGAAGTAAGTCGATGCGGTGAACTCGTAACCGAAACCATGGATCAAGATGCGAACGTCATTTGGGGCGCTCGAGTCAATGAAGAGATGAAAGGAAGAATCACTGTAATGACAATTATTACAGGAGTCTCTTCGCCATGGATCATGGGTAAAGGAGAAGTTCGTAATTCTTCAGGTAGTCGATCGTCTAAAAAGGCGTACAGCGATGACCTGGGAATTGAATTGATCAACTAAGAGCATAGGTGAGTTTCATGCCTGAATACCGAGACGAACGAATGGTAAAGAAGCTTGTGGGTGAAGCCGTGGAGCAAGTCCACGCTTCCGAAACAGCTTCAAACCCGGCCTTCAAAAAGATTTTACCTTTGTTGATGGAGAAGGGAATTGATAACGTGAATCTCTCGATGTTCAGCGATGATCTCAAAAAACAGCTCTTAAATTCATTAGGTGATGAGTACGCGCGCAAAGGTCGTATGACTGATGCGATCAAGGTCTTTTCTATGACGCTCAATTGCCGACGATTATCGGAGATTGGAGAAGAGTTTGAAAAGATTGGAATGTACAGCGATGCCGTGCAGTGTTTTATGCAGGCAAACAACGAAGAAAAGTTAGCCGTGCTGGGCACTAAATGCTTAAGGAACGGTCACTTAAAGGATTCGATGACAGCGTTTTCAGCAATCGGCGACATGGACAACTTAAACCGCGTGGGTAGTGAATGTATTGATAAAAACAAACTAGATTACGCAATAGAAATTTTTGGATTGACTGGAAACTCAGGACAGCTCATCCACGTAGGAAAAAAATGTATGGATCAGAAAAAATACCCCAGTGCCGTGAAAGCATTTGCGCTAGCGGACGATAAGGACAGCCTAAACCTGGTCGGTGATGTGTGTTTGCGAGAAAACCTTGTAAATACAGCGCTTAAGGCCTACGATAGCGCGCAGAATGAGGCCATGGTGGCTTTTGTTAAGTCCAACTTCGTCAGTGTAGCGTAACACCCAGCAAGGCTTTTTCTTTTTTACTTTATTTTTTCTCTTCCGACCTATCCGTAAATCTTCCGGTTTTTGGTAGTAAGTTATATAAATAAAAAGACATTCTAGTGTAGATATGGAATCAGTCGTCAACTTTAAGAAAAAAATAAAGATGGATTCTCCCCCGATTTCTTCTGAGGGTAGAACGTTAATGGAAGAAGTTTGGAAGTTATTTGGGTGGTCTTAATGGCCGCTCCAGAAATGGGTTTTGTCTTTGGCATTCGGATTCAGCGAGATGTCAATGGAAATTTTGTTGGATACCAAGTTCAGAGCGAAAGCAAAGGATTGCCAGAAGAAACCATTTTAACCATCGTCAGAAACTGGATCCGAGCAGCAGAAGATAATTATTACAAGAAATTTACAGGAAAGGATAATTAAGTCTAGATATGTATTCTAAGAAAATAAAGGCGCTCCGGCCGGGATTTGAACCCGGGTCATCACCTCGAGAGGGTGATGTGCTTGTTCCCGTAGGGAACTTCAAAAATCAAAGATTTTTGTTTGTTTCCGCAAAGCCGGACTACACTACCGGAGCATACGTCTGAGTGGCTGAGGATGGTTTATAAACATATTGACTCAGTAGATCATGGAATAAAGAAGATCAGTTAGGTAGTTCTTTTAATAGCGTAGCAGCTGCTTGCGCAATTAGCATGGTATTCCCTATAGTGGCTTCCACACTGATTGTATTAACAGAACTCTGTCCTAGGTAGTGTTCTTTGAAAAGAAGGGCAGCTTTTTCTTGGATGTGTAAGCTCGCGGTTAAGAGTAAGTTTACAATGTCTCTAAGCGCATCTTTGGCAGGAGGGTCTAGCTGGTTAAGTTCAATGCGGGTAAGGCTTAAGCTGCCTTCAAAAAATTTAGCAAATCGATCTTTATTCAAGTCAAGCGTGTTTAAATCGTCGGAAATATCATATTTTTGAAGTTGGGGGGAGAATGTTACGGTGGTTGGGGGGAGTATACGGTATTTCGGATTTGTGTAAAATAAGAGGCGATCAATTACAATAAAATTATCAAGCCCTCTTTTTAATAGACTAGCAGATTGAGACATGATCTTTATTCTTAGACGGGTATTAATATACTTTTCGCTCGAACATGAAAATGGTGAGTCCAAGGGGATTCGAACCCCTGACCTGCCGGTTGCTTTCGTAACCTTGCCCAAGGACAAGGTTTGGCTAAGAGCCGGCTGCTCAATTACCCAAGTTTGACTACCGGGCTAAGCTATGGACCCTTCGTCGAGAAAAACTCGAGTTTGGTTTATATATCTTTCGAACTTTACCGAGGAGGTATGGCTCCTTTATTTCGCAGAATGTATTCAAAGGATAGTTTACCGAATAAAAGATTTTCTGGGTCGTAGAAGTCTATATGCCTGCTTCTCTTTTCACCAGTGAGTTCACCTGGTTTTGTGGGTTGCCAGACACCAAAGTGTAGGTGGGGATCTTGAAAAGCATAGCCTTTCAACACGCCGATCTTCTCGCCTGCTGCAATATTTTGGCCACTTTCTACTTCGGGATGGGTGTGGGTATATTGGCCGAAGGTGTCATCTCCATGATCAACAATCACTCTATTTAGGTTGTGAGGGGTGTCCCAAGGGGTGTAGAGGGAAGGGGTGTCTTTCACAGCCTCTAAAACTCTTCCAGTTCTTGCGGCGAATAAGGGCACATCTTTTGTGAAAAAGAGGCTGTGCATATGGCTCATTTCTCCGGGGGGTCCATGTTCGGGGGTGCATGAAACAATGGAGCTGTAGGCGGAGTAATCTTCTTTTGAAAAAGGCAAATAATAAGCAGAAGATTTTGGAGAGGGGGTATCTAGTGAATTTAGGTCTGCTTCAGCTTGTTGATAGAGTTGTTCATAAACAAAGCAAATGGCGGATAGACAATTCTTGGGGTTGGCCGTTTTTGGTATCTGTGTGAGTAAGTGAGAACCGAGTGCCTCATTTGTTGTGCCCAATCGGTAAGCTGCGCTTTCGAGATAGGATTGATTTCTACGAAGTTTATGACTTACTTCATTTCGGGTGTCTTGGGTAACTTTGGGTAAGGATTTATTTTTAAGCTGCGCTTCAGTTTCTAAAAAGTGATAGCAAAGAAGTGCGAGTCTTAATTCATGTCCTGGATTGTTATCTTGAGTGGTAGAGATTCGAGCCCATTCCATAAGTCCATACCATACTTCTTTATTGTCTTTTTTCAGACGAACTTCAAGCTCTTCAACCCATCTTAGTTGTTTTATTTCTTCTGCTATCTGTCGGAAGGTATCATTTTTGACGCATGGAAGGCCGGATTCAAGACCCATCCGCGTTGAAATTTGAGAGGACTTTATATCTGTTCGCCCTTCGACCATCATTTTAATAAAGGGTGAAAGAGTCGATGGCTTAATGAAGGATAAAAAAGAACCTGCTTGGTTGAAGTTTGCTTTCTTTACTGCCTTTCTTTTCTTGATCATCTGTTTCATCGTGTCGTGGATTCAGAAAGCTTCGTATCGGATCGATTCGACGGTGCATGGTTTGTTTCTCATCTGGCTTTTCTTTAAGAGGAAAAAATTAGGAATAGAACCATGGGTGTTGGTCGGGGTTATGATTCCTCTGTTGATGGACAACGCAGGTTTGTTCGGGGCATATAATCTGTCTTGGGGGGTTGTAGGGTATGATAAATGGTTGCATCTCGTGAGCGGCTTTGTGTTCACATTCGCTTTATACCAATGGTTAGCATCTAAGAAATTCGGAAAGGGTTGGAAAGTGTATCTCGTGGCGTTCCTCATGTTCACAGGTTTAGGAGCGATTGAGGAGCTCGCAGAATTCATAGGTTCTGTCTACCTCGGTGTCAGCCAGGGTTTCCTTGCTCAGGCAGCCGGAGAAGCCTTTTACAAGGTCTCAGACCTTGTCCGATTTGACAGTCATTGGGATATGATGTTTAACTTCTTTGGTGGATTGCTGACAGGGATTATTATTTGGATTAGAAAATAAAGCGCCCAGGCCCGGATTTGAACCGGGAATCCCAGAGGGACAAGCTCACTGAAGTCTTCCGACTTCGTGGTGCCAAAAACCGAAGGTTTTTGAGCATTCCAGGCTTGCGCAATACCAGGTTATGCGACCTGGGCACATAATGGCTAGGTAGCGACCAAAAACAGTCAATGTTTTTGAGTATGCAACCAAGGCATATGTCTTTGGTTTCTCCCAAGAGTTTATAAAGTCTTCTTTCACTCTATAGTCGATGGATTTTAAGAATAAGCACCTGGACCTTTTTCAGGAACAGGCAATTCAGAGTTTTGTACAGGGAAATTCCGTGGTGGTTTCAGCGCCAACCGGTTCAGGTAAGACCCTCATCGCAGATTATGTGATTCAAGAAGACCTCCGTGCAGGAAAAAAAGTCATCTACACCGCCCCAATAAAAGCCCTTTCCAATCAAAAGTATAAAGAGTTCGTGGAGGATCATGGAGCAGATAATGTCGGAATCCTAACAGGGGATATGGTCATAAACCCTCAAGGAATGATCTTGGTCATGACAACTGAAGTCTTTCGGAACATGGTTGTTGCCCGTGACCATTTCATGGATGATGTTCGTTACGTAATTCTCGATGAGATTCATTTCCTGAGTGATCCCGAGCGGGGTCATGTGTGGGAAGAGTCCATTGTTTTCGCTCCAGATCATGTTCGTTTCCTTTGCCTGAGTGCAACCATTCCAAATGCAGATGAGTTAGCGCGGTGGATTGAAGTAGTAAAAAATCACAAAGTAGATGTCATCCGGCATGATATTCGTCCGGTTCCTTTGCAACATTTTGTGTACGATGTGGATCTGGGCATTACAACCTTACCTAAATTGAAGGATCACATGGAATTGGATAGTGTGCAAGATTACAAGTCATTCTATAAAGGAAAATACAAACGGGCCTTTATCAAGAACCCCATACACCTTGGTCCCGTCGAGGAATTGATCAAAAATCGCGATATTCCTGCAATTTATTTTGTGTTTTCTCGTCTAAACACACAACTCTTTGCGAAGATGCTTTCAAAAAAACGCAACTTACTTTCAAGCGAGGAAAAGGTAAAAGTGGTGCGTGAAGTAACTGAAGGATTAAGTAAGGTAGAAGCAGGGGTTCGTCAATTACCCTCAACGCAATTACTAAGAGAAACACTAAGTAATGGCGTTGGTTTTCACCATGCAGGTCTCTTGCCCGTGCATAAGGACATTGTCGAGAAATTATTTGCCCAAGGCCTTGTTAAAATATTATACGCTACGGAAACATTTGCCGTGGGAATTAATATGCCAGCAAAAGCCGTTTGCCTCGACTCAATTGAAAAGTTCGACGGCATTCATCATCGATACTTGTTCCCTCGGGAATATTACCAGTTAGTCGGTCGGGCAGGTCGTCGAGGAATTGATACGTATGGGAAGGCTGTCGTCATGGTAAACCGTCGTTTCCTAGATCCTAATAAATTGAATTACGTGGTTTCCGAGGATAAGGAGCCGGTGAAGTCTCAGTTTAAATTAACCTTTAACTCCGTCTTAAACATGATTGAGCGCCCTGCCGATGAGATCAAAACGATCTTGAAAAGCAACTTGGATTTCTTTCAAAAACATGGTGAGAAAGGCTTTCGAGACAATCGCATCGGAGCCTTGATGTGGGCAACCTTTGTGAAAAAGAAAAATCAGTTGGAGAAGATGGGGTATGTGCAAGGCAATCAACTAACGGAGAAAGGTTGGTTTGCAAGCCGGATTTACACGCAAGAACTTACCGTTACGGAGTTGTTCTTTGATCACAAGCGCTTTGACTTGGATGAGTTCAAGACCTTGCTCTTATTAGCAACCGTCGTGTACGAGCCCAGAAGGATGGATCGTTTCATCGTCAATAAGCCGCATCCAAGGCAAGTAAGGGAGCTGGTAAAAGACTTGAATGAAGATCCCTACATCAGTAAGCATTTTGATTTCAGGCATATGGATAAGCTCTGTACCTTGATGTGGGCCTGGTACAAGGGTGCAACCTTCCTAGAGGTTCTCAAATTCACCAATTTATTAGAAGGGGATATCTTGCGTTTCTTCCGTCAGATCATTGATGTCCTTACTCAGTTGAAGAAGGCCAGTACAGATCAAGACCTGATCGACAAGCTAAATGCTTGCCTGAATGTCATGAATAGAGACTTGGTCAAGTTGGGGTTCTAGGGATTAAGTTTTTAAATAAGGAATTCTTCCGATATAAGTATGGCAACATCAAAAGGCGCTTCTGAGGCTTCTGTCAGGCGATTCGTTTTGGGGACAAGCATTGGAGATCTTGTTACGGTCTCATTAAAAAGAGGTTTAGTAGCTGAAGTAGACAGGCACGGTCGATCTTTCAAAGTGGTAAGATCAAGAGAAAAAACGCCGGGTGCACTTTATACAAGTCGTTTGGTAGGAAACTATAAAGGATTTGGAACATTGCATCCGGATGAAGAAACATTTGTGAAACTAAATAATCCATTGGCTGGCTATGGTACTGTAAATAGAAGTGATATTCAGTCTGTAGATTATTTTACAGTAAAAAGTGCAAGAGACGTTAGGCTTCTAGGGCTATTTTAAAAACCAGTGCTCTTTTCTTAAACCATGGATTGCAGTCTTTGTACAGCTCAAAACGAAACCTATCGGCTAGTCGGTGGAAATGATTTAGCTTATTGCATCATTCCCACTCACGCATTAAAACCAGGTCATGCGATGGTGCTCCCCCGGCGTCATGTCGGATCTTTATCTGATTTAATCGATACAGAAGCGCGTGCCTTCGTACGTCTTGCTGATGAAATGAAAAATGCAGTAAGATAAGCGTATCCTCACGAAGATCCAGTACTTCTCATGAATGAGGGTGCACACAGCACGCAACCTCACATTCATTGGCATGTATTGCCTAGCAAAGGAGGATTAAGAGCTTTATTTGCTGCATTAGAAGGCATGGAAGAGCGCCCGCAACGTTCAAGGGAATGGGAAGAAGAAGTAAGGGATTACTTAGATCCGTTTGCTAAAAGGTACATAAAAAAGTTCTAGAATTCTACGCATCAATCATTTCAATCTCGATATTAAGCCCTTCGGGGATGGGAACTCTCATAACCAACCTTAAGGCGCGTTCATCGAGTCCCAGGTCAATTAATCGCTTGTGGATCCTCATTTCATAGTGATCCCAGGTGGCTGTTCCATTGCCACAAGGAGTCTTTCGAGTGGTCACTTTCATAGTCTTTGTTGGGAGAGGAATGGGTCCGCGCATGACAACGCCGGTCTTCTCAGCAATATTTTTTATGTACTCGCACGTCTGGTTGATCTTAGAAATATCGGTGCTGGCCAATTTGATTCGTGCTTTTTGCATGGTATCACTTTCTTAAATCGCTTTTTGAACCCTCTCCGGATGAAACTCGTGTTCACCTAGGAAAAAATAAAGGTGAACCGGCTTAGCCGGTCTTTTTGACGACTTCAATGCACATTCCTGCTGCAACGGTCACGCCACTGTCTCGAATGGCGAATCGTGCTAAGGGCGGGAATTCTTTTTGTGTTTCTACAACAAGAGGCCGCATGGGTTTGAGTTTGACAATAGCAGCATCTCCTGTCTTGATGAAGTCAGGCTTTTCCTTGACGGTTTCCCCCGTAGCTGGGTTGATTTGTTTTACGATCTCCATGAATTGACACGCGACTTGTGACGTGTGGATGTGGAAGACCGGTGTGTAACCAACCGTGATGACACTGGGGTGGTTTAAGACGATGATCTGGGCTGTAAACTCGCTAGCAATGGTAGGAGGGCTATCAGCGGTCCCAATGACATCTCCTCGGGCTACATCTTTCTTTCCAAAGCCTCGTACACTGATACCTACATTGTCTCCAGGTTCAGCCTGGGGCATTTGTTCATGGTGCATTTCAATGGTCTTCACTTCGCCAGGAACGCCCTTTCCTTCTCGTCCAGGCATGGCAATCACTTTATCGCCTACTTTCATAATGCCAGTCTCGATTCTGCCAACAGGTACGACTCCGATTCCAGTGATGTTGTAGACATCTTGGATGGGCATGCGTAAAGGCAAGGTGGTAGGTTTTTCAGGTTGTTTCAAGAGGTTAATCGCTTCTAAGAGGGTAGGTCCCTTGTACCAGGCTAGAGGTCCTTCAGCGCGCTTAACAATGTTTTCTCCTTTAAATGAGGCAGCGGCAATGAAAGGGACTGTTTCAATTTTAAAGCCAGAAGATTTCAAGAGCTTCTCAACGTCGGCCTTGACTTCATTGTACCGGGCTTCTTTGTAGTCAACGCCAGAGATGTCCATCTTGTTGATGAGGATGATGATTTGCTGAACACCCAACATTTTGGCAAGAATGGCGTGTTCTTTTGTTTGGGCGTTTACACCGTCGTTTCCAGCAACAACAAGGACAGCAGCATCTGCTTGACTGGTTCCAGTAATCATGTTCTTGATGAAGTCTCTGTGTCCAGGTGCATCGATGATGGTAAAGAAGTATTTGTCGGTTTCGAACTTTTTATGGCTAAGGTCAATGGTAACTCCTCGTTCTCGCTCTTCTTTGAGTTGGTCCATGACGAAGGCAAATTCGAATCCTGATTTTCCAAGTTCCTTTGCTTTTTCTTGAAGTTTTCGCATGGTTTGTTCATCAACGTTTCCTGAGTCATAAAGAAGTCTACCTACAGTGGTAGATTTACCGTGGTCTACGTGTCCGATAAAGACGAGGTTAATGTGGGGTTTATTCTTAGCCATGTGATTCCCTCCAATACTTGGTTTAAAGTATGATACTTTGGCGAAAGGGGCGACCTTTATAAAACTTACTATTTTTGTCGAGTAAGCTTTTTATATTTCTTGCTCAAACTAAGTAGGGATGGTTAAGGGGGATAGGAAAGAGAGTAAGGACTTAGAACAGTTGTTGGGTAAGGCTAGAGCTTATAAGGCGGGGGATTCAAGGCTTCAGCGGTTGGAATCGCTTTTGGAAGGGTTTCCAGAAGAGTTAAAACGGTTAGGAGTTACCAAGCACTTAGTGGATGTGGGGGATATAAAGATGACCAATCAACGATTGGATAGAGTTAGGGCATATGTGGATGGTTCGTTATGGCGGCGGTTGTTTTCTTCTAGCCCCTCTCAAGAAGATGTTTCTTTATTAAAGTATTTTGTGAAGAGTTATGCGCCGAAGGCGGCCAGATCTATGCAGGGTGGAGATTGGTTACATCGTTTGCGCAAGGATTTGGCTAAAGTTGAGCATCTGGATCCTGTTAATCTTTTTTCTGAGGATCATGAGGGGGTTTTGAGTTATAAGGCAGGCCTCGTAAGAGTTTTAAACCTTGAGCAAGCCGGTAAAGCCATGGAGAAGCAGTATCTTTCTTTGTATCAAGAGGCGCTTCGGGTTTTGTCGAAGTTATGATGCCTTGTATGTGATCAATAGACAGAAGGACATCAGAGTTGATGATTCGAAAATCGTCTAGGTAGTCTCCAAGCTCTTCAGCGAGGTCTGGAGAGTAACGCAAGGTCTCTGCTTGGGATGGGTTGGGGGTGGGTAGATAATTATTTAGAAGTTTTGCAACGTGCGTGTAGGTTTTCTGTAATAGTTCAAGGTCTCTTCGCGCGTAGGCCAGTCGACAGCGGATCATGGTTGGGTCATCAATGGACATTATGTTAATGGGTTGGCCAAATAAGTTTATAATGATAAGGTGTACAAAAAACTACGAAAGGGTGTTTACTATTTTTGTCGAGTATCCACTCAACGAGAATTGCGCTTGAAATAGGGTTTTATGTGAGAAATAAATTTATCCTTCCGTCTTCAATCCCTTTCGGATCCGGATTTGGTGGCTAACTTTGGGTTGCAGTTCATCCGGCAGTCTCTCAAAGGTCTGGTCTTGGACAAAGAAGTTTCCTCTTCCTTCGGTGGCGCTTCGTAAGTCCGAAGCAAGGCCAAACATTTCTCCGACAGGAAGTTTTCCTTTGACTGTGACGTGTTCACCTTCTTGAACAATGTCTAGGAGTTGGCCGCGTTTGGCGTTGATGAGTTTGGTAATCTCGCTCATGTAGTTGACAGGAGCTTCGAATTGCAAGACTTGTTTGGGTTCGTACAATACAGGGCCGGCTTGGGACATGGCGCCTCGAATGCCTTCGCGAATGGCAGGGTACATCTGGGCAGGTCCTCGGTGAATAGCGTCTTCGTGCAGTTTAAGATCATCAATAACAACTTTGACTTTGATGCAAGGATCTCTAACTAAAGGTCCAGCAGACATAACATCTTCAAACATGTCATTGATCATTTCAATGACTTCTCCAATGTAGACGATACCTCGTGTTCCATCGATGAGGATATTGCCTTTGTAGACATTTCGTACTTGTCTGGTTTCTTTGGATTCCATTCCTGCTTCTTCAAGACCTTCCCAGAGGGTATGTTCTTTTTTCTTGACCCTTCCTTCAGGGATTTTGCCTTCTTTGATAGCTAGAGCAACAGAATCAGATATGGGTTCAACCCAGAAGTAAAGTTTGTTGTGTTTATTGGGGCTTTTTCCTTCAAAGCTAATGCTCTTTCGGGTAATCGCTTCTCGGTAGACCACAATAGGGGGGCTGGTTTGTACATCCAATCCCTTTTCAGTTTTGATGCGATTTTCAATGATTTCAAGGTGCAATTCTCCCATGCCATGCATGAGATTCTCGCCGGTTTCTTGATTGATCTCGATATGAATGCTGGGGTCTTCTTTCATGACTTGTTTTAATATTTCTACAAGACGGGGAAGATCGGAGGGTTTCTTGGCTTCAATGGCTTTCGTCATGACAGGTTCAAAGATGTGGCTGATCTTTTCAAAGGGTTCGCACGGCTCGGATGAAACCGTTTCTCCGGGGTAGCAGTTTTTGAGTCCGCCAACTCCGATAATATTCCCAGATAAAGCATGATCCACAATTTCTTTTTTGGGTCCATTGTAAATGTAGACTTGTTGAACGCGCACGTTTTGTTTGGCAAGGTTCATATAAGCTTGCATGCCCTTGCTGATCGTTCCGCTAAACAATCGTCCGCAGGTAATTTCTCCGGCTTGAGGATCCACGACCACTTTGGTGGCAACAAACATTAAAGGTCCTTTAGGGTCACATTTAGTAAGGCTTTGCCCAAGGGGGCTATCGATTTCTCCGTGCCAGATTTTAGGAATGCGATACGCTTGCGCTTGAACAGGGTTGGGATGGTGCTTGACAACGGCATTCAGAACAACTTCGTGAAGAGGGCATTTAGTTTTGAGTTCGGTTTGTTCGCCCTTTTCATAGGCATCAATGATGTCTTTGAAGCTGATGTTTTTCTTTTTCATGTAAGGAATGGATAAGGCCCAATTGTGAAAAGCAGAACCCATGCAAACGCTGCCATCTTGTACGCTGACTTGCCATTTGTCTCCGTATCCTTCTTCGGCAATGCTTTTGATGAGGCGATTGACATTGGCAATGATTTTCATGAAGCGTTCTTGCATAGCTTCAGGGGTTAGTTTGAGTTCTTTGATTAAGCGATCACTCTTGTTGATGAACAAAACAGGTTTGACGCGTTCTTTAAGGGCTTGCCTTAACACAGTTTCTGTTTGGGGCATGATGCTCTCTACGGCATCAACCAGAACAATGCAACCGTCGACCGCGCGCATGGCCCGTGTTACATCGCCTCCAAAGTCTACGTGTCCAGGAGTGTCAATGAGGTTGATAAGGAAGTCTTCAGATTCTACCGTGTGAATCATGGATACGCTGGCTGAGTCGATGGTGATGCCTCGTTTGGCTTCATCTTCGTGGAAGTCAAGAACACAGGCCTTTCCGGCAAGTTCTTGGCTCATCATGCCGGCACCAAAGAGTAGGTTGTCTGAGAAAGTAGTCTTTCCATGGTCAATGTGAGCGCAGATAGCGATGTTTCGGATGTGCTCCGGCTTCTCATAAAGCGCAATGACGCGCTCAACCATTTTGGTCATGTTGTGTTACACCTGTAAGCTCAAGAGAATGTAGGCCCTTTTTAAACCTAGCGGTTGTGCTCTAGAGAAATTATTTAAACCCTCATCTGCTTTCTTAAGACCATGTCTCCATTTGAAAAGACCGTAGAAAAGTACCTGGATGAAATCGAGGCAGGTGTGGATGAAGTAAAGGAAGCGGTAGAAAAGTTTAGAAAAAGCAGTAAGGATGTGAAAGCAGCAAAAGAGTTGGTAAGGGACTTGAACATGTGCCTTCCGCGTATGTCTGAAGCAAAGCAGAAATTGGCGTACAATTGTCAGTAAACAGTTAGAGAATTCTGAAAGAATATGTTAGAGAATTCTGAAAGAATATGAATATAGAGAGGTTTGAATAACCCCTATAGGTAGGGTTCTATAGACAGGTGGATCGTCGAGAACTTAGTGTGCGCCGGAGGTTATTCAAAGTCCTCTATTATTGTAGAGTTATAATGTATATAAAGAAAGTAAGATTACTCATTAAGATGGGTGTCTCTCAACAGCGATTTATACGTAGAGCAATTTTTCCAGGAGAACTTCCTTCGTTTTTTGACCTGCTAAGAAAAGAAGGACTACAAGTACAGGCCGTAAGTAATGTTCAATCCATCTATTTTGGGAACGCGGGTTATCCTTTACCCTTTGGGACTTCTTTTGGCGTTCAAAGGCGAACAGAAGGCCCAGCAAGTATAGTATTAGATAAAGAAAGTATTTTTGTCAGTCATGAGGGTGATTTTGGAGAGGAAGCTTTTCTATTAGTGCAGAAGAATGAATCTCTTTGTGGGAAGGATATTTTAGCAAAATTGAATGATTTAAGTCTAGCCACTCTATTAGAAAGAATAAGCAGAAAACATCTCCTCTATGAGTCAGGTCTTTTTTCAGATGTTCCTATAACTCCGTTCATTGCAACGCAATGTAACCAGGAAACGTTTGCGGTGTCTGGAGGTTTAGAGGGTACAATAAATGCAAATATAGGTTTATACGAATTCAAAGATCCAAGAGGGGAAGCAATTCCGCTAAAAGGATATAAGATTGCAGTTGTTGAATTGAGGCTTGAAGATTCGAAAAGAGAAGATCTTTTATCGAGGTTAGTTTCAACTTTGGATGATTTAGGAGGGTTTTCTACGGTTTCTCCAAAGTACATGGCTTTGAATCGGTGGGTAGGCCGACGAAACTCAGAGATTCTTTCAGAGAGACCGTTGATGAAGGAAATCCCTCACGCAGAGTATGAGTTAAAATGGAATATTGAGGGGTTCGATTCAGGTCTTCTTTTTTTATTGCTAAAACAGGGCTTTGGTCGTGAAGAGGGGGGTTTTATACAAAATCCAGATAATCCATATTCATGGGATCGTGCAGCAGTGCATACTTATTTCCAGCAGGGGGATGAATGTGTGAAGGTATGTCTGATGGGAAATAAGTTTAAGCTATCAAAGAAAAATTCAGATAGGGGAAAAGAAAGGGTGCTTCGAAGAGACGAATCTAGGACAGAATATGCTTGGTTTTCTTCGTGGAAAGATACAGTAAGAGATTTAGGGAAAAACATAGGAGAGCTCATTCGATTCAAGAAGTGTTTCTATGTGGTAAATCAATCATCAGATCGTATTTATCAGGTGGCTGTAGATTGCTCATATTCGGGATCAAGTTGTTTGAGTCAAGTAGAAGCAGAATATTCTGGGCGAAGGAATGGGCGTAGATCAGAAACAGCTGAAGTGGAAGTAGAAGCTGAGTTGGAGTTGTTGAAAAACCGTATAGAAAGCTTACCATCTATTTCGCCTTACATAAGGCCATCACGTCTTTCAAAACAAGAATGGCTAATAAGCTTAAACATGGGTAAAAACTAAGAAATTATCTTTTTACATCCACAACCTCTCCATTGGTCAATCGCTTAATTTCTTCTGTTGTAATCTTCAGTAAGGCCTTATCGCTTCCGCCGCCGCCAATGACGACTTCGCATTTCATGACTTCAAGATCAATTAAGAACCTCGCTTCATATCCTACAGGAGGCACGCCTCCAATCGGGTATCCCGTCATGGATAAAACTTCTTCAGGTTTAGCCATCGTAACTTCACTGCCTACATAAGCCCCAACCTTTTTCCCGTCAGCCTTGTGTACACCGCGTACGATCACAATGACGGCTTTACCGCTACCAACAAACACAATGCTTTTGATGAAGTCTTCCGGGCTCGCTTTCGCGGCAACAGCCGCCTCAGCTACTGAGTGGCAAGGAAGTTCAAAATGCAGATGTTCCGCTGTACTCTTCCAGTCATTCAAGAAGGTTTTGAGCTTTTCTTCGTAATCCATAAAGGTTAGAAATCAGAGATGACTTATATGTTTTTTGTACAATCACTTATGCATGACCCCCCAGTCTTTACGATCCCAGTTGTGGATCTCTTCCGGTTTGAACCAAATCTTTATTTCTCGGTCCGCTTGTTCCTTGTTGCCTGAAGCATGTACCATGTTTCGGATGACACGTTGATGAGTATCGCCAATTTCATAGCTCTCCGTAGAATAATCTCCTCGGAAACTGCCGGGTACAGCCGCTCGAGGTTCAGTCGCACCAACAATCTTGCGTCCAACCTCAATGGCGTGGAAGCCTTCAAAAATCATAGCAATGATGGGTCCGCCTTGTAGACCCGCCATGTTCCAGGCTCGAATCCGATCGCCAATCTGTTCGGCTGTTTCCGTCATCTTAATGCCTTTTTCGGCCATGACTTTAATAGTTTTGACTCCAACTGAAATCTTCCATTCTTTATCATCGGCATAGTGCTGTCCAAGCAGCTCTGCCGTTGGCAATGCCATTTTCATAGCGGCTAAGCGAAATCCTCGTTGTTCAAATCGCCCGATGAGTTCACCAACAAGTCCACGTTGCAGGCAATCGTGTTTAGCTAGAATAACCGTTTTTTCAATTAAGGGGCTCGAGCTCATTTGGCTTTTTTGCCCTCTTTGGGTTTGTCGACTGTTTTGGGCTTCTCTGTTTTAGGAACAGCCTTTTTAGTTTGAGCCCAGCGAGTGGTTCTCGAAGTGTGCCGGAGGTGGATGAGGTTTTTTTCGCATTTGCGGCTGCAGAAATCGACGACTTTGCCATCTTTGTAGACGTACTTCTTACCAGTTCCTCTCTCAATTACTCGGGTACAAAAGTCACATCTTGCCATAAGTCACCTTAGTTTTGTCCTCGTCCACTCTTGTTGAGGTCTCGTGCTTCGTATTCAGTTTCTCGCAGCATTAAGTGGTCTCCTACCTTGATGGGGCCTTTAACATTGCGTCGAATGACCTTATTTTTATCTCTTCCTTCAAGGATACGACAGCGAACTTGAATGGCTTCTCCTCTCGTCCCGGTTCGTCCAACGACTTCTTCAACGCGGGCAGGAAAAGCCGTGGTAAATAGGTTAGCGACTCTTTTTTCTTCTTTGACTTCTTGTTTTTTCTCAGAAGCCTTTTGAGGGGTTCCAGTTGGAGCGGCAGGTTTACCGCTTTGAGCATCCTTAGCATCTTTAGGGGGTGAATCTTTATGAGGTGAAGATTGAGTTTCCTGTTTAGAAGGAATGGGGTGAGGAGCTGCTTTTTTCTCTTCAGCTTTTTTTTCTACTTTCTTGTCTTCGCTCATGGTGCTGTGGATAATTCTTTGATTAAGTCTTTTGCTTCGCCTTCCTTGGTAATGGCAACAGCAGCTGTAGGAACTCCTAAGCCTGCTGCAGCGCCTAATTCTTCTCGGCTAGGTGCAACAACACAAGGAATGCCTTTTTCTTTGCAGAGTAAGGGGATATGCATGGTAATTTCAGGTGGAGTCACATCTTTAGCAATGACCACAAGCTTAGCGGTTCCGCGTTCAATCGCTTTAGTCGCTTCATTGGTGCCTTTGCTGATTTTTCCAGTCTTCTTGGCAAGTTCAACCGCTTCGTATATTTTTTCGCTCATGGTAGTATCTCCGGTAAGAATCCACAAAGAACACAGTTCTTTGAGGCGCCAAAAAAGCATTACTTTTTTGAGCGTGCTTACCTCCTTCCGCCTTCATTCGTAAGGCGTCATTAGTCACAGGTAATATCCGAAACAAAGGGGTTGTTTATAAAGCTTGTTATGCGTTTTATTCTCGATGTTCATCACTCTTCCAGTTCTTCTAAGTCTTTCTCATCAAAGTCTTTCCAGGCTTTCTCAGTATAGACAATCCGTGTTCCCGGACTGTCCCACAGCAATAATCCGCTATATTTCTCTTCGCCGTAGTGCAGGATTACATCAGGTGGGGGGAAATAGCTGGTCGGTAAATTCTCTTTGACCATTTGAGGAGTAAGTCGGGCAGGGTCGAGCTTCTCGGTTTCGATCTTTTTAGCTAGGATCTTAAGGGCAGTTACAATCTCATCCTGTCCATTATAGTGCAAACACAAATTCAAGAAGTGTCCGTCATAGTCCTTTGTTTTTTCCATGCATCGTTTTAATAAATCAACTAAGTCAGGGTCTTGGTCATACCAGTTGCCTAAAATAAAGACCCGGGTCTTCGTTTGGTCGATGAGGGGGTTTTTGATGAGGCCTGCAATGTAGTTTTTAAGAAAGAGGGCCTGCTTTTCATAGGGGGTTAAATTGATGGTAAGAACAGGAATGTCCTTTTTAATCTGATACTGGTAAAGACAGTCTAGGATGTGCTCGCTTTTGGAGTTCAAGTCAGATTGAGTCCAATTCGTAAGGTTTCCCGGGTGAATGGCTAAGTGGAGGAGTTTCATGATGGGGTATTCTCAGGATTCATAAGGTGAATTAGATTAACTTTATAAATTCTTACGTGGGGGTATCTCAAGATGGAGTTCGTATTGATTCTAACGGGTTTTTTCTTGTTCATCGCCTCATTGTGGGATTTAAAGAGTAGGGAAGTGCCGGATTGGCTTAGTTTTTCACTGATTGCAGTAGGGTTAGGTTCATCTGTATTATATGCGCTTATCTTTGCCGATTGGAGGATCCTTGCCTATTCTGTGCTTGGTTTTTTAGCGTGCTGGGCTTTGGGTTTGCTCATGTTTTATTCAGGACAGTGGGGGGGTGGGGATGCCAAGCTTGTGATGGGTTTAGGTTCAGTCTTAGGTCTTTCTTGGCAGGGGTTTCCGATTCTAGTAACCTTTCTATTGTTGACCATGGTGGTGGGAGCATTATATGGGCTGGTGTATGGTTTTTTCTTGATGGCCAAGCACTGGGCTTTATTTAAGAAAGGCTTAAAGGAATTCATGGCTTCTCCAAAAGTGGTGATGGGTCGAAGGTTGGTCTTGGTCCTTGCTTTGTTTTTAATCGTCTCAGCCTTATGGTTGCCATTCACCTTGCGTTTCCTGATGTGGTCTTTTGTTGTCTTGGGCTTAATCGGTTATTAT
>JBBSWA010000059.1:0-15376 GCA_038046485.1 Nanobdellota archaeon
CGGGCTGCTGCTAATGCTAATTCGCCGAGGGTTGTTGTAGTTCGAATTATAGATGAGGTAGCCGATTCCTCCTAATAAAAGAAGAATGCCAAGGATAAGTAAGAGGATAGGTAAGAGTCCAGGTCCAGTGCCTCCGCCAGATGGTTTGCTTTGGGGGTCAGTAGGGTCTGTGCCTGCTTTGTATTCTTGCAGGTTGGTATATCCATCTTGATCAAAGTCTTGAGCAGCATCACTAGGGTCATTGATGTTGAAGTTGTATTGTTTTTCCCACCAGTCGGGCATGCCATCTCCATCAGTGTCTTTAGTTTTGTCTACGGCGCAGAAGCCATTCTCACAGTTTTTGGTTTCACAATCGCCATTGCTGAGGCATTTCTGGTCTTCTTTGCAGCTGGGGCAGTTTCCGCCACAGTCCGTGTCGGATTCCAATCCATTTCTCGTGTAATCGGTGCAGCTAGGCTCGTTGCATACTCCATTATTACAGTAGTTGCTTGTACAATCGCTGCTCGTTTGACATTTCTTGCCATGGAGGCATTTAGTGCAGTCTCCTGCGCAATCCACATCAACTTCATTTCCATTTTTGCGGTTATCATCACAGGAGGGGGTTTTGCAGATGCGGTTGTCACAGTATTTACTCGTGCAATCGCTGCTAATTTCACAAGGTCCCCCCTCGGAGCAGCCTTGAGGGCATACACCGCCGCAGTCAATGCCTCGCTCACCCGAGTCGAGGAGTTTGTTGTCACAACTTGGGGGGATGGGTACATTGATGGTTCTTGTTTCGCTGTACGTGTTGTTGTTCTTGTCAAAGACCCTATAGCATAGTTTGCTTGTGCTGGAAAGGGGTATATTTTTGCCGTAGAATTCAAGTTGGGTGGGGATGCAAGAGTCTTTTCCGTTTACAATGGCGTAGAGGAATTGAGTATCACAGCCACTGCCCGTATCTTGACAGGTAATCTCAATGTCTTTTGCATTGGCGCCGGGATGGATCGTAACCACACCTGTGGGGCTAACAAAGTCGCATTCAGGGTTGGTATTTCCTTTTACTTCTGTTCGTAGCACTTGTTCATTACTAGGGTTTCCTACTTGGTCTAAGGCAATGATGTGCCAGGTGTAGATGTTGCCCGCAGAAAGCGACAGTCCAGTCTCAGTGACATTGGGGGCAGTGCTGGTATCAGTTCGGATGGTACTTCCATTCCCATTTTGGATGTTAAACTGGAATTTAGCAACTTTTATGTTGTCGTGGGCGTTGAAGTTGGCATTGAGTTGGTTTTGTTGGCAGGTGCTAGCAGGGCCGCCGACACTTTCAAGGGTGGGGGGGGTTGGGTCAACAAGGGTGTTAATCGTGATGGTTTTTTGAGGTATATTGGGATCAGGAGAAGTGCATTGAACTTCAAAGTTTTGGCTGCCTTCAGCTACGCCCGTAAAGCTGGTTTGGTGATTGAGGTTGTCACTCGTGCTAAGAGCTAAGAAGGTAGCATTGCTTCCATTCACACCAATGGGGCCTCGGAATTGGCATTGGGTGACCTTGGTGGTTTGTATTTTGAGGGGGAAGCTGGTGGTGTTGCTAAAGCTTCCTGGGCTAATGGGGATGATGTCGAGGCTGTCATCTAGTTGAACAGTTACCGTCGCAGTTTGGATGGTGCTAGCCCCTGCAAGGTTGGTGCATTTAACATCATAGTTGAAAACATGGGGAAGTTGATCGAAGATATTAGCGTAGCTATCATTAAACTTGTGCGTGGTTGTGTAAATGGCGGGATTGCTTTCATTGAAGGGTTCAATGCCAATTTCGCCTTGTTTGCAGACGGTTTTGTCATCCGTAGTTACTGTGATGCGGCTGAATTTTCTGGCGCGGTCTTGTATCAAGCTGGGTTGAACATTAAACGTAATGGTGGGGGGGCTTAAGTCAAACCCAAGGAACACAGGGATGCTATTGGTTTCGCCATTTTGTGCTTTACAATTAATGAAGGTGTTGGCATTTCGGTTGATTTGATTGAGTTTGTGTTCAAATTTAAAGTTTCCAGGTAGTTCGCCTTCAAAGGCTTGTCCGTTTTCAACTTGCGTAACCGCAAAATTGCTAAAGGTGCAGAAAGTAGGTAGTGTGGTTTTAACCAGAACGTCATAGGGTGTTTGACTGGCAAGTCCGAATTTAGGAGTCACCAGTTGAATGTTAAAAGGGACGTTTACATTGAGGGTGAGGAATTGAGTCAAGGTGCGGTTGATGTCATCTTGGCACGTGGCAAATCCGCCTGCGCTTCGGATGAGATTGGTGAGGCTGTGGATGCTGGTAAGGACGAAGGGATTGTCATTGAAGAATAAGGAGGTAAGGTTGGGTTTGGTTTGGAAGGTGTCAGTGAAGCTGCAGTAGCTGTCTGGACTGGTTTTGATGGTAACAGAGAAGGGGAACTCGTTGACCGTTCCATTTTCAGGTTTTTCAAGAGTGATAATGAAGGGTTTATTAAATCCAAAGAATAAACTAGTTGTAGTGGTTTGCCCTATTCGGTCTCCGCAGAAGATGAATATCGTCCCGTTTAATACACTTTTGAAGATGCGGTGGTAAGGATTGAAAGTGGTTTTTGCATCACCATCAAAGGGTCTGCCTTGTTCAAAGGTGGTGAAACTTTGGTTGCTGTAGCTGCAGTGACTGTTACGGTTAGTCTCAACGACAATATCATAAGGTACTTCAGTAGATAAATTAAGGGGGCTAACAGGTTTGATGATAAAGTCAATATTGAATCCAACAAAGAAGTTGTTCATGACTTTTTGTCCAGCCGTATTTTGGCAGGTGACGAAAATGTTTTTGTTGAGCGTTATTTGGGTAAGAGTGTGAATCTTGATGAAGGTATTCTGGCTTTCATTTTCAAAGAACGTGCTAGTTTTAGTCAGGTCATCTGTATAAGCACATGAAGCATCTTGATTGGTTTCAATAGATAGGTCATAGGGTACATCGCGAGCGAGGCCTTGAGGTTCTTTGAGGCGAATTGTGAAATCGACTGTTTGGTTGTCCCCTCCGTAACCACCGCAGTCAGGGTCAGGGATGGGACAACCCATCATACATTCGTTTCCAAATTGACAGTTGACGTTAGGGTCGCAGTCAGGGTCTTGGGGGAAGCATCCAAATAAGCAGGCATCTCCTCCTTCGCAGGTAGCTCCATTGCAATCCGAATCAGGAGGCGCACAGCCTCCGCTACAGCCATCTCCTGCATTGCAGGTATTGTTGACTCCGCCGCAATCCGGGTCCAGGGGGGTACAACCTACTTTGCAGCTTCCGTCTTTTCCACAGGTTACTCTATTGCAGTCCGAGTCTGCAAGTACACAGCCGAGCAAGCATCCATTGCCAGGTTCACAAGTGACTCCATCACAGTCCGGATCAGCAGGTTCACAGACACCCCAGCATCCATCGCCTGTTTGACAGGTATTTTGATTGTCAGAAAATCCGATGAAGAAAAGGGTGCTGGCCATGCGTTTGGTAGCATCTTCACAGTAGATGTAGGTGAAGGCGTTTCGTTTGGAGTCTGCCGCAAGGTGTGTGGTCAAAAAGGTTCCAGAGCTTTCGCCATCAAAAGGAACGCCGTATTTGAATTGAGTGATGGGAACACCACTGTAGCTGCAGAAAGCCGGTGTGTCTGTTTTGATGACAAAGTCATAGGGTGCGGTAGGAGCAACTCCATTAGGGGGGTTGAGTAGGGTGATTTTGAAGGCTTTGGTACTATTAATCGTAAACACCGCCGTTTTTGTGCGGCCGAATTGGTCTTGGCATAAGACATTGATCGGGCCGGTAAAGAGGATTTGGTTGGCTTGGTGGCTCGTCCTAAATGTGTTGGTAAGGCTTTCGTTTCTAAAGAAGTCTCCTTTTTCAAAGAGGGCGATGGGAAGGCCGCTGTAGGCGCAGGCGGCAGGAATGTTGGTAGTAACTTCTAAATTATAAGGGAGGGCACTGGTCGTTCCACCACTAGGTGTTTTGAGGTTGATGTTGAAGGCAAGCGTAAATCCAATAAAGGTTTTGAGGTGGTTCTCGCGTCCGATGCGGTCGCGGCAGTTGATGAAGACATTTTTGTTAAGATTTTGGGCGGCAAGGGTGTGGGTAAATCCGAAGGTTGTGCTGTTTTCCGCATCAAAGAACGTCCCTGATTCAGGAGTGGCGAGTTGATCGGTAAGGGTGCAATGACTCTCGATGCTAGTCGTCACAATCACACCAAAAGGGGGGCGTTCAGCCAAGCCACCAGGAGGAGAGGTAACATTAATTGTAAAGGGCACATTGAAAGTAATGTTGGTTTGTTTGGTGTTATTTCTTCCGATGCGGTCTGTGCAGAAGATAAATGCAGGTTTGCCATCGAAGATGGTTTGAGTAAGGGCATGGTTGAGTTGAGCTTTATTTTGATCGCCCTCAAAAAATTGTCCATCTTCAAGTTTAGTAAAGGGGCTTGTACCAATAGAACATCGTGCTTCAATGCTAGTAGTAACCAATGCATTGTAAGGAACGACAGTAGAGATCCCATTAGCAGGTTGTTGAAGGTTGATGGTGAAGGGTACATCAAAGCCTAGGAAGAAGGTTTTTTGTTCCGTATTCCCAAATGCATCTTGGCAGATGACAAAAGTATTTTTGTTGCGTAAGGTATTTCTAAGAAGGTGAATTGTGACAAGGGAAGTGCTGCTCTCAAAGTCAAAGAGGGTTCCTTGGGTGTTAAAATCCGTAACGCTCGCATCACTGTACTTGCACCGCGCTGAAACCGTGGTGTTGACTTGTACATCATAAGGAACAGTAGTGCTAACTCCTTTAGGTTTGTCAAGTATAATGTTGATCGCGCGGTTGACGGTGAAAAGAAAGAGGGCGTCTTCTCCAGAGTTTCCAAAGCTATCTGCGCTTTTGACGGTGAGTTTGTAATCGCCATTGGTTAAGTCATTGACAGGTGTGAATTTATATCGAAAGTCGCTCACCTTGACCATGCTGGTTGGAATACCACTCGTGGGGCTTGGGCTTAAACGCTCTAAGTTGGAGCTCGTGATGATAACCGATCTACCTTTACTTTCGTCTTGTTGGTAGTAGGCCGTAATGGTGGGTTTGGTATTGCTCGTAGTGCCTAAGTTGATGGTATTTGCGAAGACAAAGCTAGTAAGAAGTAAAATGAACATTAGGTAGGTAACAAGTTTGGTTTGCATTTTATTCAAGGGTTCCTGTGACAGGGCCTGGGCCTTGTAGGTCGAGGAGGAAGCCGAGGGTGACCTCAGCTACATTATTGACTTCGTCTTTTGCGGTAAAGATGATTTCATTGATGGTTTCTTGGCTGCGAGGGCCTGTAAGGGGTAGTAGGAAGTTAAAAGTTAAGTCGTTTCCGATGCACTCGCCAGGGTTTTGTCCCGGATCAACGGAGCAGGGTACAATGCATCGCTTCGTTCCAGGGAGGTTTTTGTTTTCAACGCAGAGTTGGGTGGTGTCGGAAGTGACATGGCCAGCAACATTCAGTTGCGTTTCATTGGTGGTATTATCTACGCTATCTAAGGTGATGATCGGAGCATCCAGGTCCACTTCAATGTTGGATTGAGCGACTACTTCAATATTTTTAGCAGGGTCAGCTGAATAATAAAAGATCTTGTAGCGTCCAGTGGTATTGATGATTTCTTGTATCTTACCGCCGGTATTGAGCAGGTTAGTGGAGGGATAACAGGTTTGGTTTTGCGGGGTGATGCAGTAGGAGGTCAAGATCAGGTTGGAGGCATAAGAGTTGTCATTGACATTTACATCGATGCTAACTTCTTTGTTGAAGACGGCTCGTTGAGTAATGGGGCTAAGGGGAATATTGAGTTGGGTAAGGGGTGCTTCAAAGTCTTTTTGGCAGGTAAAATCAGTGAGGCTCGTGCAGTCTTTATCCGATAATCCATCGGCATTGCGATCACAGAGGTTGTTGTTGGCGTCAAAGAAGCATTTGCCAAATCCAAGTAGGTCTTGGCTGGGGGTGAGTTGGTTGTTGCCGCCAATGCGGGTCTTATTCGCGTCGTATTGAGCATTCACGCTAACGGCTTGTCCGCCTTCACATTCGTTTTGAGTGTCATAGTCTCGGCAAATGATCTTTTCTTTTCCAGCGCATCCCTTGGTGCTATCCAATCCATTGGGGTCTCCGTCAAAGTAGCAGTTCTTTCCACGGCCACTGCTAATGAGTTCGCAGTTGGCTTGGGTGCAGCCTCCAAGAAGTTCAGAGCAGCTTTGACAGTCTTCATGAGTGGGGGTGGTGCTCTGGCAGGTGCCAAGGCCAAGTTGGGTGCTGGCTTCTTCACCATAGGGTTTGAGCCATTGACATTCGATGTTTTTAAAGCAAGGGTCTTTGGTCTCATTAAGAATGCATGTTTTTTCGGAGTGGTAGTTGGAACACCTTTTGACTTGACTGCAGCTAAAGTACTTGTCCACAATGGTGGAGCTTGTGTCTAGGTAGCAGATGTGTTGTTGGACAAGGCCCAAGTCATTGGGGTCATCATTGAAGCACTTTTTAAGTTCTTTGTCAGAGCCAAACCCAACAAAGGCGTTTAGGTAGTCTAGGTAGCTCATTTCTTCAAAGAGGCCATTGCACTTGTTACAAGCGCCGGTATCTACACATTGGGTTTGTCCGGCTTTTTCAGTATTAGGGGGGAAGGGGCCTAGGCAGAATTTGTTGTTTCCGCAGTTTTCGATGATGTGAAGTTCATTTTGGTTGTTGCAGTTGGCTCGGCTGTTGTTTTGGCAGAACTCACTTCCGGTTTGAGTAAGGCATTGAGCGTCTCCGGAAGTGACGCATTTGAATTCACTATTTTTAGTGCTGGCATCGAAGAATTGGCTTTGGATCTGATAGCAATACGTGGTTTTGGATAGAATGGCATTGGGTGCCGTTCCATTATCTTCAAAGTGAGTGCGCGTAGTTTCACCAAGGGCAACACAGTTGGTTTGTTCGGCATTGCATCGCATCACGGTGTTTTTGATGTTTTCTTGTCCTTTGCAGCTGCTGTCGTAGCTCCAATCAATGGTGAATCGGGCTTTTCTTGCTTTGGCAAGGATGTTGGAAATGATAACATGGTTGATGGTGTCCGCCGTGCATATTCCCTGGCAGCTTTGGGTCTTGTTGAAGGTGGGGGGTACTCGGCAGTTGCTGAGGTCTTGGCATTGGACGGTTTGGATGCCATTGACACAGGGAGCAGTAAGGAAAGATCCACATTGTTCATTGGGAGTGCAGGTGCAGTCGAGTTCAAAGTTAAGGGCTGTAATGTCATTGGTGACATTGAGGGTTTTGTTATCGTTCTTACAACCAGGAAAGCTGGCAATGAATTCTTGGAGTGTGTTAGCTGGAATGTTGCGTAGGATGTAGGCACCTACACTGTCAGTAGTATCTTGTTTATTTAGATTGGGTGCGTTGACAGAGGCTCCTTGCAATGGGAGGGTTTGGGAGTCGGTTTTATTGCTGACTTTTCCTTCCACAGTGAATGTTTGGGCAGGAACAGAACAAATATCATTACAGTTGGCATTCGCAGTCGTTTCTTGTTTGGTAGCGCCAGATTGGCAGCTCCAAAGAGGGGCAGGAGTGGTGCTCTGGGTTTGTCCATCGGAGAAGCAGCAGCAACCTAAGTTACATTGGCTTAAGGAGGGGCAGTCGTTCGCAACAAAGGCACTTCCAGAGGTGGCTCGACAAGCATCCGCATCAGGTAGGAGTTGGCTGGGAACAGTGATGCATTCACCTGTTCCCGCATCAAAACAGCATCCTCCTCCGATGGTTTGAGCTTGGGCGAAGCTACTGGTTAGAAGAAATAACGCGGTTACAATCAGGATTACAGCCCCTCTCAATGATATCGCCCTCTTTTGCATAAAAGAGGGTCCCAGGAATACGTAGTATTGCTGAGGACCTCTTTCCACATTTTTCGACTTTATCCTTTATAAATCTTTCCTAGGTTTTAGACGAGGGTAGGAAAGTTTTAGATAAGAAGAGTTTTACATATTTAAGTTAAGGGATAGATCCAGTCAGGTTCCGGTATTCTTCCGGGATAACCAAGATGGCAACTTCTTGATAGTCCATGAGTCCTGCAGGGTCGGTTACGCTTACATTAAGTAGGTGCAATCCGATGTCCTCATTCGTAACAGTATAACCGACTTTTTGTTGAGTCATTTGATATTCAGGGCTGGCACTCCACAAACCTAGGTTACTCAAAACATGCTTCGTGCAGAAATTGGGGTTTTCATTATAGAATCGGTAGACCCCTGCGGTGAAGGGGATGGGTTTGGTCTCATCAAAACAGGCGGTATTGAGGACTTGGCTATTTGTGGTTTCTTTCCAGGCACTATACGTATAAGTCAGGGGGTCATCGTCGGGGTCGTAGCCTTGTGCTTCAACAAGGATCTTGCTTCCATTGTAGGCAGCAAAGTCAACAGGGTAAACCCCATTTTTCGGACTGGAGGGTTCAGAGCTAGCAGCCCCGCTGACGTTCACTTTTTTGCTAAAGCTTTTGGTGTTGTAGGGTTCGGCAAACTTTCTTGGGATGACATCAAGAAAAGGCCTTCTATTTTTGATGGGAAGTAAAAAAGTAAGGGCTTTGCTTAAGACTTTGCTGCGCTCATCTCGAACAACATAAAGGCGATCGAACGCAGCCGGAGTATAGGGGCAAGGGTTGCAGGGATTTTCTACCTTTTCCATGGTAAAGCTCTCTTCATAGAAATTGGCTTTTTGGTGGTCTCGTTCTATATTGTAAAATAGGTCTTGGGTTTCATGCGTTAGCAATTCATTGGCGTAGTAGTAGAGCTTTTTGAGCCTTAGTTTATTCTCATTCGTAAATTCAATGTACTTCACAACAGGTTCTTTTCCTTGGAGATGGACTTTGAAGGGGTAACTAGTGTGGGTGCTAAAGTCCGTGTCGCCCCAGATGAGAGTAACGGTGGGTTTGTCAAGAACTTCAACACGGTTGCCGTACGCATCTTCAAAGACGCTAAAGTTGGCACATAAAGGTAAATGGTTTTGAATGTAATTTTGAAGTTGGTATTGGAGGGTGTTTTCGCTCTTGCTGCCGTAGCTTCCCGGTTCGCAGCTTTTGTAAAGGGTCTTGGATTGCGTCACACCAATTTTATTAGGTCCTTGGGGGTCGCATAGTTTGGGCAGGGTGTTAACACCATAATACCCGCTAAAGCGGTCGTAAAATTGGCATTTGTCTAGATATTTATTAACGGTAAGTTCCGTCACGTTTTTTCCGGGAACAGGATATCCAGGAGGTTGTTCAACCAGTTGGGGGCAGGGGTGGAATTCCACGTCATGGATGGCATATGTCACATCATAGTTTTCGCCTTCATATGTGTAAGGCAGATACGCTACGCCTCTTTGGGAAGGCTCATGGGGAGTTAGACCTTTTTGGTCTTGATAGAGAACGCCTCCTTGGTGGGCAAGGAGCATCGCACCGTCATTGGATAGAGTATCAAGACAATTTTGTACATATTGTTTGAGGGCATTTTTTTCAATGAATTCATTGAGTACAGCATCGACAGTACTTTGGACTTGGGTTTGAGTTGCCTTTTGTCGAATAAAAATCAAGAATCCAATGAGGATGAGGATGAGCATACCAATGATGACAAAGAGGGTGATTTGGGCTTTGCGCATACGGTTCTAGATAAGTAGGGGTATTTAAGAGTTGAGCTTCTTAAGGTTTTTCTCAACCTTTTCAAGGGTTTGTTTAAGTAAGGGATCGCCTTGTACGACTTCTTTTGGAAGCTGATTTAGTTTTTCTTGGGCTTCTTGGAGGAGTTTTTTTGCTTCTTCTTTTTTGTTTTCCATTAAATAGATGAAGGCCAAGTTGTTGAGGTGTGTCGGATAGCGTCCGTGGCGGAGTCCAAGTTCAAGGAGTTGCCTTGCTTTATCCGTTTCTCCTTTGATCATGAGAATTTCACTGAGTTGTTCGTAGAGTGCAGCATTTTCTGAATTTAAGGTGAGTGCTTTTTTGAGGTAGCGCAGAGCCATGTCAAGCTTGTTTTGTACTCGGTATAACAATCCAATGTTGGTCCAGGGAGTTGGATTGTTGGGTTGATAGGCAATGAATTCATGGTAGATTTGGATGGCTTCATCCAGTTTGCCTTCGCGGGTATACGTCTCGGCTAAAAAAAGTAAGGTATTCTTGTATTCAGGTTGCCTTTTTTTGATTTGTTCAAGGTGTTCGCGTGCTTGACCATACTGGTCTTGTTGGATGAGTGCGATGGCTAATTCATAGCGTGTTTTAACATCCTCTTTATTTTTTTTGAGTTCTTCCCGGGCAATGTGGATGTAGCTTTTTTGTTTAGTGTGCATTTTATCCTTCTTGCGTACGTTTCCATAATGATGGATAGGGACTTGGCAAATGCCGATCATGCCTTTAGTTTGTTGAATGGATGAGGTGATGCTTTCATGGACCTTGCCCGTAAATAGATATCCTTTTTTGTTTCTAAATAATCGCAGGGGTTGTTCAACAATATAGCCCAGGTAGCTTTTGCATTCCTTATAATCATCTGAAGGATACCAGTCATTGAGTCTTCGCTCAGCAGTGTAGGTTCGAATAAGGAGGATGTATCCTTCGATATCTTTGTTCTCGATCAATTTCTTGATGCGATCGTGGTCTTTTTTGGCAATTACTTCATCTGCATCGAGGACCAGGATCCAGTCTCCTTTGGCTTTTCCAATTGCAACGTTTCGACTTTCAGAAAAGTCGTCTTTCCAAGTATGCTCAAACACGTGAGCTCCACACTTCTTAGCAATTTCCTTGGTTTTATCCGTGCTGCCATTGTCAACCACAATCACTTCATCCACAAGTCCTTTAACAGAATTCAAGCTTTCAGCAATGCAGTCTTCTTCATTCCTGGCAATCATGCATAAACTGATGGTGGGCATAAGGGATAGAATCTAGAGTGGTTTAATAAGATTATGGGTGATGCGTTTTGTACCATCTCCCCATACTATCAAGGGCTTTTTTGAGTGCCTTTCCTTTTCGAGTAATGGAGTACTGAACTTGAATGGGTCGTTCTTGAACAACCTTCCTCTCAACCAATTTACTTGCTTCCAATCGCTTGAGTTTAAGAGAGAGTGTGCGGCTACTAATCGGTTTCAGCGCGCGTAGCAGTTGGTTGAATCCCTGCTGTTCTCCATTGTAGATAAATTCTCGCAGGATAAAGAGTGTCCAGCGATCACCAATCAGCAACGCCGTCTTATGGATCGGGCAGGTATACTTGCCATAGTCTGTCTTGTACTTCGTCCATTCATATCGCTGCATCACTTTACAAGTTGATACTTGGTGTTTATATAGTTTACTTAGTACACTAGGTAGTATGAGTAAATTAGATACAGTAAAAAGGTATTTCAAGGCCCTAACTGAGTTTAATGTAAGTGGTCTTTTAGAGGTTTTTACCTCAGATGTAGAAATTCATAACGTGAACTTCCCTGTCTATAAGGGAGTAGAAGGGGTACGGAAATACTGCGAAAACTTTCAGGGGCGTATTGCGCAGGCTAAGTTTGATCTCTTGGTAGTATTGGAAAAAGAAAACTTTGTTTTAGCAGAGTGGGAGGCACGACTTACGTATCGAGAAGGAGCGCAAGTGGCAGGAGTGGTAGTGGGAAAACCATTTACGTTTTCATTGCGGGGGATGTGGCGCGCTGATTTTGTGGGGAATAAAATTCAGTGCTTGAGGATTTATCATGAAACCACGACTGCGGTGGATCTGGCACGAGCAAACGCTAAAGGGTAGAGTATTTTTTAAAATAGAATTCAAGGACCTCTCTTGCGTTGAATGCCAGTTTAATCTTTTGAATTTCAGGATAGGAAAGAAAGGCGCCTTTCTGTCCTTCGGTTATGTTGAGTGATTCCAGCCGCACATTTAAGTCGACCTTTCGAAAGACATATTGGTTGTAGTTTTCAAAGGGAAAGTTCCCAATGTATTCAGGGGCAGTAAGTTCGTAGCCGGTTTCTTCTCGAATCTCACGGGTGATGGCTTCTTCAGGGGTTTCCTTCTCTTCAATTTGGCCCCCAAAGGTTCCCCAGTAGTTAGGGTAGGGAATCTCGGGTTTGTCATCGCGTAATTGAAGCAAGATCTTGCCTTCGTTGTTTTGGAGTAAGAGTACACATTGAGGGCGGGATTTGGGCATGGGAGTGGAAGGTACGATAGTTTTTTATAACTTCCCCCTTTCATAGGGGTATGACTTTAATCTTAGTCTACGTCACAAATCCTTCCCTTGCCGTGGCAAGGAGGATCACGAAGCACTTGCTCTCTAAGAAGCTCATTGCCTGTGCCAATCTCTTCCCTTCTCCTATATATAGTATGTATACCTGGAAGGGTAAGCTTAAGCAAGGCAAGGAGTGGCTAGCAATCCTAAAGACTTCTTCGTCTAAGTTTGAAGCCGTCAAGAAAGAGATTGAAAAGATCCATCCCTATGAGGTTCCTTGCATTGTTAAGATTCCCACCAGTGCCAACAAGGCGTTTGAGAAATGGGTGGCTGAATCAGTTCTTTAGAACAAGGTTTTTGTCACATCCGGAATCCTTTCTCGGATCGAAGCTGTTTGACATGTTTCTTCATCTCCATAGCTTCTTTGTCGGTAAGGTTTTTAGGGCGGTTCATGATATGGTCCCAAATTTGTTCGTCAGATTTTTGCAGGGTTTCCACGAACAGGATAATTTTTTTGGCGGCTTGAATAGTTTCCTCCGCATCTTCTAAAGTAAAGTAATCTTGAGGTGTTCCAGTGGGGAGACCGTCAGGGTATCTGGTAGGAATATAGTATTTGTCAAGTTTTTGCCCAAGAGGAGTGAGGTTTGCAAATTTCTTGTTGAAGTGGATGCATTCACGTAGAAGGTGGTAAACAGAGTGGACAATGATTCGCTTTCGCTGAAGAAGTAGATAGGCTTTTAACGCCTTTTCGGCAGCTTGTTGGGCTTGAAAGCAAGTGGTATCATAGAATTTTCCTTTAGAAGACCATTTCGCTGCATCCAGGTCATGCTTTGCTTGTTTAATCCACCGCCCGTATTCTATAAGGTTGTTATTCTGTACTTCAGCCAATTTCAACACCTTCTTCTAGGATTCCTTGAATAAAGTCTCTTCCAAGCATTTCTTTCCATTCTTCAGGAGTATACACTAAGGGTTCTAGGGGCTCTTTTCCAGGGTAAATGCGCAGTACGTGTTCAATGCGGTCAGTAAAGCGTTGGTTTGTTTTTTTAATAAGGATGAGATCTACATCACTCCCTTCATGGTGGTCTCCACGTGCTCGGCTTCCAAACAAGATGATCCGTTCAGCTTTATACTTTCGTTTGAGTTCTTTTAGACTTCGGAGAAGTTTGGGGGGTATTTTGGTAGGTTGTTTTAATGGAACCAAGTACTGTGCATCTTTTCTTTGGGCAGTTAGCTCTTTTTTAGATAAGTTTTGTCCCAAGTATTTTCGCAGCTTTATGACGCGGTTTCCTTTCCGTACAGAGTGCACGGCATAGTATTTTTTGTTTTTTCCTTTCGTTCGTATTTCGATGAACATGGCCTTAGTTAAGGTGACCACATATTTAAGTATTGCTCTTTTTTGTGGTCACCTTTCTGTTTTATTATTATCTATATAGAAAATAAATAGCGAATTTTTTTTATGCCTCCAGTCATCTCTCCTCTGCCTTCTCTCATCACCCCTCTGAAGAAAGACAGATTTAGGAGTTACCTCTTCTTCAGTTCTTTTCAATATCCACTATCTTAGTTTTCATTTCTGATTTTTTTATTCCAATTTTCTTCTCTTCATCGTCATTAACAATATAAGTCACATTCTCATCATAGTTGCAATAAATATATCCTAGCTTGGTTGTGAGATACAAGAGAATCTTTTCATAGAACTCAGGGAGACATTCGACACGGTAACCCTCCATAAGGGGGTCGTCTTTAGCTTCTTTTCCGATTAAGCTTTCGGCAAACTCTCTTGCTTTAATTAAATCCCGCTCAAATTCTTCAAAGCTCACTTTCTTACCAACGAGACATTCAGAGTGTTCTCCTTCGTACCAATCGTACTGTATTTTGAATAGGTTAAAATCACTTGTTTTTTTCATTTTTCTTCCATCCTACTCTTTTCTGTTTTTCTGGCTCATCAAGGAAGTTATCACTTTTAACCACGCGTTGGCCGAGTTTTTGTTCGATGTCTTTTCTTGTAGAGCCTGCAACGTCTCCGCCGTCTTTTGCGTCTTTTTTCAGTTGAACGAATTTTTGGGAATCCCTATCTTTGGTGAATCTTGTTGTTGTAGCTTCGCCTAGCATAGTAAGGACGAGCTCAATATCATCCATATGATCTCTTAGGTTTTCATGTTTTAGTTTTTTGAACTTTTTGTACTCACTAGGGGTCAGACCGAAAGTTGCCTTCGAGATATCAGCAGTCAAAATGGCAAACTTCTGATCAGTTTCAACACCCCTTTTGTGCCATTCATCGGTTAACTCGTCTCGTATGGCTATCCCTCGAACTCTTTTTTCGACCCATTCTTCAGAGTATCCTTTCTGCTTGTATAATTCTTTCATACGCTGTTGGGCAAGTTCCGGGTTTTCGATTTCTTGCACTCGTTCGTAACCGACTTGAGCCAGCCACAACTTGAAGGGTTCTGCTTTAGGAGAAGGGATCGATTGAATAATTCTAAACATATTTTTCGTATTGGCACAATCCGTTTCCCTTAATTTGTCATCTTCGGCCTTCAACTTCAACTGTCCGATTTTCTCGGACACTTCAAAGCCCTCCTCTACTAGCTTGGTTTTAAGGTCAGACCAATACTTTCTCGCTCTCGCTGTCTCGGTCAATACCCCAATAACATCCACTACAGAAAACCACCACTCTTCATTAAACCAGATTCTTCTGATTTTATTACCTTGGAAAACAACGAGTGCTGAGCGTTCATTTATCATCTTTGTTTAGAAATGATCTTTCTTTAAAAAAGGTTGTGGGCAGCTGTCCAGTGGGTTTTTGTAGAAAGCTTCGCTTTGCCCTCTCACAGTTCTTTATCCACGGATTATTGCTTTTCTCGCATCAATCGATGCGAATAGTGCAACAACAGAATAGGTCTTTTATAGTTATTATCTATATAGAAAATAATTAGTGAAATTTTTTTGTTTTTTTCTCCGTCTAGTTGTTTCTTCAAATGTCGGTGAAGCCGGGAACTGGCAAGCGCCCCTCACATCCTACCCGACCTGCCCCCAGGCGAGTAATGCGTTGAGCACCTGGGGAATTTCCCGTCCAGTCCCCGGCTTCGTTTTCGTGCGTTGTAAAAAAAGGCCAGGCCGAAGGCATGTGCCCGTGAGGAGTGTGGGAGCTCCTTCGAACATCACGTGCCCAAGCAAGGGTTGGCTCGTCTTGCAAGAGGTGAGTGTGGAGGAGGTTGCAAGACCGGCCTGGCTTCAAGAGTGTTGGGTGGTGCTGTTCCGTG
>JBBSWA010000060.1:0-15065 GCA_038046485.1 Nanobdellota archaeon
TAATAGATATAGGTAATAATGAACGTCTCAATCGATGATCTCTGTAAGGAGTTAGGCGTGAAGGAAGTTGCGCCTTCCGAATGGCGCAGCTCTAGAAGAGAACGCAGCCATATCTTCGAGGAAAGCCGGATTCCTTATGAAGTTCAGGCTTGTCTATTTGATGGATATACACTCGCTCCAACGAGAGCCATTTCTCCGATAGTCTGCGAAAGATTGGCCGGTGCTGAAAGTGTGGGGGTTATGGGGTATGGAACAGGGTTTCGCCTGCTTTTAGATGCATTAAACAATCCAGATACTTCTTTTATTGGCATAGACCAAGATCCTCGCTGTGAAGAAGTTGTAAAAAGGAGGATGGAACGGTTAAATGTCAAGAACATTGAATTACGGGTGGCTAACTTTTTCAAGCTGAACCCAGTACAAGATCGCTTTGCTTGTGTGGTGGCCATTGATTGCTTGCCAGATACAGTGCCAAAAGAATTTAGAGGAAGAATGAATCTTCAGGGATTTATGAGGGGATCCTATTTCTGGTTTTGTCAAATGGTTAAGCCTTCTTCGCCGCCTTCTTTCATGGTGGCAGCAAACTACGGCCTTTTCACAAGGGGGCATGCAGAAATGTATGCTGAGTTGGGAAACCAAGCAGGGTTAAATCGGTTTGAAGCCCTAGGTTTTAGTTATCAAAAGCGAGAAGAGCCAGAAAAGAGTGGAGCGCTTTTATTCTGCTCTCGGGAAGTGTAAACAGGGCTTACGTTTAAAAAAGCGTTTCTTTTCTAAGGTAATATGATCACCCTAGATGAGTTGTGTAAAGAGCTTGGAATTGTAGAGGGCTCTGCAGAAGAGTATGAAGAGCTTTTAAGCACTTGGGAACTCTGGGCTGGAAGAAAGTGCGAACCAGGATCAGTCTTCTTGGAAGGGTTAGAAGAATCTGTATCTTATGCAGAGCAAGCTAGGTTATTTGATGGTTCAGCCATTCGAGTGAGTAGAGTAATAGCGCCGGCAGTGGCCCGAGCTATGTGGGATTCTAAAACGGTTTTAGAAGTCGGGTTTGGCACAGCTTTAAGGTTGTGCTATTATGCACGGAATTTCCCTCAGACTTATTTTACAGGCATCGATAAAAATCTGATAGCAGTTGAATTTGCTAGGGAGCGTGTAAGAACACTGTCCTTAGACAATGTAGATATCATCCACCAGAATATGTTGGACATAGACCCAAACAAAAATACGTATGATGCAGTGGTCAACGTCCAGATCACAGGTCAAGATACCCCCTCCGAGGAGATACTAAGAATTCAGAGCCAAGTTCGAAGGCTCGTCAGTCTAAAACCTGGGAGTAGGCTTGTCGCATTAGAACCTAAAATTGAGGATTTAACATGGAAGAGGCGTCTCATTGCTGCAGTGAAGGAAGACGGATTCTCAAAAGTGCGGGGAGAAGAAGTAGCTTTCGAGCATTATCGCAATGAACCTTGGGAATGTGTGGTTCGAACCTATACACGTTAAGGCTTAGGTTTAAAAAAAGCGTTATTTTCTGGTCAAAATGGTCATTTCAATAGATGAACTTTGTGAAAGATTGAATGTACAAGAAGTATCAGTAGATGATTATCTAGTTGTATTGAAAGAGTGGAGAGCCACGAATAAGGGTGTTGGGGATCCTCAGTCTCTTTTCATTCCAAACGCAGCTCCTGATTTAGAGCAAGCGAGATGGTTTGATGGCTTCGCACTGCCTGCAACAAGGGTTATTGTTCCTTTTGTTTGCGAGTCACTGAAAGGATCGAAGTATGTCTTAGATATTGGGAGCGGCACGGCATTGCGCCTTGCTTATTATGCAATAGCTCATCCAACAATAAGATTCTTGGGTATGGATCGTGATCCTGCAGCGATCGCACTGGGAAAAGAGCGCGTCGCATTGCTTGGTTTAACGAACGTAGAATTACGAGAGGGGGATATCCGAACCACATCTAAAGAGCAATGGGATCGAGTCACTTTCACGGAGGTTGCTCATCCGGATTGGTCGGATGTGGAAATCGAGTCTGTGGTTTCACGAGCGGAGTATTTAGTGGGGGACGCACCAGGCAGTATGCTTATTTCGCTTGAGTATGGGGGAGTATGGGGGGGAGGATTGGAATACCAACTACATAGAGATGATGATGCTAGAAGAGCAGGTTTTCAGCATACAGAAAGAGAGGGGTTCGGCTATAAGCATCCGAGTGGTGTAGAAATGGAAGGTACGCTAGTCAGAAAAATACGGTAATCACGCAAGTGCACTCTTAATCGCTTCTTTACAACTGCACCTTTTCTCTTCGGGAATGGTGGGTAAAACTTTCAATAACAGCTGCACTACTTTGTGGGCATTGGCTTCCATGACTTTGATAATGTCAACAAAGTTGACGTTATGTTCTTTCCAGCAGTCATAATCAGTAACCATAGCAATGGGTTGGTAGCAGATTCCAGCTTCTCGCGCAAGGACGCATTCAGGAACAGTCGTCATATTGATGACATCGCATCCCCAGGTACGGAATAGGTTACTCTCTGATTTAGTCGAAAACCGGGGGCCTTCAATGGTAATCAAAGTTCCACGGGGATGGTGACTAAGTCCGAGTTCAGATGCATTCTTAGCAAGGAGTTCACGTAGGTGGCTACAAAAGGGTTCAGCCATGGAGATGTGGCAGACCTGTTCTCCATCGTAAAAGGTTTGTTTTCGGTGAGAAGTATGATCAATAAACTGGTCTGGGAAAACTAGATCGCTAGGTTGTACATTTTCTTTTAGGCTTCCGCAAGCAGTAGGGGCAAAGATATGGCTGCAGCCTTGTTCTTTCAAGGCCCAGATATTCGCTTTGTAGTTGACATTGCTAGGGTTCACATGGTGATGCCGTCCATGACGAGAGAGAAGTACGACATCCAAGTTTCCAATTTTACCAACAAGAAGAGAGTCGGAAGGAGCTCCATACGGCGTTTCAACCGTAATCTCCTTTGGATTCTGAAGGAGTCCAGTCTTTTCAAGGCCCGTCCCCCCAATAATGCCAATTTTCATGGTTTGTAGAAAAAAGGTTTGTTATTTAAGAGTGTCGATGACTTTAATCACTTCGAGTGGAGTTTTTATGATGTGTTCAGCTTTTGCCTTTTGCAGCAGGCGTTTGGAATTATACCCCCAGCTAACAGCAATGACTGGGATGCCTAGTTTACGGCCTGCTTGGATATCTCGGTCTTCATCCCCTACATAAACAAGCTCATTTAGTCCAATGCCTCGCTTTTTACAAAGACGTTTCAAAACCACTTGCTTGCCAAAAACCGAGTTATTTGAATACACAAAGTCAAACCAGTCTTGAATATTGTGGTGTTTTAAAAAAACATTCACATTTTCAGTAGAGTTGCTAGAGACAATGCCTAACGTGTATTTTTTGGCAAGAACTGGGAGTACCCTTGTCCATCCAGAAAAGAGTGAAACTTCTAGTATTTTTTTACTTAGTTCAGTTCGAACATCGCGAACAAGAGTGGGGAGTTTAATTAAGGGGAAATGTGTTTTTTTGATTACCCCCCTCAACCCAAGATTTCGAATCATGGTTAAAGTTGGGGCTTTAGACTGGTACTTACCTTGCAGTCTTTTCAGGACTTCTATGCCGATAAACAAACTATCTGCAAGAGTACCATCAAAGTCAAAAAGGATGTAACGTTTCATCAAGTTGAGTAAATAATTCAGTTATATAAAAAGACTGGTTATGAAAGTGATTAAGAGTCATTTAAACGATAAACTATATAAACCTTAAACGGCATTTTTAAAGTCAGTCAAAAGAGGTGAAGATAGTTTGCAGTATGATTTTCATGAGCATCTAAAGGGCTTTAAGAAGGATCGTTTCCAAAAATTCATTCTAGTAGGGGATGTAGGTGCAACCAATACTCGTCTGGGGATGGTGGGTATCTCGAATATCCCTAAGGAAGAGTCTTCCCTCGTCTTTCAATTAAGGTTTAATTCTCCAGAGATTGAATTCATTCCTGCGATGAACGAGACCTTGCGATTTGCAAAGGAAAAGTATGACATCGAAACCGATACGGCTTCGTTTGGAATAGCGGGATTCGTAACTCCAGATCGACAAGGAGCTGAGCCAACCAACCTGTCCTGGGGGAAGCTTTTAGCAAAGGATGTATTGCACAGTTCATTTCTATCTAAAGTAATTTTGTTAAATGATTTCGAAGCCTTGAGTTTTGGTTTGGAAGGGCTTAATCCTGGAAACCCCGCAGAATTGATCCCGTTAGAGCATGCAAATCACTATCTTCCCAAGCAGGTAAAGTATGGTACTAGATTAGTATTGGGGGCAGGCTCAGGCCTAGGAGAAGCATTCATGGTGTACGATCCGCATCGTAAGAAGTATGTTCCCTCACCAAGTGAAGGAGGTCATGCAGCCTTACCAACCCAAAGTCCATTGGAGCTTGAGTTTGAAGAGTTTGTTCAGAAAGAATTGAAAGTAAAAGTGGTAACGTATGAACATGCCATTTCAGGGCCGGGTCTCGTGAGAATCTTCAACTTTTTGAAGAAGCAAAAGGGGTTTAAGGCTTCAGATAAGATCAAGGAAGTCGAAGAGGCTAAGGATAAGGCTCTTGCGATTATGGAGTTTTCCAAGTCAGACTCAGCTTGTAAAAAGGCCGTAGAATTATTCTTGTATTTCTATGCAAAGTGCGCCCAGAACAAGGCACTTGAGTTCTTGCCCTTGGGGGGTTTGTACATTGCAGGAGGCATTGCCCAGCACCATCCAGAGGCCTTGACAAAGAATGGCTTTGTAATGGATTTCGAACTGGGTTCAGAAAAAGCGCACCTCTTAAAAGAGATTCCTTTGTTCTTAGTAACCGAACCCCACGCAGCATTATTAGGTGCAAGCTTTGCCGCCGTGCATTTCCCGCACTATGCCGTCTCGAAATAAGAAAATTTAATAAGTCTCCAGATTATTAAGCTATTTATAAACAATAAAAAAGAAGAAAAGAGGTTACGATGAGTTTTTTTGGCTTTGGGAAGAAGAAAGAGGAGATGAGTGTAGGGACACCTTTACCCGTTCCAGAAGAGGCTTCTTCTAAGCCAATGGATGCTTCTCAGGGCATTTCTCCTGCGGTGGATGCTGCCGCTTTTTTGCCAAAGAAGGAAGATTTTCCCTTTGAACATATAAGTTCCTTGCCCTTTGATATGGAACCTTCACCCGTGTCACCTCCAGTAGAGCAAGCAACACCCACTCCAGAGCCACAAATGCTGGCTCCTGAACATATACTAAATGAAGCACCTTCTCCGGAAGAGCACCCTGAGATGGATCTTTCTGAACTTTCAAGACAATTACCTATTCAAGATGTTCCGCGCCCGCCCGAACAAGGGATGAGTTCAGATGAAACAATGGATCTATCATTGGATATTCCGGATGACTTGATGATGTCCGAGACTGAGCCTGAACAAGCACAAGAAGTTAAAAGAGAGGTCTTGCCTGAGTTTGCTTCGCAAGAGTTTGAGGAGATGCAAAGTCCTCATGAAGAGATGGTTCCTTTGCAAGTAGCTGAACATAGTCGTTTTGATGAGCCTTCTGACATGGGTTCTGAACTATTGGGATCCGATCGAAAGGTACGTAGGTTCAAAGTAACAAAAATCAATGGAGAGTTGTTTGTGGAGGCAGAAAGTTACAAGTTTTTTTTGGAAAACATGGTAACCATGCATGAAGACCTAAGGCGCACAAACGACTTATTCTTAAAGTACAGCAATGAGAACATCGATGAAGACCAGTTATACAAGAAGATGTTTCAGCAGTTGAATAACATTCATGAGGACTTAATCAAGATCGACCACCAGTTGTTTGAGAGGGAATGAGGTGAACATATGACTGAAACGCCTGTATTTGTGAAAATCGAGGAGTACAAGGAAATTTTATCTATTATGAATGTAATCAATAAAAAGTTGGATGATGTACGAGAAACCTTATCTAGATTAAAGCGCCTGAAGCACGATGAGGATGAGCAGATCATTTCCTGGTCAGCCAACCTGAATGATGTTTCAAAGAAGATCGAGTACATCAACGAGTTGTTATCCGAGTAAACATGGCAGATGCAAACATTTTTTTCACGCGGATTAAGGGTCCGGAGGAGACGCGTAAGTACTTACTAGAGTCAAGTAAGTCGGTCATAAGCGTCCTTCGAGGCTATTATGGGATTATGAAGCTTCGCGAGGAAAAGAGCAAGGCCATCACGACATTGAAGAATCATTTTGATGAGCTTAATTGGTTGTTTGCAAAGTTGGACGAACTCTTGCCGCAACATTCCATTGAGGAGCTCGAGCGCTTGCTTCCCGATGCGAAGAGTGTAACGCAAAAGGCGCGAGGAATGAAAGAGTTCATAGCCGAGCATGACTACAAGGAGATTGACAAGGAGATTCCTGAAGAGATCATCGAAGCCGTCGAAAGTCCGGAGCAGCTCAATCCGGCATCCATCATGGGCCGGGAGCATCGCAGGAAAGAAGAACTCTCCCTTACCGAATTGGAAAATGCCTTAAGCAGTGTGGAAGCACGACTGAAAGAGTTGAATTAGAAGAGATATTTCTGCATAGCATTCTAGGAGCCTTTAAAGAGGATTAATATCCATTAAGTTTAAAAAACTCGTTGTTTTCCAGAGGGGATGGTGCGTCTGAATGGGCAAAGAAGTCCTGGGAGAAAAGCCTCTTTCTTAGGATCTTGGAAATATCCGATCCTCGCGTTAGCAGCGGCAGCAAGCCTCCAAGTAGCTAAGCCTTGGGAGTGGCTCCCTCATTCGGTAAATCCTTGGTGGAAAGTGGAGGAGTGGCGCACTAAGAAATGCGACAAACCAGAGATCATCGGGACGTATGACAAGAGCTTGCCTCCGAATCAAGTAATCTTTCTAAAAACGCCGGATGGATGTAAACAAGTATGTTTTACATTAGATCCAAACCGAGATAGAGATCTTCCACAAGTTGAAGTTCAAAACCTGAATCCAGACTGGAAGAATGAATCTTTTGGCAGGGTAACTTTATCTTACGAGCGAGGTATGGCTAATCTGGGGATGATCCTTCGCGCAGTGGACCGTGAAGAATTATATGCCTTTGTTCCAGAAGACGCTGCAGGGAGAAAAGCAGATAATTGGTTTGTTTTTGGAGTTGGAGATGATACACATAGACATTTTCATCGTCTCGAAGATGTCCCCTCAACACATGAAGCAAGATGGGGGGATCGCCAGAGAGATAGTGATGAGTTGATCGGTTGTGGGGGAGGAACAAATATTAACTATTTAATCCTCGCAAGTTTAATTGTTCAGGCGCCTAAATTAAGCATCATCCATTATCACCCTTCTGATCGGAGTATGGATGCGTATTTTGAAGCACGTCAAGAAGTAGGCAAGCCGGTTTCAGACTTGGAAAGAGAATCTCTTTGTAGAAATGCCTTGGTTAGGGATGCTTTTTTTTCATCTGCAGACCTGGCAAGAGGGATGGTGGGCGCAGCATGGTTGCACCACCATTATTGGGGGGATAGGAGTGAATTCAAATTTGAAGTACGCTCTGAATTAGGGATTGCAACAGCCGAATTAACTTCATTGGGCATTGAACGCTACGTTACAAGCAAAAGAGATAAGCCGTTTGATGTAGATCATGATCCTACCGAAACTCGTAGCCTTACAGAATTGTTATATGATGAAAATGGAAGGCTTCTGGAAGAAAAGGACATTTTAAATTTAGGAGACCGCCCAGTGTATGATGCAAATGGAAAGGAGTTAAGCCCGATAGATCGTGCTTATAACCTGGCAGATATGATGTCTACTGAACTTTGGACAATAACCTTCCGGCCGTTCAGCCAGACATTAGGGGATATTGTTTACGATAAGAAAACTCCTAAATAGATTCTTAGTCTAAGGCCTCTTCACCCCAAATTGGGTGCCCATTAACAAGATAGGTAAAAACCTTTAAAAACACTCCTCGACACCAAGATCCTATCGCGGGCGTGCCGGAGCGGCCAAACGGGGCAGTTCGTTTGGTACTTAGGTGCTAAATGAGTCCTTACTCAAGTTTTGAGTGATGAGGCCCTCAAAAAGGGTCGATGAAGTGCTCGCATGAGCCATCTGTTGGCTTAGTGCCTACCCAGGTTCGAATCCTGGCGCCCGCATCACGAAGTGATGAGGGACCCAGAAATGGCCAACATTTCTGAGGACCCGCATTTTTATTCAATGTAAATGAGCTACCATGGCTGAAGTAAAAGTGTTAATCGAAGGGTATGCAAAACAACTCGAGAAGGGATGGATAGCTAGTTCTACAACTTGCTTGGTTACGACAGAAGGAAAAAAGATCATTACAGACCCAGGTTGCAATCGCGAAAAGCTATTGGGAGCACTAGTTAGAGAAGGATTAACCACAGCAAACATTGATTATGTTTTCTTGTCTCATCGCCATCCAGATCATGTTTTGCTTGCAGGGATATTTGAGAATGCGAAGTTCATAACATTTGACACGAACTTGATGTATGATAAGGACATATTGCTGGAGTTTGATAAACATGAATTAGGAAAGGACATCGCGATTATTGAAACCCCTGGTCACGTGGAGGAGCACCTCTCACTCATCGTCAATACGGCTAAAGGAAAGATAGCCATTGTTGGGGATGTTATTTGGTGGCTTGAGGGAGAAGAACAAGTATTTGATATCAATCAAAAAGACCATGCACAAGCAAAAGGGATGGATATGGATCAACTAATTGCATCTCGTAAAATGGTTTTAGAAATGGCAGATTATGTGATTCCAGGTCACGGAAAAATGTTTAAGGTGGAACGCTAGTGAAGCAGAATAGCAACATAGCATTCTTGTACGCTCGTATTACGAAGCGATGGCGATCACAGAACAACACAGGTCCGTAGCCTCTAATGTTCGCACAAATCATCTAGGGATTCTGAGGGGCTCCGCAAGATTCCTTTCTGGTGATTACGGTAATGCCGATAGCCAGAGCCGATGAGGGCTGCTGGAAAATAGACCACAATCGGCGCTAAAGCCGGTCGAATGGCTTGTGTTTTGAGTAGCGTGTAATGACCTACAAGACTTAAGCTTGCTGCAATGCTCAGGCCTACGAGGTTGGACCGCACAAGTTGTCCTAAGTGTTGCAAGGGATTTGCATGCATGAAGCCGAACGTGACAAGGTTTCCTGTTGCAAACAACGCATTCTTTACACCGTATGTAAGGAGCACATTGAATTCGTCTCTAACTCCTTGCTCTAATAGAAAGAGAGTCGTGGGTACAGCTGCAGCATAACCTGCCAGAGCGCCAACAGCTCCTCCCAGTTCAGCTACCACGTACGGCCTATTTTCCTTTGCTAAGAGTACTTATGCAATAGACCTCAGTCCCATTTCAAAACGAAATGTCACATTGATTTTATGTTTTTCGGTCACCGTGCAAAATAAAGAATAAAGAAAAAGAGAGAAAGAAGAACCTTTCCCCAAAACTTATCGTTTCTTTCCATCCATCTTACAGCAATCGGAGCAGCTCTTGGCACAGAGGTGGCAGATTCCCATCAAGATGAACAAAACAGTCCACCATTGGATGTTCCAGAAGTTCCAGGTTCCAAGGTCTCGAAGCAAAAACAAAATACCTGCGACCAGCATGATGCCGCCGCTCATTCCCATACATTTTTTACACATCATATATAACCACCTCAAGTTAAAAGGAGATAACCAAGAGTATTTAAAATTTATCATAAATGGTTTATATAGGGCGACCAAACCTTTTTATATCCCCACTTCAAAAGAGTAATGTATGGGTTTAGAAATCATTCCAGTCGGCGGTTTCCAGGAGGTCGGTCGTAATTGCGTAGCCATCAAAGTCGACGATGAAGTCGTTATTCTGGATATGGGTTTGATGATGGAGCGTTACGTTCAGTTAACCTCTGAAGAGCGTGAAGATGTCAAGTTTCAGATGTCAGCCAAGTACTTAATCGAACAGCAGGCCGTGCCAGATGTAAACTTCATCAATGATTTAAAGGATAAAGTAAAAGGAATTTTAATCACGCATGCTCACTTGGATCATGTGGGGGCTGTACCTTGGCTGGCAAATAAGTTTAATTGCCCGGTTCATGCGACGCATTTCACACACGAAGTTTTGAAAACATTGATTGCAGATGATAAAGTAGCTTTGAAAAATGAGATGGTTGCTCATCAGATGGATGCGAAATTTAAAGTTTCAGATAAGGTTTCAGCTGAGTTCATCAGTGTCACGCACAGCATTCCAGAGACGGTGATCATTGCCATTCACACGCCGTACGGAACAGTAGTCTACGCCAATGATTTCAAGTTCGATAACGCCCCAACGTTGGGGAAAAAACCCAACTTTGCTCGTCTCAAACAAATTGCGCCAGTAAAAGTCCTCATCCTAGACTCATTGTACGCACATTATGCAGGAAAAACGCCTAGTGAAAGCATTGCACGAGAAATGCTTCGCGACGTACTACTCGGAACAGACAGCACTGGAAAAGCAGTTATTGTCACTACGTTCGGGAGCCACATTGCACGTCTAAATAGTATCATTCAGATCGGTCAAAAGTTGAACAGGAAGATTGTCTTCATCGGCCGCAGCTTAGCGAAGTATTGCGAAGCGGCGGAACGCATGGGGCTTGTGCCATTTAGCAAGCAAGTACAATTTGTAAAATATGGAAGTATGGCTCGCAAGTTTTTCGAGGGGTTGAAAAAGCCAGAAGAACATCTCTTGGTCGTAACGGGGCATCAAGGTGAGCCAAACGCCATTTTGAGCCGCATGGTTTATCAGGGATTGTACAAGTTCAGAGAGGAGGATCATGTTATTTTCTCTTGCCGAGTTATTCCGACACCGACGAATATCGAAAATCGTAAAAAACTAGATGCAGCTTTGAAAACAAAAAAAGTGCGTCTTTTCACAGACGTCCACGTATCAGGTCATGCCTACCGGGAAGATCATCGCGAGCTCATCAACCTCGTAAAACCAGAACATGTTATTCCAACACATGGGGAGCCTTTCATGTTGGAAGCCTTAAAGGCTCTGGCGTTGGAGATGAATTACAAAGAAGACAAGATCCACTTGTTACACAATGGGGATCGTCTGAAAATCTAAGGCTTCCCAAGACTCCACAGCAACTTCGCATAGATCTTAAAGCTATTCGCCACTTCTTGGTTTTGGATGACAACAGAAAACGACTGTCCTTTATTCAAGCCAACCGTGACCGTATCCGCATAAATCTCGATCCATCCCGGCGTAGCCAATCCTTCAGGCATGTAACGCACTTCGCTCAGTGGATAAGTAGCAGATTTCTTTCCAACAGGTTTGCGTGCGCATTCATTATAGAGATAGCGACACTTAATTCCTTTTCCGTATCGTCTTTTGTGAAAGTCTTCAAAGTAAGCAAGGAGTCCTTGATAAGCCGTTGGAGAAATGCCAATGACCCACATCTCCTCTCCTTTTTTCATGATCTTTAAGGTTCGTTCACGCGCCGTTTGAATACCGCGAAGTCCATCATAGACTTGAGCGGTTTCAGCAGTAATAGCCGTTTCTTGCTTGGCTTCAAGCTTTTTGACGAGTTGTTTTAAATCTTCTTCTTGGGTATGGAGTTGTTGTTCTTTTTCTTGCAAATACACGAGTAACCTATGAGGGTCAGCAGCTCGAAAGTACTTGGTTTTTTTCTTGATGATGTGGCTAACAAGTCCCTTCTTAGCCAATCGATCCAAGATAAGGTAAATTTTGGATAAAGAAACGCCAGACTCTTCAGCAATAGGGGTAGTAGTGGTTTCTCCAAGCGCAACCAACGCGAGGTACACCTTAATTTCTCCTTCAGTAAGGCCGAGTTGCCGTAAAGGTTCAAAGTCCATAGAAAGTAGAAAATCAAAGGAGTTTTATAACGTTATCCCCCTTAGGGGAAGAAAATTTTTAAATAGGTGCTGGGGTTTCTGCAGTAGATGAAAAAAACTTGGCTCGGATTGATTCTTCTTGTATTTCTCATAAGTTGTTCAACAAAACAAGATGAAAGTATCATCAAGTGGGGTTTCATTGCTCCACTTACAGGCAGCAGTGTTACCTATGGAATGCCTGGCCTAAACTCAGCCAAGATTGCCATAGATGAAATCAACGCTGCAGGGGGCATCAATGGTAAAAAAGTAGAGCTCATCGTTGAAGATGGAAAATGTGAAGGGGTAACTGCTGTAACTGCTGCTAAAAAATTAATTGATATCAACAAAGTAAAGGTCATTTTTGGGGGTCATTGTAGTACAGAGAGTATAGCCATTATTCCAGTAAGCCGAGAAGCGGATATCTTTCAGATTGCCAGCACCACTTCAAGTCCAGTATACTCAGGCCAGTACAGGTATGCCTTGCGCACAACCGCTTCAACCAATCATTATGCAAAGATCCAAGCCGAAGTGGCTTGGAAAAAGGGCTATCGCACCATAGCCATATTGGAAGAGCAAAGAGATTTTCCTAAGGCTGTCGTGGACTCGTTCAGCAGCCGATTTAAAGAGTTAGGCGGATCAATCTTGGCAGTGGAAACCTTTGCCCCAGAGAGCGCAGATTTTCGCACAGAGCTTTTGAAGCTTGAAAAAACAAACCCGGATGCTTTCCTAGTTAGTACAGGGGGAACAGGCTCAACAGGCCTTATTTTTAGGCAGTTGAAAGAACTCGCAATTGAAGTGCCTGTGATGGGCAATGCCGTTACAATCAATCAAGCAGCATGGAATCAATCTGGGGAAAGCATGCCTTCATCCGCTTGGGCCGTAACACAACATGTGGATATGAATGCAAGCCCCATAACAAAGCACTTCCATGAAGAATACACCAGGCGATTTGGCGACTCCCCCATTGATTGGTCTTACACCGCTGAGTCGTACGACGCCATCAAGCTCTTCGCCGAGTTTTACGCCAAGTGCGGCTATGACAATGAGTGCCTCCGAAGCGAATTCGTGAATATAAAAGGTCGAGTCATTGCTTCCGGCACCGTTACCTTTGATGAAAACACAGAGCCCTTACACAAGTACGCCCTCACCCATGTTGAAAACGGAAAAAACGTGTACGAGCCCATCGAATAGCATTTTTTAGCACCATAAAACATATAAACCACCGTCAGCTCCAGACTACTACGCAAGAGGGGTATTGGATGAAACTAAGTTTAGCTGAGCCGAGATTCTTAAAGGATAGCATCACAATCATTTCAGACTTGGTTTCCGAAGCTCGTTTCAAAGTCACTCCCGACGCAATCGAACTCATTGCAATGGACCCCGCCAATGTGGCTATGGTCATTTTCAAGCTTCTCAGCAGCACCTTTGTTGAATACAATGTGGATAAGGAACAAGTTCTTGCCATCAATCTCAACGATTTAAAACAAGTCTTAAAGCGTGCAAAACCCAACGAAACTTTAACAATAGAAACAGAGCCGGGCAAGTTGAAGCTAACGTTAAAGAGCACGACCACACGCACCTTTTCCTTGCCGCTCATTGAAGTGGAAGAAAAAGAGCAGAAGATTCCTAATTTAGAGTTTAAATCAGTAATTGAATTGCCCAGTTCCTTGTTTAATGAGGCCATTGAGGATTGTGACATCATTGGGGATGCCGTTAGCTTGCAAGCAGAGGAAACAAAGTTCAGTGTTTCTGCCGCAGGGGACTTGAGTAAAGCCAATGTGGAGATTCCTTCAGATCATGAAACCAAGATCAAAACCGATGGAAAGCAGAAGAGCAAGTACAGCATTGAATACTTGAAGAAAATGATTCAAGGCTCTAAGCTTTCAGACAAAGTCGAAGTCAAGTTCAGCAACAATTATCCATTGATGCTCGAATATAAAGTCTTAAACCGCGTTCAGCTCTCCTTCATTCTAGCGCCAAGAGTCGATACGGAGTAATTCATCATTCGGGATTGAAGTCTTAAAAATTTCATTACCTGGTGAATATCTGCTACGAATTCTTCGTAAAAGGATTGTACAGGAATCGCATTTTGTCTGGCCGAAACTATTTATAACCTCCTTGGTTATGTGGTCGAAGCGCCGTTGATGAAGAAAACTGAATAATATCTACGATCAAAAGCCCATAACTGTTTTCTTATGTTTTTCAAAGGTTTTCTGGTCAAAATACCCATAGACTCCAGACAATCCGTCATGAAATTGTCTCGAGTTCACTTTTTCTATGATTTTAACCATTCGATCTCTTAGGTTGTATCGCAGGCTTACTTCAGCTTTGATCCATGCTTCATCCTTCGCATAAGGGAGCATCATAAAAACATCTCGGATGTCAGTAGACCTGCATGAGATGATTTTCATGACCAATAGTGCATCTAGGTTAATGATCTTCAATTTGAGTTCTTCGAGGATGGTTTTTCCTTTCAAAACTCTTGTTTGAGAGTGTTTAAAGACCCAATCTGCTGTAAAGGTAGATTCAGTCATTCGGTCGAGTACTTTCCAGATAAGGATGTCTATACTTACGGAAAAGTGGTGGTCAAGTTTTTTTTCATATCTTGAAAAGTTTCCCGAATAGCCTACTTCTTTAGGAGGATGTTTTTTTGTATAGCTTATTTTCCGTAGTATTTTCTCTATTTTTCTAAGTTCGTTTTCATCTCGAATGACAACATCACAATCCACTGAAAATCTTGGCAGTGTATAAGCATTGACAGCGTAGCCACCTATAACAACAAAGGCACAGTTTCTTAGCTCTTGTAGGGTTTTAAAAATCTCTTCTTCTCTTAATGTAAACAAGTTCTTAATCATGCAATTCCTCTATGTTTATCTTCCATGTATCTTGTTGCATACGCATAGATATCGTTTGACCTCGCATACCGTATGGTTTCTTTGAAGGGATCAACCTTGAATCCATTTTTCTCTTCAGAAGACAATCGATCTACTGGAATTAAGATGATGTATTCCCCGATGGTAGCGCCCGTCTCAACGTAATTGGGGATCTCATTCATGTTGAAAAAGGCTTTCCAATGGTTCAAGTCTTTTTTTAAAATCTTGATAAAATAAGGGGACTTTTCCATGCCTCTTTGTACATAGGAAAAATCAGACCAAATTTCTACAGCAGATGACTGGGTGAAGGCATATTCTTTTTTTGCATCTTATCTT
>JBBSWA010000061.1:0-17078 GCA_038046485.1 Nanobdellota archaeon
CTGAGAAAGGCAATGTATGTGTTGCTGGAGATGCAGCCACTCAAGTGAAAGCGACTACAGGGGGAGGTATCATTGCAAGTATGGTTGCTGGCTGTGCCTTTGCTGAACACGTACAAACGGGTAAAAGCTATGAGAAACTCTGGCGCAAAAAAATCGGAAGGGACCTCTGGCTGCATCTTAAGATGAGAGAAGTCATGGACCGATTTAACGAGAAGGATTGGAACTCCTTTGTGGAAGCCTTCCAGAAACCCGAGCTGAAAAAAGCGTTGGAAGAAGAAAGCCGAGATGAACCGGTGAAGCTGTTGATAAAGATTATGATGCATAAGCCGAGTTTGGCATTGCTGGCTAGAAAGCTTTTCTGACAATACCTTTGTTTTTGGTAACACCTTTATAATTAAGGCAATACTCTCTTAGAAATGCCACTTGATAAGCAACAACAAGCCTCATTCCGAAAGGCGATTCGATTGGGGGCTGTACTTCAGAGAGAGCATCCTTCTATTGTTAATGACTATGGACAAGGGGAATCTCGAAGAGAAATTGTTCAAGAAAAAGGGTTAGCTGCCCTTTATGAAGTTCCTGAATGGTTGGCTGTAGAATCCATCACGTATACTATACGTGGATACGATGGTAGATATGGTGGAGATCCCTACCCCGGCCTCATCAATGATGAATCTGAACTGGAACGTCTAGCTTCTCAACACCGCGCTTATGGCTCTCGCTTGCGAACTGCTCCCTACTCAGTCCGAGGCAAAAAGTGCACGCCTTGGAGTGATGATGAACTCCGATACTTAGTGAAGCGATCTACAGAACGGGCTTCTAACCAAGAGATTACAGATGAACTGAACACAACATTTCACAGAAGTGTAGCTGTGAGAACAATAAATACTGTGTATCATCAGAGATACAATCTGTGTAGGCCTGATAGCTCTCTTCTCAAAAATCTTCTTACAGAATCGCCCTGATCTTATCCGCCACTTGCTTTAATTCTTCTGCCGTAACCTGAGGACCGCCATCAAAAGTGAAATGCTTTCCACGATAGAACGGGTGAAGGCGCACGTGAGCGTGATCCACAGCAAAGCCTTCCAATACCAAACAAGTTCTATTGCAGTTGAGTGCCTCGTCCAACTTTTTACCAATCTTTTTTGTGACCTTTAAGATATCTGTATAATCTTCTTCAGGCATGTCGAAGAGATAACTAGAGAAATGCTTCTTTGGAATAACCAACGTCTGCCCCTCTGTACCTGGGTGTATGTCTAAGAAAGCTACATGTTTAGAGTCTTCGTACACCTTCTCCGCTGGAATTTCCCCTGCTACGATCCTGCAAAAAAGACAATCTATACTCCTTTTAAAAAAGATGAACTTTATATGTTTAACTGCTCACGGTCTGGCGAATTACACTGAACGTGAGACTGTTTTTTTCCGAACACTTGCCATCACACGCTACAAACTTCTTCCAACCCTCAGAGATTGCGGGTTTGTTTAAAGAAGTAATCTGCTTGTTCGCCTTATCCAAAGCTTCTGAGAAACGAATCGTATTATCTGAACCCCAATACTTATTGGCGGTTAAAATGTTCATGATTAAGTTTCCCACAACATATCCATCTCGATCTCCTTCGATGGCCACCGTCAAGATGAGCTGCATAAAATCCTTGTCTAAACACGTCTTTGCAAGGCATAGTGCCGTTGTTTCCCATTGTTCTTGAATATTATCCGAGCCAATTTGTCTGATGTCTTGATTGATGATGTTTACTAACTCGACTTGCTTTAAGATGTCCTTGCCCACGATATCTCTAAGATCCAAGATGTGTAAAATTAATGTGTCATATGCAAAACGCGTCTGTTCAATGGATAAAGATTCTTGCGAACTTTTAGACCCTGTAACTGCTCCAGTTGTTTTCTTCGTGTCTGAAGTTGAACGGGGCCCTTTTGAAATTTGTCCATTTGCTGGGGTGTCAGAGCCGTCTAAACCCTTTGCTAGGTCTGCAATTGTTTTGCCCGTTACCGTAATGTCTTTATGGCCCAACATCCAATAACCGCCCATGGCAAGAAGACCTAAAACTGCAATTACCACCACACCCAAGACCAATCCCTTAATCATTTTACCACTCTAGAAGAGAAGGTATATATGCCTTGCGATTTTATCAAAAATTGTCAGGGTATTCCTTCTTTAGGCAAAGGATAAAAGGCTTTTTCTGTCAATTTTTGGAAAATACTTCGCCTTTTAGGTCAAAGATATTTAACTCACCACTTTTCTAAACACGTACTGTTTTGCAATTCGAAAACCAGCCAAAAGACCCTTGCCACCTTGGCCTTTTTCAATGGTCTCATCGGTATAACGCACCGTGATGGGAAGCTCTATGAATCGCAATTTTTTCTTGGCAATCTGCTCTAAGATTTCTGTGGCGTGCGCCATGCGATCCTGCGTGATTTCAATGGCCTTTGCTGCATGACGGTTCATGGCCCGCAAACCGCTTTGTGAATCTGAAAACCAGGTTCGCGTAAATATGTAATTGAACACCCTTCCTCCTTTCAAAAATACCTGCCGAATTGCAAATACCAGGTGATTCAAGGGATTCTTGATTTTGATTTCCATTTTCTTTCCTAGATACCTACTCCCTAAGGATATATCATACTCTTTTTTTTCTACTGCCTGAATGAGACCCTTTAGATCACTTGCCAAAAATTGGCCGTCAGCATCAAAGGTCACAACGATATCAGCGTTTTGATCTAATGCGTATTCAATTCCCGTTCGCAATGCAGCGCCTTGCCCTCGATTGATGATGTGCTGCAATACAATAACTCCTGCCTTTTTTGCCTTTTCGACGGTATGATCTCTTGATTCATCGTCCACTACAACGATATTCTTATAGCCATGTTTTTTTAGATCTTGAATGGTACTTGAAATGTTCTTCTCCTCGTTAAACGCAGGAACCACGATCCAGATTCTATTCATAGTCTCACCAGGCAAATCCCTAATATGATGAGCGCAATTCCCCACCACTTGAACTTATTCATCTTTTCTCCTAGCTTGGATACTGATAAAATGCACACACCAATGTAGGTCAAACTTGTCAAGGGGTATAATACAGAAAGCTCACCAAATTTAAGCGAAGTAATGAAAAAAATCGAACTTACACCATAGAAAGCAACCCCGATCATCAACTTAAAATTCGTAAGTTGACTTAGGAGATCCTTACTCAAGTGTTTCGAACCCTTCTTCAAGTACAATGCCCCATAACTGCCGAAAAAGGAAGCAATGACTACCAATAAAATGGCAAAGGAGCTAGTCATGATTTGCCCCCCACCCCATGGAACTCACGCCTACCAGAATGCAGGCCACTCCTGCCCAATTCAACAGTGAGACTTGCTCGTGTAAAAAGTAGATGGATAAAGACATCACCCACACAAAACCTAGGGCGACTAATGGATATAACGTGCTTAGTTCACCATATTTTAATGCGACGATCAATAAGACGGCTCCGACCCCATACACAATACAACCCCCTATTAGATAGTAGTTTGTGATGAGTGCCCAGAAACTAAACTCTAACTTGGCTGAGCCCCACTTTAATAACAACTGCCCCAAGGCGGTTAACAAGGTACAAACGAGCGTGATGAAAATGGCAAAAGTCTCCGTGCGCTTGGGTTTACTCTTCATTTTTAACCTTAGAGCTCAAGTTGTTTTTTAAAGGTTTCCTAAATAGTTGCATCGACGAAACCTTTAAATACTGCGTTTCCATGGCTTAAGGTATGAGTTGGCAGCGGCACGAACCCTGGATTTTCTTAAGCTTGATGCTGCTCTTTAGTCTTTTGATCATCCGGGTCCTACCCTCCACAGGAGATGCGGTTAAACCCCTTCCCGGTACCTTAGCTCATCCTCCTCATGTCATTGACTATCGGGATGCGTGGAAAAACTCCCTTTCCGATGCTCCTGCCTCAAGTATGCAAGGAGACCTTGTTTTCGTTCGAAACGGCTACTATGTCTTTGAAGATGGAAGTTATGTTACCGATGCCAATGGCAACCTGGTTTCCGCTGTACCTCATGTTCATACGGATTCCATTACCGGAAATGTGGTTTATGAAGAGCCCAATGCCCAAGATTATCAACCCCAACTTGTCCACCTTCAGTATTCTCCTATTGTTGAAACCTGCCGGGATTCTGACAAGACCCGGGGCAGCATTTCAAATGAAAACCCGCTGGATGGACACAATAGCTACTTCCAACCTGGCATTGTCACCATGGACGTACTACGACAACGTGTCCTTGGCGAAGCTGTTCTTTCTCAGGACATTATCCACGGAGTTCAACTCCAAGATCGATGCTACAGTGCAAAAAATCTAGGCTATGAAACTCAACCCTCCTATCGTGGAGTCGTCTTTGAAGCGAATTGTGCGGCTCTCAAAGGACTTAAGAATGGGTACATTACTCAAGCGGTTGAACACGCCCTTGCTGAGGATGCTGCGTCGGATGCTGATTTATCCTTCCTCAAGAAGTTTTACACTGCTCAATTTTGCCAGAAAAGCACTTCTTTAATCACCAGTGGAAGCGCTCAAACAGTCGTTCAATACGTAGCCTGCGGCCGAGAAGGCACTCAAGGCTACTGCCAATAAAAATGGAAGACACCACAACCCTAAAAGCCGTTGTTGCTATCATAGTTATTGCAGCGATTGTGGCTGTTGTACTTAGGTACTGAGGGTATTCTAAGAAATAACCACTCTTTTCCTGTTTTAGTGCTGCTTGCTATAAACTCTTTATTTAAATGACTGCAGGAATGATCTCAATAAGATTTATATATCCTGCTCGTTAGCGGTCTTTTATGCCTCTTTCTCGTCCGGTAACCACTCTGTTCATGCTTATGTCCTTAGATGGTAAGATCTCAACTGGAGATCAGGATATACTCGATGTGGATAAAGATTTTCCCAAGATCAAAGGAGTGCGTGAAGGCCTTTACCAATACTATGACTTGGAAAGGCACACTGACATTTACTCATTCAATACTGGAAGAGTCCAAGCAAAAATAGGGATCAATACGCGGAAGGGTTCTGTACAGAAGATCCCTGTTCGTTTTATCCTCATTGATAACAAACCTCACTTGAGAGCAAGTGGAATCGAATACTTTCTCAAACGAGGCAAAATGCTTTACATCGTCACGACAAATCCTAGGCACCCTGCTTTTAAAATAAAAAATCCTGAATTAAAAATTCTTTATTACCCAAGAAGGATTGATTTCAAAAACTTGTTTAATCGATTCAAGAAAGAGTTTGGTGTCAAACGTATCACTCTCCAGTCTGGAGGCACGCTTAATGCTGTGCTGCTTCGCGAAGGACTTATCGATCGCATTTCAGTCGTAGTAGCGCCGATCCTGATCGGCGGAAAAAACACTTCCACTCTGATTGACGGAGAATCGTTACACACGCTAAACGACTTAAGACTTGTTAAACCTTTGAAATTGCAACAGTGTAAAAAACTAAAGAATTCCTACCTGCACTTGATCTATAAAGTCTTGAACACTTGATCGAGTCTTTAATGCTTATTTACTTCTTCGAGCAATTCTACCAATGTTGCTGCACTCCAGGCTTGAGCTAAACAACCCGCAGAAGTTCTGAATGAAGCACTGCTGACTTCAGCACAATGCCCCAGCCATCCTGAAAAGAGCATTTCATTCATGCTTGCTTCGATGAGCTTGTAAACAAACTCTTTGTACTTCTCCTTATTTAAGCGCAGTAAACTCAATGCAGCTAGATTATTGATCCAGTACCAGCTATCCCCTTGGTGATAACTTGCGTTGTCTGCGCCTGTGTATTCAGCCTTGAAATCTGGATGGTTTTTATCAAGGGTGGAAAGACCTCCCCACGGACACCATAACTGTTGCAAGGCATGATCGAAGGCTTGCTCCCACTTTTCTTGTGAGAGTAATTCTGGGTATATATAATAAGCTAAAAATATATTCGGGCGTTGTGTGAAATCTGCTTTTCCATTTGCAAAACCATCTGCGAGACGGCCGTCAAAAAACTTAGCACGCACCACTTCTTGCAATTGCTTTTCCTGCCAAGCATGCTTTTCGCTGTAACTTAAGGTTAGCTCGTTTAGTACCTGAGCTGTTTTATACATGGATAATTGTAAGGCTTGAATCTCAATTCGCGCCCCGTCTCTATCAATGGTATCCATCCAGGTTTCTTTCGCAGCGCTTAGGACAAGACCTTCTTTCATATGTGATTTATGCAAGCGCTGTAAACACAAGTCCAATTTTTGTTTTAACATCATCAGATCTGCGTGATCTAAAGTTTGAGCGAGTTGATTCTTTGCTTGCAATACCTGGATATAATCCAAGATGCGTTTCCAGAGCCAACCTACACTGTCGGCACAGCCTAAATCACTACTAGGAATTCTGTTTGGTAGGCGTCCGTTTTCATCGATTTGGTTCACATAAAAGAAAAAGATTTTTTTTACGAAGTCGAAATCAGATTGCAAGGTGAAGGCGTGCAAGGATACTAAGGTATCCCTACTCCAAAACTGGTGAAACCACGGCAAACCTGCCAAGATGCCTTCATTGTTTTTCTTTAAACTGTGTAGGGCATGAATAGCCGGCAATAACCTTGCTGAACTGTACCGCTCTTCTGTTTCCAACTCGGCATCTCGTACACCTTGGTCAAAGTTTGTAAACACTTCTTTCCCTTGTTTTAATGCCTCTTCTATGTTTGGATGGGCTGTAAAGGTCAGACGTATCTTTCCCGGGCAGCGCAAGCGTAAGGTTTGGTAAATGTAAAAGACACTTTGTGCCTTTCTCTTTTTATCATAGACATACTCTCGTCGAACCCAGTTCTTTACCGGAACAAAATTATCTATCCCCTCAATTACTATATAATAGGAATAGCTCTCTTTCTTTAACGAAGCATCTGAATATTTCTTATACTCTAAGATCAAGCGGTTCTCTTGCTTATAGATTTGGTAGGTGCGTCCTTGATCACTGTAATCGTATAATTCCCGGCAATCCAAGTCCAAATTGATGAAGCTTTCGTAATTATCAACCCTGTAAAGCACTGAATTACCCTGCAATACCAGGCGCTCTTTTGCCTTACCACTTGAACGGATGATACTATGAAAATGATTCTCTACAACTTCTATCGGATGATCTAAGTAGATGTTTTCGATTACCTTACACGGCGTTCCGGAATCTGGACGCATCAAAACAAGGCCTTCGTAATTCGAGCGGCATTCTGGTTGATTGGGCAAGGCAAGCCAACCCCCTTGACCGTTGGTCAGCAAAAAACCTGCTGAGCCATGGCTCTCTAATTTATGGCCTTTTACTTTATGTAGAATACGAATGGGAACTCACCTCTGAAACTGGCGAGGCAATCTGCGTTTATAATTATTTGCTTTGACACCTAGCTTTCTAAATGTTTCCCTAGTGCAGTCTCCTTTGCTGTTTCTCGCCAATCGGTTCGCTCCGGCTCTTCTTTTCCTTCTAAGGGTCTGATCTCAAATGCTTTCGGCACCGTTGTATAAAAAGCGAGGTGCGGCAGTTCGTTTCTCGCGCTGTATAACCTCTGATCCTGAGTTGCTAAGAAAGTGGTTATCCCTTTTCGGTGAGCTATTTGTAAAATCCAGTCCATGTATTGCTGCGCATTTTCCGGCTTCGTACCCTCTGTCACATCATCTAAGAATAAAACGCCCCCTTCCTCACTGCCTAAGTGATCCAAAGCCAACCCCAACTCGTTTTGATTCCTGCTGAATACACTCTGCCCTCCACCTACATCTACTTGTCGGACGTACACACTTGCCATCTTATGGATTGGACCCATTCTAGCCGACCTAGCTGGGAGAGCAGAACCCATTTGTGCTATTAACCATGCCACTCCCTGGCCAGTAATCCAAGTCGACTTGGACCCTCGGTTTCTCCCCAAGGCTACATGGACCTTTTTCCCATCTAATTGATACTTATGGGGTTCTGTTCTGGAAAAATCAGGGAACTGCCCTCGTTTAGACTCTAATCTGTTCACTGTTGGAAGACCTATCAAAGGGTTGTAAAAAAATGCTACATCACAATAACCTATTTCATCTGCTATTTCAGGCCAACAGCCTAAACCCTTCCCATTGAGATGGTTGTTGTACTTAGCCAACGCTACATAGAAGCTGACCACCTCCATTAATTCTTCAGCAAAGATATCTAACTGGGGCTTTATTTGCTTGAAACGCTCAATAAAAGGCTGCTCAACTTCATTTTTTACCTTTACTATACTTAAATTTTCCTCTCTGTGATCTATTGATTCGCCCGGTAACTTATATTCAAATACTCTTTCTAGAATATTTGCATGAATTGAAACGCCACTCATTAGTATACTCTTCCATTTCTCCACTAAAGCTGTAAGCTCTGTTTTTTCTAGCAAGCTTCCTATTTCAGTTCGCAACGTTGCATAAGATTCACTAGTTATTCGTTCCACTATGCTTTGCAATGTTTCACAATACATCTTTGCAACAGAACAACCTATCTCATGAATATCTGGTTTAAATCCAGCGATGAATCCTAGTTTTTCTACCTCTTTTTCCAAACTTGTTAATGAATCGGCATTGCCTATATCTTTAGTGAGCATTTGCCGTTGCCGGATAATATTTGGGTCTGTAGGCGGAGCAAAGAGTTCTCTCTCTACAATCTTTGGTACTTGACCCCTTCCATTTTCTCCAATAAAATATTGAAGAGCCACTCTTTCCAGTTCTAAATCTCTTACTGTAGAAGGAGTTATTCGCACCCTTGGAATCCCACCACCTAAACCGTAAACTTCTTTCAGCGAGGGCATTCATCTAGAATTTCGAAAAGTTTTATATACCTATGCTCTTAAAAAACAGTGAATGACCAAAATATACTGGGAACGACTCAAATACCCCTGGTCTAAAAGTGAAGATCCTGTCCGGTTTTGGCTTAGCATGGGTGGACTATTCCTCTTTGTCTTTAGCTTTGCCGTGCTCCACAGCATCAGTGCAGACTTAGGACTTACTCGGAATACAGGAGGCTTAGCTATATTGCCTCCGGGTTACAATCCCAATTCTTTCCAACAAGGAGCGTATGGAGGTTATCCTAATTATTATGACCCCAACAGTCCTTCTAGTAATGGACAATACTTCGGCAGTCGCCCCCAAGACTATTACAGTCAGCAACAATACGGTTACTATCAGCAAGGTCAGCAAGGCCCTATCTATTATGGTAACAATCAATATGGTGGAGCTCCTGGATATGGCGGGGGTTACAATCAATATCCAGGGTATGGTCAACCCGGATATGGTGCACCTGGTGGATATGGTCAACAATATGGCGCTCAAGGAGGATATGGCTCTCAATATGGGGGGTATGGTCCGAGCCCTTACTATAACCCTGGCAATGTACCTGTCTTTCGCGCAGTAAAAACACCTTCCGAAGCTCAAACTCCTCAACAAACCCTGGTAGAAAACCAAGTTTCTACTCAAGAACTGCCTGAAACTCAACTCCCTCAACAACCTTCAGAAATTAAGATTGAACGCACTTCTGTTCCGCCCCCTCCTACTGCGTTTGAACCCAGCCAACCACCCACTTCAAGTAAGAAACTAAGCAATACCTTCTTGTATATCATTCTTGTCTTTGCCATCCTTATCTGGCTCTACTTAATCTATTTCATGTTCAAACCCAAACCTCACCCTCACGCCCCCAGTAAACCGGCCGGATTTGAAAGCTCAGATCTTGCTCAACTCGAATTTCATAAACCCACTGTGGTTATGGTACATTCTAAACCTAAAGTTGCTCCTAAGAAAAAGAAGCGTTAACTAACCTATGTTTAGCATCTTCGAAATCCTAGATGTTTCATGAAAAGTGCTGCGTTCCCGAGGGACTGCTCAGAAACCAACGGTTTCTGGCATGCCAGGAACTTCGTTCCTGAGCACATCCCCTCGCAACGCACATAACCATTATGTTGAAGGGATTTCGACCTTAGGATGCTAAACAGAAACATTAACGCTTGGCTAACTTAATGTCTTCGGCCTTGATGGTCTTACGACCGGCATGCTCGCAGAGCTCTTTTGCCTTCCTTGCAATTTCCATACCGATCTCTTCTAGAACATCTCTTAATGCGGCCTTGCCATCTTCTCCAACTCGATCTGCGCCGCCTTTTTTGAGAATACGCTCCATAGCTGCTAGCGGCAGTTCGTTGGTCTTTGGCATGAAGCTGTCAAGGGAACGAACTATATAAACGTTTCTGGGCATTGACTCTCCTCGCCGATTTATAGAAACCTTTATTAAGGACTACTGTCCAGAATAGACGATAGGTGAGCCGTTTTGAAAACAAAGATATCCCTTATCATCCTCATCGGCGTTCTACTCCTTTCTTCTTGTCAAACTCAAAAAAAAGACAATAAACTTGACATTACCCAAGCATTTATCGGCGGAAACGTCGGCTTGAACGTGTTCTTGCTTGAGGGATTGCCCCCTCCTGTTGTGTACGATAAAGGAACCTATCCTTTTGGCGTGGGAGTTACCATTGAAAACGTAGGTGAAGCTGATGTTGGACCCGGTACTCCGAATCCCTTTGTTCGCGTACGCTTAGAAGGTATCAATCCTACTGAATTTGGTACTACGGATGCTCAAGTTGTCCAAGACCTTGCAGTTCCTTTACGAAGCGCCAAACGAAACTTTGACGGTACTATTTTACCTGGCGAAGTGACCACGGCTGTATTCCAACCCTTGAATTACTTACCTGATCTTCGAGGCAATCATGAATTCACTATCCGAGCCGATATGTGTTATGATTACACAAATTTAGCCACGGCCAAAGTTTGCATCAAAGATGAAGTCCTTGAAAACATTCAGGATGACAGCATCTGCAGCCTTGTTGGCGAGAAAAACCCTCAAAACAGTGGAGGACCTGTTCAGATTACTTCCCTCGTTGAAAACCCCCTTGCCGATAATAAAATCCAGATCAGCTTTGTCATTGAACATGTTGGAAAAGGAGAATTCTTTGGCCGAGACCCCAATGAGATCTGCGACTTTTCTGTACGTAACTTTAACAAGTACTTTGTCGATGTGATCATTCGCCCCCTTGCGGCCCCTGATCTTCAGGTTACCTGCACCCGATTTGGCGGAACCAACCAAGGACGCCTCAAACTATTCCAAGGAGCCCCTGCCACTATTCAATGTGTTATTGAACGAATTGGGCCCAGCAAACGAAGAATCTACCAAGAAATCATGGAGATTGAATTGCGATATCGATATGGACAGTTCATCGAAACTCCCATCCTCGTTCAGGATGTTACCAACTAAGGTCTTATTTTTATGAAACCCAGGACCCTTTTGCTTTTTTTCCTCCTTCTTTTGATTATCGCTTCCTGTAAAAAACAAGAACAAACTAAAGATCATGCTTTTATCGGAGGAAACCAGGGCCTTGCTGTTAAGATTTTGCAAGGAGCGCCCCCACCTATCATTCAAGATGAAGGCTCATCTCCTTTCTCTGTTATTGCCAATTTCGCCAACATCGGAGAAGCTGAAGTAGGACCCGGTACGGAAAATCCCTTTGTACTGATTCGGCTCTTAGGTATTGTTCCTGAACAATTTGGCACCAAGCCTGAAAACCTATATCAGACCTTGCAGCATAAACTAGGTGGTGCGAAGCGCAACTTTGATGGAACCGTATTACCTGGAGAGATTGAAGTTGCCGTGTTTGAACCTCTTAATTTCTTAGGGAATGTAATTGAAACCAACGCCATTACAATGCGCCTGGATGTCTGTTACGATTATTCGACATATTCTACTGTTAAAATATGCCTCAAGGATGATATCCTCGAAAGCTACCAAGACTCTACCATTTGCATGCTGCGCGACCTACACCTGCCTGTTGGCAACAGTGGTGCGCCACTACAGATCTTAACCGCAGATGAGAGCCCTGCTGGAAATGATCGCATCCAAGTCAACTTGATTGTAGGGCATGTTGGAAAAGGCATGAACTTTCGCCGTGGAACAATAGACCCTCGAAATGCCTGCGAATTCAGCCAGCAAAACAAAGACGCTTTCTATACTACGCTTGCTGTTAAGTATGAAGATGATCACTTTATTCTTAGCTGTCAAGGACTTACACAAGTAAATTCTGAAGGGTATATCTTTGGCGAGATAAGGCTGTATGATAATGCGCCGACTACAGTGACTTGCTATCTGAAACGGGTCAAGCCATCTAAGAACCGAGTTTATCAAAGCATCTTGCAGACGAAGTTAAAGTACCGATATGGGGAATATGTGGAGATACCCCTTGCGGTGCAGGATGTGCATTGAACAGCGTCTACAAGAATCTATGCTTTTCATATAATTTTTTATTTAATGCTTTCACAAGATCTTTGAAGCCCAAACTATCCAAAAGCCTTTTTTGTTGACTGTAGGGCATTACTCTTTGTCGCATGTCTGGATTGGCACTTAACTCACTTTCAATCGGATCTAAGCCTTCTCTTGTATAGAAACGCCCCCTTTCTGAAGTCTGCATAAGCTCTAATGCAAGAGGTGGATTTGTGGGGATCCCGAATCTCCTTTCCAATTTTTCGATCAATGATTTACGGCGTATCCCTAACGCGCGCAACTCACTTCGCTCCAAATAACCTGGGCTTCCCTTTTTTGCCACTTGTCCGCTGGTAAGTTGAGCTGTGACGGCTCCTGCTTCATCCAATAAAGGAGGCATTAAGCGTTTTAATTCATTGTATTTGCGCACGCTTCTTAAGAAGGTACCTGGTGCAAACTCGTTCGCTATGTCTAAATCTCCGTGGTGTATGTTGTTCTCTAATTCATTGAGTGTCGTTTCAAGAAGCCCGTCCACTGAATCATCTACATAGATTACAGTTACCTTGGGCTTTGGATTTGATTCCGTGCCCACAAACTGGTCAAACAATCGATCCGTGAAGTAGGTAACCTTTTGGTATACTTGCGTTTCTGTTCCTTCTCCTTTTGCTTTTACATATTCATCTGCTAAATAGTTAGCTACGTATTTTTTTATGGATTCGATGATGGGATTGACTATAATCATGCTTTGAAGATAAGCCTCTTTCAAGGTTGTGTGTGGCATCTCGCTTCCTAGAGGGGGTGTGCTCTGCTTTCCTGTGAAGAAACCTCTTTTGAAATGGGGGTCTGCTTTCTTCCTTCCTTCTACTCCGGCGCTCTCTGGCAGTTCAATGGTCTCTGCTCTAAGAATGGGAGAGAAAAAGGCTTTTTCTGTTACGAATGGTCTGAGATAGCGGCAGATCATAGCGTTGTAATCGCTTGTTGGAAAGATGCTTTTTCCATTTCTAGGCTCTTCTGAAGTTTCTCCTGTACCTTTTCCTAGAGGAGCCGAAGCACTTCGCTGGGCTGCACTCTTGATGACATGAACAAAGCGGTACATATTATATAAATCTGGTGTTGGAGTGTCCATCTGCAAGGCTTCTTGGAAGTCGATGGTCGCTTCACTGCGTTCCTTGATTGCATCTCTTTTTTGGTAACTCTCGGCAAAAGGTTTTAGAGAAGGTAGATGCTCTGAGAGGACTTCAACGATTCTCCAGTCACTTGGAAACTGAGTTTTTCCAGTGAGCCAGTCATCTGCGATGGTTTCTAATTTACGTGCAGTACACTTTTCGGCGGTGACGCCTTCGTCTATCCATTGCTGGATTTTGGTTCCCATTTCTAGATAGTCGCTGCGTTCGTAGGTGGGTTTGGGTTGAATGACCCCTTGTGTTGTAAGATCTTGGATGAGGGCATTGCTAAAGACCGTTCTTTCGCCGCTTTCGGTTTGTACGTGCAATAATTGATTGGCTCGTACATAAGTAGGATCTTGGAGAAGGGCTTCAAGTACTAATTCTTGACGTTTAACCAGTTCTCCTTCTCGTTCAAATTGGTCAACGTATTCTACGTCATGTAGAACTTGGTCGCCAGGTTGCAATTGGGAGGCCGGCGCTTCTAAGCTTGTTCTTCCCGTTGTGGTGATGAGCAATTCATCTAATGGGACGATTCTGGTCATATAGGGGGTGCTGATACGACGAAATTTACGGGTTCTGACCTTGGCCATAGATGGAGATTAGCTTTCTCTCTTTATAAATATTACTATATTTATTACTCTATAGTGGTATTTTTATCGAGCTATAAGGGTGTACCTATTTTTAAGTAGATTCAATAAAAACTTATATAAACAACCCCTTACTTACTTTCACCATGAAGGGGGATTTTTCTCGTCAAGAAACCCGAGAGATGGGGCAAGTTGTTCGAAATTTTCGCTCTCTTCCTCATCTCTACCAATTTTATGCTCGAACGGGACAAAAGTCTAAACTCGGTAAAGCTCTTGCTGATAAGGCTTTATTTTTGATCCCTCAATTGCATGAAGTGGAAGGCAAACCTGTTGAAATGGCCCTTAGTGCCCGCGAGACTCAAACTTATCTTAGGGAACCAGGTCGCCTTGAGCGATTTGCCAAGCAAGCCGCCGACCTAGCTGCCGTATCCATACGCTATGGGCAGTTCCATGATGGGCACTATTATTATGAAGCTCTGAGTGTACTCAAAGGAAAACGTTTTCATAAACAAGTCACTTCTCGCCTTGACCATTCTTCTGCTGCATTTAAGATCATGCAGGACGATATTGTTTATAGCGCTGTAAATACTTTCCTTCATTGGGGGAATCACTCAGACGTTAGTGAACTCTTACATCACCCGTCTTTACGACCTTTTTTGAGCGCCGAGCGAACACAGAAAACATTGGATGCTGTCGTAGAAGATAAATTGCAAGACCTTGCCTTTGAGAAACTAGATGACCTTATGCAAGCCGATGAACCCATTCTACCTGCTGATTTGCGAGAAAAAATCAAACGAAGAAAAGCGGTTGCTGAAGGTCGAGAGCAACCTAAAGACGGAGAAGTTCAGCCTAGGATCCCTCTTTCCGGAATGACTTACACTCCTACTGAAAACCAGCGCTTCCGAGAAGAAGTAGACTATGGTTTGGATCTTACGATAAAGCAGCATACAGAATATAGTTGGTGGGATTTGATGAAAAATGAAGAACTTCATACCTACCTCAACGACCCCCATAACCTTGAGGACTTCTGCTTGAAAATAGCTCAAGCCATGCAGGAATCCATTGCTCAGGTCAGAAAACAACCTATGAGAAAGGATTACAAACGAACGGCACGGGGAACCTTTGTTCGCCTTAACCGGCAAAGGATGGGCATGCACTTAGGCGAAGAACATTTCCACGAGCTCGCTAAAAAATTGCCCATATATTCAGAAGCTTTCCTCGCTCTAAAAACCATTGTAAAACAACGCATCCTGGATGAATTAGAAGATCATAGCCTTTTTACGGACCCGGTTAAGAATATCCTAGAAAAAGAAGGAGGAAGTATCTATGTTACGAGTGAAGAAGTGGTTGAACTCCATCGAGCCCATCTACAACATCTCATTCAGGAAGGAAAACCAAAAAAACTTTTCGAAACCTGTTTAGGTGAAAGAGACTTTGCGTTGTATATTCCTAGAGAAAAAGTTACCTCTGCTCTTCGAGCGGGAGTCCAAGATGGATATCTGACGCAAACTCAGTATGACCAAGTCTTTGCATATGAAAGAAAAAGGAAAGAAAAATGGGATAAAGAAAAAAAGCAAATAAGCCCAGATATGTCTCTTGAACAAAAAGTAAGGCTTGAAGTATCACAATTTGTTAGACAATTTAATCATTATCACCCTCATGACGATGTGAACCAAGCCATGAAACTTCCTTATGATCTTGAAACGAGACGTGAAATCCTTCGTAAAGGATTCTATGCTGCTATAGCCAAAGACGCTCAAGGAGGCAATTTAAGTGACTTGTCCATGACTCTAGGATATTTACTTAAAGGTAAAGTTAGCGATACCATGCCTTCCGGACAAAATTCTACGCAGAGAACAAGGAATATAGAAGAATCTGCAAGAACTATGAATTGTGTTTTTGGATCCACCAGTCCGAAGCCTTTCGATTTGAAGCGAATTGGCCGTTACTTGACGGTTTATTTCCGACAAGCCACTCAAAAAGGAAAAGGAGAAGAAGCACTGGAAAGGCTTTACCAATTCCAACAGGATCCGGTCTTAAAAGATCTTGTACCTAGGAATGAAATCACGCAGCCTTATTTTAACCTCATCCAGCTTTACAAATTCAAAAAGGCTGCTTAAATGTTCGTCGTTTTTCATACACCTCTTCTTTAAGTAGTGTTTTAGTGTTCTTTGTAGAAAGCTTTAAATAGATATCTTTATAGATATCTTGAGGTAATGGATGTATTTTACTTATGAAGGTTACCGCCTTGATTCCACGCAAAAGGCCAGTCGCGAGCTTGTGCATCACGGTTACAGCATGTATGAAGTCAAGCGCATATTGGAAGAAGGGTATGACTGCAGTGCTTCGAGGCGGAAAGCGAATATACGCGAGAGGTGCATTCGACGAGCTGGTAAAGAAATAAAGGCTGTGGTTGCTTTAGTTACTCTACCTTATTCAGATGGATACACTGAAACTGTATGGAAACTTATCCACTTCGGCCTTGTGACTTATAAACGGAGGAAAAAAAATGCGAGATATTTGGAAAGCAGAGCGCGGATGTGAATGCGGTACTTGGATGAAGAAAAAGTTATTCACTCTTGCAGGCATTAAAGTGCGAGGATGGGAATGCCCTAAATGCAGTGAAAGTATACTCCACCCTGAAGACGCTCAATATGCACTTGTCTTGAATAAATTAAAAAGAGGCATTCCTGTTAAAATCGGAGAACTTGGGAACTCGCTTTTCTTCCGCATTCCGAAGGAAATCGTCGATTTCTATAAAATCAAGAAAGGCGGGAAATTAGTCTTGAAAGGTGGGAAGAAGAAGATGGAGATTGATGTTTAACTATACCTCTACACGAATTACTGGTTTTATTGCTGTTCCACTTAGAGTAGGGATTGGTAGCGAGTTTTTGATTCTGATAAAGATCCAACTTTCTAGGGTTTCCCGTAGGTTTTTTTTACACTGAGCTAACGTTTTTCCTGTGGCCCAAACCCCTTTACATAAGGGTATTTCACCATAATAAGGCTCTTTATCTTTTATTCGTTCATATTTGGCTTTGGAC
>JBBSWA010000062.1:0-16005 GCA_038046485.1 Nanobdellota archaeon
CATGGAGCGAATTAATCCACCTCAGATTACCATACGCTTAGTAGGTCAGTTCGATCAATCAAGACATTTTGAAGATTATCTAAGGGGAACATCTGATGCGCCTAAAATTGGAATGCGTGGGGCAGTTATTCCAACCTCCTCGTTAGAAGCAAAATTAGCATCTTCGGCCGTCAAAGTTCTAAATCCAGATAAGGCAATAGACATCACCAAAACAAATGAAGAAAGAATTAAATATTGCTTAGCCCACCATTTAGACCCCTATTTAACCGCTAACGGAAAGCATCTTTATAGGGCAATCACATACGAGGACGGCTTATTGACAGTCCGATATGGCGAAGAAATTCCACAAGAATTAGTGGCCCTTTCTCCAGAAGAAACCATAGGTCAACAAGTAGCGTCCCTTTATTTGGGAGTGTCAGTAAGTGAAATTAAGGAAGCAATCGAAAGAGGAGAAATGCCAACAAAACGAAAAGGAGCAGCGGGAAGATTGAAATTAGAAGATGTCAACAGGTACAAATCAATGAAAAATAAAGAATAATCGAAACCTATTTAAAGGAGTTTGAGTTCTTAAAGAGTAAAGTTTCTTAGATGTTATGGTGAATAAATGAATGAAGTGTTGAAGACAGGAACAACAACCCTTGGTTTAGTGTGTAAAGACCTCATTCTTTTGGCTACAGATAAGCGCGCAACAGCAGGGGATATGATCGTTCAAAAGAACGCTCAAAAACTGCACCAATTGGCAGAGAACATCGCAGTGACCATTGCAGGCTCTGTTTCAGACGTTCAAGTCTTAATCAAGTTAATCCGGGCTGAATTGAAGTTAAAGGAAGTCCGTATTGGCCGAAAAGCAACCGTAAAGGAAGCAGCAAACTTGCTCTCAAACTATGTCTATTCCAACATCCGAAGTTTTAGTATTATTCCAGGTATAACCCATTTCCTACTTGCTGGTTTTGATGAATCTGGACTTCACTTGTATGATATTTTCCCAGATGGTTCAGTGACCGAGATTGCTGATTATGTCTCAAGTGGTTCAGGAAGTGTTTTTGTATATGGTTGCTTAGAAACCAATTATAAGAAGGGTATGGATGAGAAAGAAGCCATTGAGCTCGCAACAAGGTCGGTAAATGCTTCCTTGCAAAGAGACACCAATTCAGGAAATGGCTTGGACATTTGGGCGGTGGATAAGAACGGAATTCGAATTGTCATCGAAAAACTAGTGACAGAAAAGTTAGTATAATTAAAAAGTTCTTAAAATACCCATAAATAAACGATAGGAACAATAATATGACTGAGATCATTAAAGAAATTCTAAAGAACCTGCCAGAGAATAAAATCTCCGATGCAGTTTTTGAAGGAGCAAACATTGTTTTATATACAAAGGACAAGGCCTTTTTCTTAGAGGAAAGTGGATTGATTAAGAGCATTGTAAACATCATTAAGAAGCGAATTGAGCTTCGCCCAGACCCTAAGATCTGCCTAGACCCTGAGAAGGCAGAAAGTGTGATTCGTAGTATTTTAGGAAGCGAAGTGAGCTTAGATAACATTATTTTTGATCCTCAACGTAGCATAGTGATTCTAGAAGTAGATAAACCCGGCCTTGCCATTGGCAAGCAAGGAGAAAACCTGCAAAAGATCAAGGCCGATACCTTATGGGTGCCTTTGATTCGAAGAACCCCTCCCATTCGCTCAAAAATCGTCGAAAACATCCGCTCGGTTTTGTATGAAAACTCAGATTATCGTCGAAAGTTTTTGCACAAAACAGGTCAGCGCATCTACAACGGTTGGCTCAGACAAAAAAAGGAAGAATGGGTGCGCATCACCTGTCTAGGCGCAGGAAGACAAGTAGGCAGATCCTGTTTCTTACTTCAAACACCTGAATCCAGAATCTTGCTGGATTGTGGAATTGATGTTTCAAGCAGTGAAAATCCATATCCTTATTTGGAAGCGCCTGAATTCAACATCAAGGAACTCGATGCAATCATTGTAACCCATGCACATATTGATCATTCCGCCTTAATTCCTTACATCTACAAATTCGGCTTTCGGGGCCCTACGTATTGTACCGCCCCTACTCGAGATGTTATGGCCTTACTGCAGCTGGACTGCGTAAAGATTCAGCATTCTGAAGGAAAGGAGCCGCTCTACACGAGTGAAGACATCAAAGAGATGGTAAAGCACACGATCTGTTTGGATTATGAGGAAGTAACCGACATCACTCCAGATATTCGTATCACCTTCTACAATGCAGGCCACATTTTAGGCAGCGCCATGGTTCACATTCACATCGGAAACGGTCTTCACAATTTCATTTACAGCGGGGACATCAAGTACGGCCGCACCAACCTCTTGACTCCCACAGCAACCGTGTTTCCTCGTCTAGAGACCTTGATGGTAGAAGCAACGTACGGGGCAAAGGAAGACGTAATGCCCCCCGCCATGGAACAGGACAACATGGTCATTGATCTAATCACAACCACTATCAAACGCGGAGGAAAGGTATTAATTCCTACATTAGGAAGTGGAAGAGGCCAAGAAATCGTAGTTCTCATCGAGCGCCTCATTCGGGAAGGAAAAATGGAAAAATTCCCTGTTTATATCGACGGCATGGTGTGGGACATCACAGCGATTCACACCGCATATCCAGAATTCTTAAACAGCGGCGTTCGCCAGCAGATCTTCCATTTTGATAACAATCCTTTCTTAGCCGATAACATCAAGCGAGTTGGAAGTCAAAAAGAGCGTAAGGAGATCATTGAAAATGAGGGTCCCTGCATCATCCTTGCTACTTCCGGTATGTTACATGGAGGTCCATCCGTTGAATACTTAAAGCGCCTAGCTGAAAACCCTAAAAACAGTCTTTTATTCAGCTGTTACCAAGGAGAGGGCACCTTGGGTAGAAAGATCATGGGTGGTATGCGTGAATTAAACTTCCAGGAAGGCCAGAAGGTAGAAACCATCCCTTTAAAGATGGAAGTGGGTAAGATCGCAGTAAGCGCCCATTCCGACCGCCGAGAACTCATGAATTTCATTCGCAACTGCAATCCCAAGCCCAAGAAGGTCTTAGTCGTACATGGAGAGAGCAGTAAGTGCCTGGACTTGAGTAGCAGCATCCATAAGATGTTCCACATCGAGACCGTCGCACCCAGGAACTTGGATACCATAAGATTAAAATAGGTTACCTGCTCTCTTCTTTAAATGAGAAATGCTTCAATCTTTCATGGCACAGGTTGTTCCCCAAATTCATATTGGCTTCCATGGCTGAAAAGAGAATTAGAGAAGAAATCCTATAAAGTGTGGGTTCCGGAATTGCCAAGCAAAGACAAGCCTGACATTAAGAAGTGGCTTCCATTTGTGCTGGAAAACGGCACTTTTTCCCAGGAAACTGTCCTCATTGGCCATTCAGCAGGCTGTCCTTTAATTCTAAGCGTCTTGGAAAGCATAAACGTGCAAATTAAGCAAGTAATTCTAGTCGCAGGGTTTTTTGATCCGCTAGAAAGAGAGAGAGCCAATTCTACAGGAATCTTATAATTGGGATAAGATCAGGCAGCATGTCAAAGATATTATTTTCATCAATTCTGACAACGATCCTTGGGGCTGTGACGATAAAGCTGGGCGAAAGTTACAGGAGCACCTAGGGGGCAAGTTAACCGTTTGTAAGGGGCAAGGTCACTTCGGCTCAGATACATACAAACAGCCATATAAGATGTTTCCTTTACTGCTAAAACTCATCCATTAAAGCCTAAAAACGTTATTTTTGCGAAAAATACGTAGATTTTCCGATTTTGTCGAAATTTCCGATTTTTATCATTTTTCCGAAATATTTATAAGCTCAAAAAGGTTAACATCGATATGGAACAAGTAATCATATCCAAAAATAAATCACCAGTGCTCTGGACCTATACAGTAAAAACAGGTAAAAAAGGACAGATTACGATTCCTAAGAAGATCCGAGATAAGTTCAATATAAAAAAAAGAGATCCTTTCATGATTACCCTTATGTCAGACGGGAGCATTCTGTTAAAAAGAGAAACGAAAAAAATAGACAAGTTACTAGAATGTATTAGGGCATTACCAAAAATAGATTGGGACAAAGCATGGAAAGAAATAGAAGAAGAAAGACACTTAGAGCGTAGTTAAAATGTATTACTGTGCAGATAGCTGGTTTGTAATCAAACTTTTTCAGGAAGATGAAAGAGCGTTAAATATTATCAATGATGTCCGAGAAGGCAAAGATTGGTTGTTCATTCCATTCACCGTACTCGCCGAGACATCCAAAAAATTCATGCAATTAGGGATTTCTAAGAAAAAAATCAATGAATTCTTTGACATCATAGAAGCATACGCAAAAGTAAGATTTGTAATCTTAGACAAAAATATTGCAAATGAAGCTGCCACCATTTCATTGACGCATAAACTGCCTTTATTGGATGCATTTGTAGCCGCGACGAGTAAAATATGCGAGTGCCACATCCTCCTATCAGGAGACAAGGATTACACCTTACTTGCTAAAAGCAAATACATTAAAGTCCAATCTTGGTAATAGCCGTCACTAAAGAATAACCTTTATATATCGTTCTTCTTAAAGTTAGAGTATGTTTAAGGTTAGAATATATTAATCGGGTTAAAGCATGGTATCAGAGCCTAGCGGCGAAAACGAGATGATCGTGAAGTTTCGAGGTAATTTTAACTTCAATGGATTGTACGAATTGCTCTTTTCTTGGCTAAAAGACCGCCATTACCGCCCCGTCGAAAAAAAGCACAAGGAAAAGGCAGGCGGGGATGGAAGAGAGGTCGAGATTGACATGGAAGGTGAGCTAGAGGTTACAGAATACATCAATTACAAGGTAGGCTTCTCCATTCACGCATGGGACATGAAAACCGTTGAGGTAAAAGAAGGGGATGAAGTAAAGAGTATGGATTGGGCGCGTTTAGAGGTTAAGTTAAAGGGGCAGATCATTATGGATCCTAAAAATAAGATTCCCAGTAAGACGGGCATTCTCGGAGCCATGGACACCTTCCTAAAGAAAGTGGCTTTATGGAGAGAAATCGAGTTCATGCACGATGATCACTTGATGATCACGGTAGGAAAAGTCCAAGTATTGGTGAAAAAGTTTTTAAACATGGATTCAGGAGAATCAGCATTCGGTTGAAAACATGGTACAGCGCAATATCTTAATCGATGGTCAAGTGATCAAGTATGACGGCATCATGGATGCAAAAAAGCTATGCTCTGTGGTTTATCATTGGTTTAAGGAACACCATTATAACCTGGTGGAAAAGTGGAATTTCGAGCAGACCTTTGAAGAAGGAAAACAGATGGAAGTAAAACTGATGCCGTTTAAGCGCTATGATGATTATACCAAATCCGAGATCAAGGCAACCATGGTTTTTTCTAAATTAAAAGAGGTAGAAGTAGAATTAAATGGGGTTAAGCGTAAGTTGTGGAAGGGGACTGTAACGATCAGTTTTACAGCAACGCTCATCACCGATGCCCATAACCGTTGGAATGAAAAGCCCTTCATGTTCTTTTTTAGGGTATTGATGGATAAGTTCATCTTAAAAGGTCCTGTAGGCCAAGCAGAAGATCACTGCAAAGCCGATTGCGAGCGATTGATGGATGAAGTAAAGAGTTTCTTGAATTTGTATCGATTTACATAAGCAAACTATATTTGTTTAGCATCCTAAGGTCGAAATCCAAACGATATACTCATTCAGTGCGTAGCGAGGGGACGTTCCTTACGGGAACGCAGCACTTATCTTTTTAACATCAAGGATTTCGAAGATGCTAAACAAACAAGAAAAAAAGAAAAACTTAGAGTTTCTCGTGAGGTAAGCGTCTTTTTATTTCAATGGGGATAACGCCTTGTTCAAATTCCAATTTCGCAATCTCAACAGGGTTGTACTTGATCTCTTCAAATTGCTTCTTAGTAAGCTTCACAAGAGGGGGTGCACCCATAGCAATTTGCAAAGCTCTACTACCAACCATGCGGGCTTTTTCGTACTTAGTGTACTGACCGGGCTTTAAGCTGAGTTCTAATGTCATAGTTTCACCTTAGTTTTTTTCGAAGTTCTTGGCTTGCCTTTCCTGCAAGTTCAAGGATTTTATCAAAGTCTTCAGTGGTAATGGGTTCATCCCCGCCTTTTTGCATGGAGCATACGTCTCCATTTTCAAGGAAGGTAATGGTAAGTCGTGCATCCAAAACAGATTCTTCATCTTCTGTGGGGTCAATAAGTAGGTTTTCTCCAATCTTAATAACCGTGATGGGAATGGGACACTCAACAAGGGGCAATGCCTTGCTTTCATGTTCTTTGTAGTCAACAACACCGTCCTTTACAATCGGGAACTTGGCACTTTTAAGGGCAGCTATAGCAGCAAAGCCTCCAAGGTCAATTAAATTCCCGTCATGATTTAAAGGGCAAACATCTACATTGATGGTCCATACCTTTTGGCCTTTTTCAATGCACAATGCACGCGTGTCAATGGCATGGCTTTCTCGAATGCCTCGGTCAATAACCCGTGCCGTTTCAATGCTCTCAATACTAGGAGGTCCAGATTCAAAAGCAGGATTGGATAAGGGCAAAAGTTCAGCTCCAACCATTAAGATGCCTTCATCGGGAGTATCGGGGAAGGGTTTTTCAAGTGCAAGCTTGACTCCGACAATGAGTTCTGTTTCACCGCATTGAACTCGAGCGCTTCCTTCAGCAGTTCGAATGCAATCGACTTTGAGGGTAATCGGTCTAAACTCATCCATTTTTCGGCCATCCAATCGATAGCCTTTTTTGAGTGCGTTACTAATGTGTTCTTTTAATTGTGTGTTTGCCATCATTTCACTCCATCGTATATTTATCTTTAAGGGCTTTTTGCAAAACTTGCAAAACAGCCGGTGCTTGCTCTTTAGCCATTGCTAAGCATTTACGCAAGTCAGCAGGGCTAATACGTCCGTCCATTTGAAGAAGGGTAATTTCGCCAGTGCTGGGTATAAATGCCAAGGGAATGTCAACCGAGCTATTGTGATCAAAGTGTTCTTCATCGCCATCTAAGTCAACAACAACTTGATCGCCGACTTTACCGACACTGTACGCAACAACCATGTCTTTCATGATGATGCCGGCATCAGCAAGAGCAATGCTCGCTGCACAAATGCCTGCGCATCGGCTTCCAGCATCGGTCTCAGTAAGTTCAATGAAGACGTCTACCACTGCATTGGGAAAATCCTTGAGATCCAAAACAGGCCGTAAGGCGCGCTCAGTGATCATGGAAATTTCCTTGCTTCTTCGGCTAGGACCAGGTCGAACACGTTCGCCCGCGCCTGAAAAAGGCATCATATTGTAGTTGCATCGAAGGAGCCCTTGTTTGGGGTCTTGCATAAACTTAGGGTACAACTCTCGGGGACCATATACTGCAGCATAGGCCGTTGTTTTTCCAATTCGAAAGTAGGCGCTTCCATCGGCTTTTTTGATGACGCCAGCTTTGGCTTCGATGGGTCGTAATTCATCAAACTTTCTTCCATCGAATCGTTTAGTGTAGTTCATGTTAATTCTCCTGCGAGTATTCACTTTGTTCGCTTGATTCATACTCGTCTTTTTCTTCTATGATTTCTATTTTGTTTCCTGTTTTTTCTTCAAGGAACTTTTGGATTCTTTCCGTTAAGCCTTGAATGTGGGCTTCTCGTTGGACTTTGTTGATGACTTCAACAACAAGGATTTCTTTGTCGGGTTCTCCATTGATCCAGACAAACCCATTTTGGCCAACGGTAATTTGACAGCCTGTAGCTCGTTTAATCATGCTTACCATGCTGCCCTTTTTTCCGATGATACGGGGCACTTTGCAAGAGCTAACGCGAATGACTCTTCCTCCGCGCAATCCTCGTAAACCCGGCCCTTTGCAGCTTACATCGATGATGTTTTGGCTGGTAACATTCACAATTTTTGTTACCATATAATCTTCAAGGTTAAAGTATTTAGAGAGGTCTGCTCCTCGAGCAATGTAGTCAAAACTCGCATCTTTCAAGTTAAGTACAGCTGTATAGGGGCTGTTGATCTCAAGTCGCCAACCTGTCATGAGAATGTCAACGACTTTTGCGATGATCACGTCATTTCGACGAGGTAAGTATCTTCCAGCTAAGGGAATGATTTTAAGCACTTTACCATCTATATTCAGTAGGCCTAATTGGCTTGCCATAATTTTGTCCTGCTCCCGGTAGCTTCCGTAGCTAGGTAAGTAGTCAATACCTTCAGCGATCACTTCGCCAGGGACTACAACTGTTTTGTCTTGTACTATAAGTCCTGTCATTTTTTTCACCGTATTATTTTTTTCATCGAGTTGCAATTACTTTGATTTGCACGTTTCCATGCGTTTTACTATTCAGGTCATCCATCAGTTCAGTCTGAAGGCCTGCGGGGATCTCAATAACACCCAGCCAGCTTCCATCGTTTTGCCACTCATCTTTTTTGATGGTGCCGTAATTAGCGACCGTGCCATATAACTTAGGGGCATATTGTAAGGGCAAATGAATTTCAAGGTCTTTGATTTCAAATCGAATGGGCAAAATGGGTTGTAATTTCTTAAGAACATCATGAACCTGGTCTTCAGCACGCTTGTATTCATCCAAGTGCACTTTGGCTTCTTCAAAAGCGTTTTCAATACGCTGCACAGGATGAGGAGTACTGGTTCGAGGATCAATTCCGTTTCTATGAATGATTTCAATGATCTTTCTTTTTTTAGCTTCTCGCACCTTTTCTCGATATTCCGAGGTTAACTGCAATTCACCCTCTTTTAGAATTTTTTCAGCAATTACAGCAGGATCCTTTGTTCCAAAGACCGCTTGCATTTCATCGTCGCTTGCCGCAAGGCCCTTTTTGGCATCGGAAAAGATCTTTTCAGCGTGAAGAACCTCTCGCAGTTCAACATTTTTTCCTTGTTTGTGTTCAATCGCTTTATCAGGATCTACAACGATTTCAAACGTGGTTCCATGCGTCTTGAGCTTGGCCAGGTTAAAGTGAGAGCGTTCACCATCAAAGGTCATTCGAGTTGGTCCACCCATAGTTCTCATCTTTTCACCTATTTAGCAATCTTAAGGAGTCTATCCTTGCTTATTTTTTGCATGGTGCGACTCTTCATGTCAATGTATGCCGCATCAATGCGCTCGGGGCTAAAGTTTTGTAAGACCTTTTTGAGCGCCCGAATAGCCAATTTAAGGCCATCTTCAATACTCATGTCTTCCTTGTATTCTTTGTGGAGGATTTCTTGAATTTCAATATCACTCTCTCCAATTACCGTAGCTAAGTATTGAGTGTAATTTCCAAAAGGGTCTGTTTCAAATAATTTAAGAGAACCATCTTCATCTACACCCGCAACAAGAATACTTACCCCGAAAGGTCTTAATCCACCACTTTGGGTGCAAAACTGCATAATGGTGCAAATGTCCTTAACGATGGTGAGTACATCAATGGGGCTATCAAATGTGACGCGATTTTGCTGAGCTCGAACTTGCGCACGCTCAATGAGAACGCGGGCATCGCTCATAATCCCGGCAGGTGTTGCGATGATGTGATCATCCACTTTGAATATCTTTTCAATGGCGTCAGGAATGGCGAGTTTGTCAATGATGCGTTTATCCGTTACAAGGAGAACCGCATCTTTAAGGATCATGCCAATGGCTGTATTACCAAGGCGTACAGTTTTTTTAGCGTATTCAACTTGGAGCAGTCGGCCGTCTGGGCTGAACATGGTGATCGCTCGATCGTATCCCATCATTTGGTGTTGTATTGGTTGCATGCTGCCTTCTGCCATGATTAGTTACCTCCCTTGATCTTGGTTTTTGCCTTGGATAACGAGGAAGTTCCACTTCCGAGTCCAAAAAGCCTTGCTTTTTGTAAAATGCCGCTTACGGTTAAGGTACGACACAATACATTTTGGTTTTCATAGGATTGTAAGAGCATAAGCGCCGTACGAGTTTTATCCACATAGGTGTGGCCGACACGTAAAACCCCCCGTTGTTCTTTCGCATCATAATCCACCGATTGTATGCCCGCTTGAGCACTCTCAAAGAGTCCCAAAACACGCTGGGTATGTCGTAAAACATGATTAGAGAAGTCCTTACTAAGGGGTTGTTCCGTCAAAGCCTCATAAGCGAGGTATCGTTTCTTTTCACGCAGGCTGGGCAATAGTTTGAGTTTGGGCATTGGTCTCACGTAGACACAGAAGGAAATATGCCTCCTTCGGTTTTCTTTCTCGTCGTCCTCTTGGATGCCGCTTTCCTTTATAAAGATTGTGGAAAGGCTAATAAATCGGGATAAAGACAGTAAGGGTATGGGTGACATAAGATTAGCAGTTACATTTCTGAATCAGGCCTTGCAGGAAAAAGTGCACATGAACGAAAAGAAGAAAAACATTGTTTTAGGGATGAAAGCATTAGAGGGTACGAAGTATTGGCACGAGGCAAACATAGATCGTTATCGACGCATTCTAGATCATTTAGGTAATATTCATGAAAATCCTCCAGGAGCAGGTTTTAATGAGGATGTAGAGCGCATGAATAAGAGTTGGTTGGAACTAGCTCAGGGATGTTTAAGAGATATATTAAGAGATATTCCAGAAGGGTAGCGTATGTAAGCACATAAAACATTTATAGACTAATTTTTGGTGAAAAGATGCCTTCAAAAACAAGCACCATCATTCTTCTCCTTCCATTTTAAGACCATTTATTCCTGTATAAAAATACTAGATAAAGTCAGCTTGCAGGAATCGATCGCTAATAGAGTACTTAATAGTAGTAAATATAGAAAGATTTATAAAGGAAAAGAGCTCTATATCGTCGATACCTCATATGGCTACCCTACCGTTAGCTCTAGAAAAAGTCGCCCTGCAAGGAAACCCCCTGCCTCAGTGGTCAGGTTTATCTGTAGCGGATCTTGCTCGAAACAGCGAAAGGGCTGCGCTTAGTTTGATCATGGGCCACAGTCTTGGAACAGTAGGCTCAGAAGGGTTACTCAGTATATTGGAAGGGGAAACAAGTCCTCATATCCATACAGCCGGTCGCAGTGGTGCACGTGTTGCAAACGTAGAGCCATCTGGCCATATTCTACCGACAAGTACAGGTCAAGTCATCTACATGCCCTTTGCTCCTGAAAGGGTTTTAAAGCAAAACCCTACAAGTGCAATGGAAGCATTCGAGTTCAGTTTATACAGAGCGCTTAGGGAAAGAGGGTTGCCTGTTCCACAGGTCACGTTGACAGAAAGCGGCTTGGTTGTCGAGCATCTAGGGCAAAGCCTGGATCGATGGATTTTTGAAAGAGCTAAAGAAGAGCCATATCATAGAGACATTCAAGAATTACTAACCAAAATGGCTCAGTTGATTTCTCAGTTTGATGCAACCCTTCCGAAAGTATTATCTGAAGAAGAGCGAAGAGGAGCTATGAACAGAATTGTAAGTCCTCTAGCAGCAAAATTCGGAATTTCTCAAGAAACCGCACAGGAAAGGTGGTACGCATTGCGTATGGCTGAAGCTTTACCCCCAAATTTAGGGGGGTTTATGGAATTTTTAGATCCGATTGAAAAAGCACTCACCCAAGGCCGGGAGCAATACGGCTGTTGGACAACTGAGCTCTCACCAAGAAACGCATTCCCATGTTATACAGGCGCAGATATGGAAAAACCACACCTAAAAGTGGCTGATTTTAATCGTGTAAAAAGAGCAATCATGCAAGAAGCAGATGCTTTGGCATTGGATGCTTTTCTTCCCGTGCAAGGCCTTGGAACAGATGGGCCGTTATATATAGACGGACGATGTGCAACATCTTTGGATGAATCAGATCGAACGTATTTAGTGCAAGAGCGATTGAAAGCCTGGGAACAAGAAACAGGTCAAACAATAAATCGAGGAGACTATCAAAAGCTAGAGCCTGCCGCTCGTTTCCTGGTCAATGTGCGAGAAGCACGTTGTATGTTGGAAGAAAGCGCAAGAGCTAGAAATTTTTTAGAAGTTGTTCTAAAAGGGGAAGGGTTAGGGCATCATACCCGATTGGCATGCGATGCTTTATTAGCTTTCGGAAGGCAACAAGGGCAACAAGAAGAATATCTAAGAGGAGCAAAGCGATTATACGACTGTTTTGCAGAAACGTACCAATCAATTGTTCCAGAAGAAGTTATACGCGCAGCGCGAGAATGGTCGATTTCTTAGGAACGCATTTGAATGATGCCAGTTAAGGGGCTTGTGGCTAGGTAAAAAGTTCGGATAAGGGAAACAAGATAGTACATGGTAACAGGGTTTTTAGAGCTAAGTAAGTGGGGTATTTTTTCATAGATAAGAGGTTGCGCAGTGTCTTGCAATTGGGTAAGGGAGGTTAAGTCGTTGTTCAAGTAAGCTTTTTGTAAGAGGCGAAGAAGGCCTTGCGCTTGCTCTAAGAGTTTTTTATCAATCACATCGAGTTGGATCTTGTTTTTTTGTAGGTAATAATTGAAGTGATAGCACTGTCGGGCAATGTGGGTGAGTTCGCTTAGGAACTGCCAGAGGAAGGGAAAGGCTTGCGAAGTAAGGACTTTTTTGGTGAGGCATCGTTTGAGGAAGTTGTCGTATTTCTGGACCCGGTGCACAACCTCTTTGACGGGGGTTGTATCGACGTCGTGCAGAATTTGGAGGAGAAAGAAGAACTGTTTTTGGATGAGGGTTTCAAAATTCTCGTAGCTGGGTTCAGCCACACTTTCAATAATAAATTGTTCTTCTTTTTGAGAGAACACTTCAAACCCTATGAGTTGGTCTGTGACAAGTTGGGTTAAGGTAAGAGGGTTACCAAGGTAGTACACATAAAAACGATCGTATCCGGCACGGTAGGCATTCACAAGGAATGTGCGTATGGTAATCTCGCGCGAATCCGGCAAGTCGATGGTAATTTCTTTGGGTTTAATCGTCTTGGTTTGAGAGGAGAGAATAAGGTCTTCCCCGGTACGTTCGACCTCAACTTCATCGCCGGGTTTGAGGCTGTGTTCGTCCACCCACTTTTTCGGCACATAGAGGGTTAAGCCGCTGCCTCCTTGCCGGATAAGTTTCCGCTTCATTCTTGTAAAGTAGGCTTTCAGCGCTTATAAACCTTTCTAAAAAAGATATCTTAAATATCTTAGATAGTAAAAAGATATTAATAATATACAATAAACCACTTATAAGTGATGATATAAAGGTGATCCATATGCACAAATCGATAAAACAGTTAGCAACTATAAGCGCAATAGTCCTAACCAACGTAGGTGCAGCGAACGCAGAACGTCCGGTCTTCCAACCAAAAGGAGAACTAGACATTGCAGTAGCACATGAATTGATGCAAAAAGCACCAGAGAAGTTTGCAGATCCTGATTATGTTGTTGAGTCTCTCACGCCCACTAGAAATTATGATGGTCAGTTCAGCCGAATTCCTGGCACAAACCAGCTCTGGATGACACAGTATAAAGATCATCTGGGTCCAGTCCAAGTCTACGGTTTGTGTGGGGATGCAAGCATCAATGTGGGAAAAGATTGTAGGCTAGAGGCTCACTTCATCGACAAACATTCATATGGCCAAGTCGGAAACGGTGATAAGCTGGTTGTAAACGTGAAGGGTCATGATTGTGAAGGTTTCGTGCCGAAAGCAGGTTGCGAAGAGTACGTTGATTTAGATTTAGTCATCACATATGGCTTACAAGATGGCCGCGTAGTGAATTGGACCGGCATAAACGGTACGGTATCCAAAGATGTACTCGCTCGAAATAAAAGAACAAAAAAACTCGAATCAAGATACGAACGTTCATTTTACACAGACGATGAATATTATGGTAACGATGGAAAAAATGCCCCAAATATAGCCCTAATCGTCTTAGATGAAGGTTCAAAAATGACCTTTGCAACCGATGTGCTTTCAGCGATTGGTTGCAGGCTCAATACAGATCAGTGCTATGAAAGCTCTTCGAATAAGGACGAGCAAAAATAAAATATTTCAAAAGGTAACCTCATGAAATCTACAATGAACATGCTGAAAATAGCGGCTCCAGTGCTGCTCGCTGCTTCAGCAGTGCAAGCAGGGATGGATCCTGAAGTAAGAAGCCTAGCTGAATTAGTGAAAAACAAGGCTGAAAGCAGGGCATATTCCAACGAGGCACAGGATAGCTGGCCAACTGGGTGTGGCGGGCCAGCTGCATGCAAGCAATACAGAATATACGATGTGGGAGTGAATCGACCCGCTCTTCGAGATACGTCTATTATTTATACAGATTGCACTCCTTTCGGAGTAGGGGAAGAAGATGAGTTGGACATTCAGCGAACATACTCCTTCGAAAAAGCTTACTCTTTCGGAAAAAAATACTCTTTCGGAAAAGAACGATTTTCATGTCCAGATGAAAAAGTAAGCCATGTACAATTAACCGATCAGGGGTTAGATGGCCTCAATGGTTCAGGGGATACATACCGCCGAACCCAGTGTACAACTGTCAAAGAATGGTTCGGTTCTCCTGTAGTGAAACCAGCAAATTCAGACGGTACTGACAGTGTAGAGCCATCCTCTGTTTATCGAAACTTGGTAAAAGAAAGCGTTTTGGCGCTTCAAGGAGAAAGGTGACATCATGAATCTTTTCTCTAAACATCCTACGCGCCCCGAGATGGAAGGAAGCTACAAACGCCTTGTAGAGACTGCTGTTTTAGAAGCAAGAGACTTGGTGTACATGCCCGAAGATGGGTATCAGGGGGCTTTCTTAGAAAGACTAAAAACCCACTCTGCAAGATTAAGAAGCGAAATCGAAAAAACCAGGGCTTCTGTAGAAGAAACCCTTGAAGGACTTCTCAAGCCTTCTTCAGAGGATCAAAGAATAAAAATAGAGGCAGTAAAAGAAAGATTAGCCCAAGAAATTAAAATAGCTGAAACACAAGAAATTATAGGAGTAAGATATCAAGGATTAGTAAGCTTTTTACAAACCACCCTGCCTCGAGAAGTCCATGCGTATAATACGGCAGTGAAAGAAGTAAAGAAGGTTGTATTGGGAGATCATTGGACTGAGTGGGGCCAGCGAAGGCACGTCCATCGTACGTATGGCAGCAAGCTTCAGGATCCGGAAAATAGCATCTTAGCAGCATTCAGCGGCGTTCTTGCTGCAGAACGCAGAGTAGATAAATTTTTAGAGCAACTTTGCAGGGAAATAAAAGATCCTCGGGTTCAATCTGTATTGGGAGGGTACGAAGCCGGTGCCGTTCTTGAGATGGATGGACAAAGGATCATGGCAAACAGCTACCTAACTGTAGGGGAGATGAACCGAATGAATCTGCCGATTCATGTGAACAGAATGGCAATAGAAGGTTATCGAAGGGCTGAAGAAGATAATAACCCGCCATCAAAACTCAGAGTAAAAGAGTCTAGAGGTTAAACATGAAAAAAACATTTACATTTAATCAGGCAATATCACTTAAGGCAGCGAAAGCAGAAGCAGCGTTTCGCTCAGAAGCTAGAATCCAAAAAGGAGTGAACTTCACTGAATCAGCTTGGAACGCTTATCTAAACGGTGCACTCAGTCAAGACCTGCGAGAAGAAGCTTCAGCATTTAATGTTCCGCCATATACTGTGTTTGGGCGGGGGTGTGTTGCTCTGCATAAATTGGCCGCCCCTGCACTAGAAGGATCACTGCGTTTAGAAAGGAAGCGTTTCTTTAAGCATGTAGACAATACTTATGATAAGATGTTATTCGATGATGAAATATTAAGAATATTCTTAGCCCAGTTCAGTGTTAACCAACGTGCAAGTCCGGAAGCAGCAGAGATACTCGGTCAGTTAGAAAGAAATCTTCCCACATTAAGCACGCGTGCCTACGATAAGCTATGTGTTGTTTTGAAGCCGTACGACTCAGATCTAAAACAAGCAATAGATGGTCTTGTTTCATGTGATATGCTTCACGATCTGGCTAGAGACACGGTCAAGGGATATGCCCAAGAAAGTGCGCTTGGTAGAGCGGGGGACTTTCTTGCGAGAAACACTTGGGCGCAACGTATTCAA
>JBBSWA010000063.1:0-4144 GCA_038046485.1 Nanobdellota archaeon
TTGCACTCGAAATGACCCTGCAGGTATCTGGCTGCCAGAAGCTGAGCCTTTCTTTAGTGGCGTGAAATTGTTTGAAGATCCTAAACACGGCCAATGCACCTCAACTGGATTGGGGGCGATGCTCAACAGCGGAGGCGAATTCTGCGGAGAAAAAACCTGCGGAAAGGTCATGAACGGACCCTGCTGCGGCGATGATGACAAAGGAAATGCGTGGTACTTTGAAAGCGGGGGAGACTGCACCGATATCCAAGACGGACAAAAGCAACTGTGCATAAGCACTGCACAAGACGGAGAACACGCCTGGAAATCCTCAACAGACGCAGCCGCACAAGGAGAACAAGAGATCTTCAGACCCTTATGCCAAGCAGGAGAGATGGATATAAAAGAAGGAAAATGGAACTGGATTATGAGTGTATGGGAAGGATGCAACGGACACCGCGTCTCCAATTGTGGATTCAAATCCAACGAAGAAAGAAATCCAGGACACCCCCCACAAGATGCCGGGATGTGGGGAGGAGATGAGAAAAAAAGAGGAAGTCCCTGCGTAGACGGAAATGAACTACACTACTTCCCCCGAGTCAGCTTCTGCGGTGAGACGGACAACGACGAAGCAGACGGAGGCATCAACTTTGCCGTTGCTGAATTGGCACGCTTCTGGTGCGGCTTCACCTATTGCCGACACACCAATACCTTTGGAAAAGACCTGGATGGAGAATATCTAGATGACTGTGAAAGCTTCCCCGCCATCAAAGTCAAAGAAGGAATTCAAACTCCTTGGGGAGACACTACAGTAACTGAAAACAAGCTGGTTAATACAGGAACGCACTGCTGCGGAGAAGTGGACGACGACGACCCCAGTACACCGTTTGACGGTGAGTTTTACAATGATGCCGGAGGAAAAGGAGCATGCTTCATCAACTACCAACCCAACGGAGCCTTCCTCAATCACAACGTAAGAATCGCTAACATCGAAAACATGAAATATGAGTTAGGAGCGAAGTTGACTGGCCAAACTGCCACCATCCAAGGAGCGCTCTATGTCGCAGATGGCAGACAGGAAGGCCCTAACGTCATCATTGGAGACACCAGTACACGAGAGGATAAAGGCGCATTTGTATACAACGGAACCCTAGTTGGCTGCAACCTTGCCGGCGGATACAACAGTGGAAATGATTATCTTGTTGACATTAAAGATGACCCCAACTGGGCAAAAGGAAAGAAATTCAAGGACATTGAAGTGCCCATCCATGACCCTACAGATGGTGCGGAGCAACTTGGAGAAACCCAAAATGACACCCCCACCAACCTAGCTGGAGAAGCCAAAAAAACTAAGAAAAAAGCAAGTGAAGCGCCGAAAGAAAACGTCATTCAAGAGCAAGCCTACTGCAGTCGAACCGGACCCCCCGAAGACATTCAAAAATATTACTGCAGCTACACGGAACAATGGCTGGAACGAAATGACACGGCACGAGAAGTTTTGCGAAAAATTGCGTGGAACCCTGAAGAAACGGTTGTTTCAGGTAACCTTGTCCCTACTGTAGAAAATGGCACCCTTAACCCCGCTCGTGCTGACAAACCCTATTACCTTACAGTTAACCAAACCAATGAAACTACCAACTCAAGCGAGGTTGTTTCACAAACCCTATTCCTTGATCAAGAATGCTGCGGAGGTACACAATGCTGGGATGGATATACTTGCATTGACGACCAAAGCGACAAACCAGGAGAAGCGCCAGATGCGAATACGGTTTTGAAAAATGGCCAGGCCTACCGATGCATCAGTGGACAATGGAAAAGCGCCTTCCTCAAATACACTCCTGATGATAGCGAGAGTGGCTACTGCCCACAAGACTCACAGTGTCTATATGATTTAGAAGGCAATGAAAGCCAGAACGGCTGCACAACAGAAGACTGTGCCCCTCAATGCGTTCTTGACAGCCAATACATCCAAGATGATTACTGCAGCAATGGAAGCTGGACCACTCGCACTAAACTACTCGCCCAGATCATGCTGGACAAGACCCGAGTTGAAACTAACTTGTTGGATTACACACTCTTCTGCGACCAAGCCGCCATTGCACTAAACAACATGCAAAACCCTGGCAACACCAACAACTACTGCGTTTTAACTTTTGATGATCATGTTGTGTTTGGAACAAGCTACAATGGCAACCGATCTGCACTTTTTGATGCCCTCAAACAAAGCACCCTCTTCAGCTTTGATGACCTCGATGGGAACAGCAGCGAAGTACAAACCTTCGGACAAAGCTGCACTAGCGGCGATGACTTCAACGAATGCATTACGTTAAAAGGCCGAAATGGACAAGACTTAGTCCATGTTTACCATGCCGGTGGACTGCAAATGGTCGTGATCAGTGGTAAGAGCGTTCCTGGATTTGATGTGAACCCCATCACCAGACTCTGGAACTGGATCAAAGACCTATTTAGAACGGTCCTTCAAACAGCAAATATACCCTTCGAACTCAGCGACTTCAAACGACTCTACTTATCTAGTTTGACCCCCCAACATATCCAAGGCATTACCGAGACACTCTTCAACCAAAATCGGAGTAACAATGCAACGAAGGTGTTTGATCAGTTAATTACTATCGAATACACGGGATATAGTATAGACTTCAACAACCTACTCAATGGGGTTAATGCTGAGCGAAAGCAAGTCAATGGAACGAATGAAAGCCAAACCGTAATCTTACTGAACCCGTCACGAGATGTCTGGCAACAGTTTACAGCACAATTAAGACCGAAACGAGCTGTTGTAGTTCCTTCTGAGTAGATTTTATAAGGCTGGAAAAGAGCTAATTTCGTTTAGTAAACGATTGACATTCCTTTGCATATCTTTTGAAAAACCACTGCACAAAGATAGCATCGTTGTTTTTAATTTGTGAACGTTCCAAGGCATGATAATAACTGCTCCTGCCCTCATACTGAATGTTCAAAGGAGGATATCCTTTCCGGCACAGCACTAAATTCATGAGCAAACGGGAAAGCCGACCATTCCCATCTGCAAACGGGTGAATCGTCACAAATCTTAAATGAACCAACGCTGCCAATTCAACTGAATGTAAAACTCCTTTATTCTTTGCATACCACCGGAAGAAATCGTCTAGCAAAGGATATAACTCAACTGGTAAAGGGGGTGCAAACTTGCTCCCACTGATTCCTACCCGATGTTGCCGAATCTTCCCCCCTATATCCGGTTTTGAGTCCTTAAACAGTTGTTTATGCCAATACAGAATGGGTTGAAGAGAGAGCTCTTTCTGTGTTTTAAACATTTCCTCCCAGACTTTCTGATGAGCTTGTGCTTCCTTCGCATCTGACATGGGCTTGGCCCTTGGGCTGATGCCTTTTTCAAGCAAGTCTGTAGTTTCGCGCAAGGTTAATTTTGAGCCTTCGATGCGCTGCGTATCGTATGTAAACCGGATCGAGAACTTTTTTTGCTCTTCTAGAAGGGCGGAAGGAGGGGTGTTTTTTAACTCCTTGGCGTACTGTTCTTTTACCTTATCGAAAACCCCATACCATTTTTCCTTGTACAACTCATGCAGGAACCTTTTTTTTAATTCTTCTACGTTCTTTGGCAGCACCTTTCCCAAGTATAACTCTTTCTTTACTACTTTACTCTTTATACGAAAGGTATGCTCCAAATAGTAATAGATGCGACCCTTTACCTGCCTTTGACGAACGATCACCATCCAACTAGTTATCCCTACATATTTATAAATATTTCTATTTATCGTTAAATGTAGGGGTATGGTTAAAGAAGGCCTTCATCGGATTGTGCAACATTTATAGAACGTATGCTACAAAAATGGAGCGAAAGGCATTATGCAAAAATAGCTCAAACCCTTGAATTCAGCGTTCGGAAGGCTGGAAAATGGCTATTTGGCCTTTGCTTTACCACGATTCATACCTTGTTTGATCTCTTCATACACATCCTTTTCTATCTCTTTTCTAAGCTCTTCGATACTTTTATACATTGTGAAATCTCTCTTTTTCTCCATCCTTTTAATCTTTTTTATGAACTCGTGGCGCAGCTCTTGGGGCATAATGAGCCGCTAAAGATACTTCGATATTGCTGTGTTGCATAATTACTTCCTTTTTAAGATTTTGATTTCTAAGACTTTAA
>JBBSWA010000064.1:0-8439 GCA_038046485.1 Nanobdellota archaeon
TTCGCATTCGTCCCCGTCAAGGCAGCAGTTGCCTTTTTGGTTGAGTACACTTTCCACGCTGGTGGTCATGGCTTCTTCGCCAAGAACATACACTCCGCCATAAACACTTCCGTCAGGTCGTAGAAGTCGGGTGAAGAACGGGTCAGAAGTTCCATCTAAGACTACTTCAGGAGGAAGGGGTGGTAGAGTTCCACCTAGAGTTCCACCGAAGGGGGGTGTAAGTTCAGGAGTTGTCTTGACCCAAACACCTGCCCCGCCATCTACGGCAAATCCAGCTCCTCCTTCGCGTAAGGGATAGCCAGGTAAGGCGCCTGTATTGGCGTCGGTGCTTTCGCACATTTCCTTACTTTGGTCGGGTTCTCGGGCGGCGCAGGCTACGTTGTATTGGACGCAGAATCGGTATCCAACTCCCATGCGTTGACTTCGAACTTCGCCAGATCCTGAATAAGATCCGCGGTCTATATATCCTTCAGGGCATGCAGGGGCAGCATCGCAGTCCACGCATCCTAAGAGTTTGAAATCTTGTACAAGGGGCAGGGTTAAGTCAGCAGGAAAAGGGGTGCCTTCGCTCACAGCATGGCCGGTAATCGCTGGAGAGCCAATCGTCGCTCCACTCAAATCAGGGAATGTTCCTCGTTTTCCACATAACACACCAGGTCCGCCTAGGAAGTCTACGTCAATATGGTCAATGGCGCCTTTTCTCTTCTTTTTGGTAAATGCTCCTAATTTGTCGTATCCTGCAGGGCAGGGGTTGCCCAGTTGACCTTCTGTTTCATAGAGCGTAGCGGGTTTTTGGTTTGTGGGGTCTCCTTTGTCGCCCGTGATCTTCGCAATCTCGTCTTGCGTATAGAATTTCATCAATAAGTCAGTGTAAGGTGCCTTGTCTAGGTCTGTTTTCCAGGGTTCCAGGGGCAGCTTGCAGGTATTGAATCCCCTTCGAATCCAATGGTCCCCGCCCCATTTTACATTCCAATAGATCTTAAATCCAACGCCGCCTCCAGTCATTTCGCCTCCGGGGCAGGCAGGAACTTGGGGTTCTTGCGAGTCCGTAACTCCAGCATCCACGATGCACTGCCCGGCTTTCACCGCAGTTGATTCCTTGATTTCTTTGCTGGTTACTTTGACACTCGAGGCTGTTGCAAGGGGTATTAGGAGAATGCAGAGTAGGATGATTAAGAACAGTCTATGCCCATTTAACCGAATGTTCATCCTTACCCCTTTTGTGATCAAACTGTAAATCTGGGCTGGGTTGGTTTATATAGTTTTCTATGGGAATAGACGAGAAAAATGTTTCTTCAGTCGCAATCTTCTGGGCAGCTCTCGCTGTTTTCAGCGCAGGGACAACCGTTTCCCATACAGACGACTTGTTCGCAGCGGTCATTCCCGCATAAGTCGTTGCACACGATGCTTCCAGGCTTTGGCTGTTTTTGGCATTGTCCTTGTGTGCACTTGGCTTCAAAGTTTTCATTCACGATCTTGGTCGGACAGTTGGGTATGGGTCCGCACTGTTCAGTGGGGGGGCAGTTTTTCGTTCGTTCAGATTCAAACCAGTTTTTGTTCACCGAAATCCAGTTTCTTTTGGAATAGTCGATGGCGTCACAAGCGCCTGCTTCACAGCACTGAAACTCTAAGTCTTTGTTGATCAGCGTACAGTCGGTGTTGCTTTGGCAACTTGCGTCTAGGAGGGGTTCTTGGCAGCTTCCTTGGGTGCAGACATATCCGCTTCCGCATTCAGGGGATGATGCGCAGGGCTCTCCCATTTTTTCTGTTACGAGTTTCAGGGGTTGGGTGGCCTCTTGCGGGTTTGATGAAAGCACGGCTTGTTGTTTGCAGGCTACTAAGAGCAAGAGCAGTAAAAATAGGTAAAAAGCAACGGATCGATTCATCATGCCTCTTTTTTATACTTTATTATAGAGGGCTTTGAACTGTTTTTATAGGGTTATTCAAAGTCTTCTATACGTATTTTTGGGCGGGAATGGTTTATATAGTTTTCCGTATCCCCAGTACCCTTCCAAAGGCTTGCATATCCTTTGGGCTTCGCATCTCATAGGGATTGGTAGCAAAGCTGAAGATCTGAATTTCAATGCCGTATTTTCGGCAGAGTCGTACATTCTGCATCATCCGTCCAAGGATCTTCTCGGGTTCTTTGCTGGTAATCAATAAATGTAAGTTTACGCAATAAACTGTCTTCTGTTTCTTGGCCATCACGGAATAGACTTGGTTCAATCCTGACTGGCGGTGGTGGTGTTTATCTTGCGCCGCTTCCAATTCTAAGTTAGTTAGAAAATCGATCTTTCCTTTTTCCAAGTCCATGCAACTTTGCCCGATCAGCAAGTACTTTCCTGGTTTAGCAGAAAAAAGCGCAATTTGGTGGGGGAGGTTAACTTTTATTTCTTTAGGATTCTTTTCATAGGCATAGATCAAGGAAGTATATCCTAGTTTTTGGGCCATTTGGGTGAAGGCCTCTTCATTTCCATTAGGCACTACAATATCGGTGTTCATACGAGTTCAAAAATGAAAGAAGGTATATATAGGCTATGATTTCAGGATCTCAATTCAACTCAGTTGTTCATTTGAAGAGTCCTTGCTGTTCAGCTTCTCGTATCTTAGCAAGGTCAGCATGGGGAATGTAGAGTTTTTGTCCAGTGTGGGCAGCGTCAGTACGTATGCTTTTTTCAGTAGTGGTAGTAATCTGGGGTGTGTGAAGGAGGTAACCCTTGGTTGTAGTTGAGACGGGGATTTGAAGGACCACATTAAGGGTTTGGTCTTCTTGAGTGGTGAGATTAGCCGATACAATAAGGACAGAAGGGGTAAGTTCAACAGAATTTCCTTGGGCGCCATTTCCAGTATCTTCAAAGTAGAGTTTGAGTTGAGTATATTCTTCAGCAGGTACTTGTTCACTTGCAACCTCTTGGACATAGTTGGGGTCCAGTAAGAGTTCTTGTTCTCCTTTATAGACGGTTACCGTATTATTATTTTGCAGGCGGATTTCTTTTAGGGTTACCCGGAAGGGAGGAGCAGTTTGAGTACTCTCCGTTTCAAAGGGGATGCTTTGCAAGTAGAAGTTGATGCCGGCACTGCTATCTTGCAGTAAGGGTTGTAAGACCTTGATCTTGTTGTTCACGATGCGAAATTCAGTTCCTCCTTGGATGTGTGCACCTTTTTCTACATTTCCTTGTTCATCCATGCCTAATAAATATTGTTCAAGGAGTCTTTCTTCTTGGTCAGGTGCTGCATCGTGCAGTTTAACTTCCAGTTGGGGAGCGAATACATATTCATTGTATTTGGCAGGATAAATGCTTTGAAGGGTATTAAAGTTTAAAAGAAGAGTATAAGTGTGGCCTTCTTTGGCTTCAAGTTCAAGGGGGATAGTTAATTCTGTACTGGGAAGGTAAGCGACTTGGTTTTTATTTTTTTGGGTGATGCTAACTTGAGTAAGGTAGAGTTTGACTTGGTCATAGTGTCCCGCAGGAATGAGGGCGTCATAAAGAGTTTTGTTTTGTTGGGTGTTGTGTAGTTGGGCAAGGTCGTAGCGGCGGGCATTTTGGGTGAGAGTTTGCCAGCCACCTTCTCCGTGTAAATAGACTTGGCTGATGCTCAAGGTGAGTTTTTGGGTGGGAAAAAGGGGTGCGGGGTGCGAATCCGTAAGGAGGATGGCAAGTGTAGGGTTTGAAAAGGGAGTTTGTGAAGAGTCCATTCTTGGATGGGTGCATGCAGTAAGTAAGAAAAGAAGGAAGAGTAGGCGCCTCATGCTTATTTAGAGTAAGGTTTGATTTTTAAGCGTTGTGTATCCAGGGGCTTTGCACAAAAAGTAGGTTAGCGGCCTCATGTCGAGCTTCTTTATTTAGACAATAAAGCGGACAAGGGGGTCGCCCCCGCCGGGGAACACTCAATACTTTGTATTGGTGTGCCAGAAAGCGAAGCTTTCTGAGCATGTCCGCCATCCTAAAACAAGATCACAAGCGAGAAGCCGCTAATCGGAGCATTTTGCGACTTTTTGTGCAAAGCCGTATCCAGGTATTCTTTGAGGGGTAATTCTTGACAGGTTCTAAAATCCTTGGCGATAGGTACAGCTTTGGCAGATAAGGTGGCTGCTTGGAGCGCCGCAGCGTTTGCAGTAGTTCATTTTTTCTTCTTGAGGGTGCATCTCTTTTTTGAGTGCAAGGTGTGATTGCAAAAGGTTTTTTTTAGTTCCGGGGTGTTGGTCTTCATAGTGGTTCAATGCATCGCGTACGTAGATGCGGTAGGCCGTATGGCTGTAGGGGCATTCGGTGAAGTGGGTCACAATGTCTTTCAAATAGCTATAGGTCATGATCTCTTTTTCTTTCATGAAATACAAAGGTTTTACCCTTGGAACGAATCCCTTTTTTTTCGTGGTGGTAGGCCCTTGTCGGGAAATGAGGTGGGTGTGGCTTTTGAATAAATTGATTAAGATGGTCTGGGCTTCATCGTCCATGTTGTGGCCGGTTGCCATTTTATCATAGCCTTTGCTGTGTTTATTCAGTAGGTTTCTTCGAAAGGTGCCGCAGGGGCTGCACGCGCCTTTCGTTCTTGTTTTCATGACTTGATCTAGGGTCTGTCCATATTCCTTTTGGTAGCTCACGATTTTTAAAGGGATCTTGTGGGATGTGCAAAACACTTTAGCATCCTCAAGGGTTTGGTCGCGGTAGCCGGCAATGCCTTCATCAATGGCTAAGGCATGGACTGAATATCCGAATTGGTTAAGGAGATGCAAAACAGTTAAGCTATCCTTCCCCCCACTCACCCCAACCAAGATCTTATCTTTCTTATGTATAAGTTGATATTTTTGTATCGTATCCCTTACTTTATTTTCAAAGTACGTAAAGAAATGCCTTTTGCAGTAATCGCTGCAAATCGTCTTTTTAGAACATCGCCTGCACGTGCTCATTAGAAGATAGGCGTTCCTTTTTGGAGTTGACCCTTTTCAACGACAAGAAGGCCTGCTTGTTGCCAGGCGCCGATGCCTCCAGCGAGTTTGACCATGTTTTTGTAGCCGAGTCGGGCGAGTTCCCGATAGGCGACAGCGGTTCGTACGCCGTCATTGTCATAAAGCACCAGGGGGTCATCGCGGGGAAGGTGTTTGAAAAAGTGGGCTTTCCATAAGCCTCCTAAAGGAATATTTTTGGCGTTCTCAAGATGGCTTTTTTGAAATTCTTCGCCTTCACGTACATCAATCAAAACGATTTTAGGGTCAGCCTTGAGTTGTTCAGAAAGGTAAGTTGCAGTAACGGCAAATTGTTTTTCATCAGGAGTAGAGGGGCAAGTCGTGGTGTTGGCCTCGGGGTTCATATAAGTAACTGTGGTGGTTTTGGGGCAAGTGCTCACTTGGTCTACGGTGCTTCCATCCGTGCAGACATATTTAGTTTGGATTTGAGTTTGAGTGGTTTGACAGGCGATAAACAAGAGGCTAAGGGTGAGAAGCAAGGCAAGGGTGGTTTTCATGTTCGTTAGGATAAAAGAGAGTTTTATAAAGATTTGGCTTTGAGCACAAAGGCAAATCTCAACACGAAGTGTTGTAACGAGGCAACAAGATTGCCGAGCTCAACACGAAGTGTTGTAACGAGGCAACAAGATTGCCGAGCTCAACACGAAGTGTTGTAGGTTGAGGATATCCCATCTATCCTCCACTCACTACACTCAATAATTTGACTTCATCTTTGTCCTTGAGCACCTCATCTTCCGTGACGAGTTCGCCATTCTTGATGATGAGAACAGCTTGTGAGCTAACGCCAAGGGTTATGAGAAGTTTTTTAGCGCTTCCGCTGAATTTTTTCTTTAGTGTCTTGTTTTGTTGTTCAAGGTAGATGTTCATCGGTATCTCTTCATTTCTTCTTTTATTTTTTCTTCCGTGTATCCGATTAATGGTCTTAGCACAGGTAAGGGTATCTCGTCGTACCTTTTAAGGGTTGATAGGGTATCGCCAACGATAAGTGCTTGGAGTTCGTATCGTTCAATAAATTCAGGCAGGTTGATTTCAGAGAAGAGTTTAAATTGAGGTTTGGTGCCGTAGGCATACTGATCTAACAGTTGGATATCATGGTGTTTTTCTGCAATAGGGAATACGGCACAGCCGCGCCTCATGGCTAAAACCCCGGCAAGAAGGCTTTTTTCATTTTTCCCTTCGGCATCAAAATCCATGAGGAGTAAGGCGCTGCCTTCAACACCTACAGGTAGTCCGCCATGGCAGGGGATCATCGTGCTATATATATAGGCCTTTCCTTGCAGGACTTCGATGCCAATTTCTTCATCATACCCCTTCAAGGATACTTTGGCGCCTGTTTGTTCCACAACCAGGCTGCCGAGTTGTTCATTCATTTCTTGTTTGGAGAGGGGAAAGGAAGGGTCCATTTTGTTGGTGGTGATTCGAAACTTGGTTTTGTCCGTAAATGGTTTACATCTTGTTTTGACTTCTTCCTGGATCGCTTCATAGTTGCCATTTATTTTTATGCAGGGGCTGTAGTTGACCAGTCCAAAGATGGGCCTCCAATCAACTTCATCGGCTGTTTCAACATAGATGCGATTGCGTAATCGTTTAACGCTTCCTTCCACATTTTTGTTTTTCAGGTAGGATTTGAGGCTGTGGCTTAATTTGCGCTCGAAGAACGGTCTGTTTTTTCCTTTCAGGTTGATTTCACCATAACGTAAGAGGTAGGTTTTCATGAGTAGAGTCTCTTTGTCTTGATTTGTTTAGCATCCTCAGGTCGAAATCCTCTCAATATAATCATCAGGTGCGTTGCGAAGGGTTGGCTCACAGAAATCTGTAAGATTTCTGGAGCCAGAAATTCCTTACGAATTTCTGTGCTCCTACGGAGACGCAGCACTTGTAATTTAGCATCAAGGATTTCGAAGTGTCAGAATTCTTTTGAATTCTGATCACCTCAGGAACTTTCGTAGTTCCTGAAGATGCTAAACAAATACGTTTTCATGTGTAGGAAACAGCTCCTGCTTTCCATTGTTGTTCGTAAACAAACTTTTTGAGCAGTTCAAGATTTTGTGGGGTACAGGCGTATGTGTCCGTCATGAGGTTGGTATAATATTGCCGGGTGGTACTTTTGGTGTTGACATAGTGCTGGGCATCAAAGGAGTAACCTATACTTTTATGTTCCAATCGATTTTGTTCATAGGAACTCAAAGGTTCAGGTACTGGGCAATTGCTTTTTTGTTTCGCACATAAATACCCATCTTTGAAGGCTTGTTGGGCATAGGCATCCAGTTGAGGTTGGAAGCTCTCGCAGTTAACATCGGTAAGGGGTTGTAGGGTTTTGGGGTTGGAGGTTGCAGTAGGGGAGGTTACGGAGGAAAGGGTGGAAGTAGTAAGGTCCCAGTTCCAGATGTTCTTAGCCGTATAATATCCAAAGACGAGTAATAAAATCAGAATGGGAATAGCAAGGGCCAGTTCTTTTCGAATCTTAACCGCATAGTACGTCACCATAAGGTTCTAGAACCTTTTCTCATTTATAAGCTTACAGGACTTAAAGTTCAGTCGAAAGGTTTATTAGACTTGCTCTCCGGATAAAATCATGCCTTCTAAGAAGCCTCCGAAAGTCACATTAAGGTATTCAGGTGTATACGACCACGCCTTGTATCTTCTTACAGAAAAGCACTCAGCACTGGATCATGATTATTTCATGCGGCGTAAAGTAGAAGCGTTGGAAGGGGTGCAGCGTTTGCAAAGAGAGGTTCTTCCTCGATTAAAGTCTTATTTAGAAAACCTGCAAAGTCTACTAGGGGTTTCATGGGAGTCAAGAGAAGTCATCGGATATATCTTGCCGTATTCTCATAGGCCTGGGGCGGTCGAATCCTTTTCAGATCCCTTAACCTTGTTTTTGAAGCATTGGGAGGGGGAGCGCTTGTTTTCTTTTTCTGCCGAGCGCTTGCTTGAGCATCTCGTGTACGAATTCTGTCGTATCGTCCAAGGTCCTCTTTTGAAAACAGCCTACTATAAAGAGTTAGCTCTTCGGTTAAGAGAGCGTAGTCCTCAAGTAATATCTCATGTATTGACCTACGCCATGTTCAGGAAGGTGGCCAATGAAGAAGAGTGGCGTCGTGAAGTAAGTCTTAAAACACAAACTGCTCATAAACTCGCCTTGGATTGGGTTCAGCGAGAAGGCGCAGGTAAACTCATCGAGGAGGCCAAGTCCTATTTGATCAAGAAGAAGCGCTCGAAATCTTTATAAATCCCTAGATCTAAAAAAGAGAATGTTTGACCTCGATAAGGAATTCGATAAGTTGATCTTTTATTTCTTAGGTGAGCCTTCGCCCAGTTTTGCTTAAGAAAGAGCGAGTGATCAAAGTTAATGAAGGGTTTTAGAGGGAGTAATATTTCTTAGTAATAAAATTTTTAAATCCAATTTCGCAAGGAGTTATTGCGAGCGTAGCGAGCACAGGGGTTTAATACCCCGACCTTTAGGTCGTTTT
>JBBSWA010000065.1:0-26195 GCA_038046485.1 Nanobdellota archaeon
AACCTGCCATAGCCTATAGAAAGAACAGGGATTTATAAAGGATACGCCCCCTCGAACGACTTTCTTTAAAAAGCCTTATATTTTATGACTTTTTTATAATGGAAGACATATATATCTTGCCCCTTTCCCCCCATTAGGTGATGTACATGAACAAAGGCATTCTTTTCGGATTCACGTTTTTGCTACTGATGGTAGCAGTTACAGCTTTAAGCGACTCACAGAGTTCCTTAAATGACTTACAAATAAAAAATATGGCCTTAAGCGACTCACAAATAGCACACATCACAAACCTGGTCAAAGAAGCGGGCTGCCCGACTAATGATGCGTGGGGATATCATGGCCAATGCTTTGGCATCCCCGGAGTTGACTGCTGGCTCTGCTACTCCTGCTGGGGACCCTTCTGCAGCGAACCCCGCTACTGCGGATGCGGACAATATGTATGCTAATAACTATAAATACACTAACTTTTTTATAGGTTAAGTGATTTCCAGAGGTCAATATGCGAAGACTCACTAAAATAGTCTTAGGTGCCATTGCAGCACCAATCGTTTTAGGCTCAGCAGCACTGGGCTTGGCTTCTTTATTAAATGTGGGCTACCCTGGCCCAGCAAAAGATAGTTCTGATGGTGTTAGAGTCACACTTGAATATGTTCGTAAAAATGCGAAACCATTCCCTGCAGCAGTTACCGATCCGATGCTTAAAGCTCTTCAAGACCATTATGAGCTACGCAGCGTTCCACTGCCACAGGAAGTTCAGGGCAACGAGCGAAGAACCCAACTATTTTCTAACGAAATATTAACAGGTCTTGGCCGAGAATATGACTGCCAAGCCATGATCAAACCCGGATTTGATGAACGAGGTGCCACTAGCAATGGCTATGTCACCATAGCATACTATAAAAGTAGCTGTAAAGAGGCTGTGCCTCCAAGTATAACTACTGGAATCTGAGAATATATTTAAAGAACTCTCGTCTATTAGCCCTTGTGAAAATCGTCAATGCCTTGGTTCTTAGCCAAGATAAATTCTTAACTGTCAAACGCGGCAAAGAGCCCTGGAAAGGCATGTATGACCTTCCCGGAGACCATGTGGAAGAAAGTGAGACTGAAATTGAAGCATTGAAAAGAGAACTAAAGGAAGAAACGGGTTTTCTTATTGCTGTGGATGAAAGCAATTACCTTGGAACCTGGTCGATCAAACAAGACCTGAATGAAGTCTCTATCTACATGGCAAAGATTGTTGGAGGCCACGAATGTCAACAAGCTGAAGAAGTCGAAGAGATTGAATGGCTGACGCTGGAAGAGTTCGTCGAAAACCTTAAAGAGCAGGATTTCCCAGAAGAAGGGGTTCAGATATTACGTGAAGTAATACCTAAAGTTATAAGATAAATACGGCTACCTGATACTCAAAAACCTTACTTTCTAGCGCGAAAGCCCTGCTTTTCATTTGAACCCTGTTGCGAGCTGATTTGAAGATCAAGTTTATAAAGATAAAGGGAAACTGCGAGAGATGATATCCACCATAAAACCTGGATACTTAAGATTAATTTCTGAATTAGAAAGAAGAGTAGCTCCCCACTTTAGCAGCCACCATCTAGACTATTACAGTGGCAAATACCCTTGGGCGGGATCCATCACAAACCATAAGCCTGAATGCCAAGTTCTTGCGTTCGACCCTCGATGGGACACCGAGACCTGGAGAACCCAATCAAGGCGTATGGCAATGAAAGTCCTACATGCACTTGAAGCTCTTGGAGCAGAGCGAAAAAAAGACCCTAACCCAAATTATACCTGGACTTCAGATCTAAATGTGGTGAAAGGAAAAGCACCCTTTACAAGCGCAAGCGCCTTCTTCAAATTCAATACTCAATTGGAAAAGCTATTTGAAGGAGTTTTACCCTTATTGGCTGCAGAAGGCGTACTGTCTGTTATCGATTATGACCTGGTCGGCATGAGCCAAGAAGAATTCTTAACTCGATTCCGCGCCCAAGCCGAACTGGATGAAATACGAACCTTTGGATTTGAAGAAGCGTATAGAACCTACACCCGAGTTGGGCTTGAAAACTGCATCCAAATCGGAGAAGCCCATGGATTAAAAACGATTGAACGAGAACGTTTCCTAGGACAATATTTTATCTGGGTAGGAGCGAACCATTCAGAAAGGAAATAAATACGGCAGCCGGGACTTTCGCCCAAAAAATGAGGTTCGAACCCGGATTACAAGCTCATTCCGAATGACATGGGAAGCTCGTGTCCTAACCGTTGGACGACTGCCGTATACCCCTAAAGAACTTTGAACGATTTAAAACAATTGTGTAACTACATTTATATATTACAACATCTTACCTACTCACATGACCCTTGGCATTACTGTCGAAGAAGTCATGACCACGACTGTTCTCTGCGCCGAACCGGGCGTCAAACTCGTCGACTGCGCCAAACTCATGGCTGAAAAAAAGGTCGGCAGCATTGTCATCTGCACTGAAAAAGACCGAGTGATCGGCATTCTTACGGAACAAGATCTTGTCCGAAAGGTCATGGCGAAGAACATAGATCCCCATTCTACTCTTGTCACCCAGATCATTCCTAGAAAAATCATTACGATTACACCTGAAAAAGACCTCTATGAGGCTATGGTTTTGATGCAACAACATAACATCAAACACCTCCCAGTGGTCAATAAAAAGGGAGACTTAGAAGGTGTTATTAGCTTCAAAGATGTCATCCGCGTAGAACCTGGGCTTATAGAGATTAACCATTTTAAAGAAAAACTGACCGAAGAACAACAACACGTTGTTTTCCCCAGCGAATTCTAAGAAACAAAATTATCATACAAGACTAAGCGTCCTGAAGTTCGGATTTATAGAATCCGAACGTTCTGAACTTAAGTTTTTACAAACCTAAGAAACACCTAGTAACATCTTTACTTCATCACTGGGCTTCCAGGGAGGGTCAAAGACCACATCGATGTTCACCTTAGATAAGTTTAACTGAGTGGAGACTTTATGCTTGACTTCTTCTAGCAAATAAGGACCATAAGGACAGGCGGGAGTGGTGAACGTCATTGAAATATCGACTCCTTTAGGAATGAGATGGATGTCATAGATCAGACCTAAAGTGTAAATGTCAAGACCGAGTTCTGGATCCATACACTGTTTTAAGACGGCAATCACATGATTCTTAGTCAAAGCACCTTTTAATTTAGGCGTTGTTGATAGTTTTTTTACAGGCTTTTTAGAGGGTTTAACTTGCTTTTTTACGGACCTAGAAGGCTTCACTTTCTTTTTTACTAGCTTCTTAGACACTTTTACCCTCTTTTTAACTGCCTTCTTTGCCATAAAAACAAGAAAGAGAGGAGGGAATAAAAAGGTTTCGACCCTACACTTCAAACAGGTTACCGCCCCAGACGTAGCTTCCACCTACCCCCACTGTTAATACATAAGAACCTCTTGCTGAGTCTGAATCTCGCAATTGCAACTGCTCTGAACGAACCAAGTGATCCAAGGCAATTGGAATGGAAGCACTTGAATTATTCCCGACCTTCTCAATTGCATTCACCACCCTTTCCTTAAGAGGGGACTGCAATCGCTTTGCGAAGCCTTCTGTGATACGTCCATTTGCTTGATGCGGGATCACAAATTCTACATCTATTGGATAGATATTATAATCTTTCGCCTTTTCTAGCAATACCTCTGAAGAGTTTACCAAGGCATTTATGGCTTGAGGAAGCACTCGTGGACCTCCGTTCATCCGAATCTTTCCGCCTTCCACATAACTAATTGCATTAAACCGACCCTCTGAAGCATCCGCGGCAAAGTGAGAATCGTAATAAGAATTCTTTTCATGTGACAGGACAAGTGCACCGGCCCCATCGCTAAACAAAACAGCCGTCTTAGGATCTGCGAAATCCACATGCAATGATAAGACTTCTGAAGAAACAACTAAAATATATTTATACCGACCGGATTTATCATGCGCTGCATCCAACGCTGTAACAAAGCCGCGGCAGGCATCCTGTACATACATTCCCGTAAGATTCGGAGCACCCAGATGATAAGCTATTTGCTGATGAAGCGGAGGCACAGTGTTATCCCTCCCTGAGAGCATCGAACTTGAAGTGACTATAAATTCGACATTAGAAGGCTGCAGTCCAGCCATATGTAAGGCGTTCTTTGCTGCCTGAACACCCAACGAAGTAACGGATCCTTTATCTCCCACAAAACGCCGCTCTCGAATCCTTGTAACACCAAAGGCCCAGGTATCAAAATCACCTGACTTATGATCATAATTTGTGACCATGCCTTCTAGCCCTTTATTGGTAATAACCCTTTCCGGCAAGGCACTCCCTGTGCCCAAAATGCGAATACCCATACATTAAGAAAAGCCCCTGTCTTTTATAAGGATTTACCCTGACTTTTTAAAGTCCGCAACGGAGACGCACTCAGAATTGAACATGAGGTTTTGAATGTCCTTAAACGTGAACTCATCGGTTTCCTTGCTATCGGAAGCACACGCATCCCTGATGATCGTGATTTTATAACTGCGCTGATAACCATCGAAAGCTGTGGTTCGAACACACGTATTGGTCATAATACCACAGAGAATGAGCTCGTCTATATGCATTTTCTTCAGAAGCTCTTCTAAGTTCGTACCTAAAAAACAGCTAAACTTGTTCTTTTGCAGAACGACCTCTGAAGTCAATGGTCGGAGTTCAGACATGAGTTCTGCGCCTTTCGTACCCTCCACCATGTAGGAGACATCCTCTGGCTGAAACCTTTCGCGATCCGAGCCGTCTGCTTTTAAGACATGTTTAACCCAAATGACTGGAATGGAATGTTGACGTGAGAAAAGAACTAAGTCGTTGATATTCATCACTAGATCCTTGAAATCATCACCCAGATACAACGGGGAATTCGGGTCGCGCCACTCCTCCTGAACGTCGATAACGAGGAGAGCTTTGGGCATGATTCAAAGAATCTGACTCTATTTAAAAAACTTCTCCGCACCGTTGAAAGCCCGATATATTTAAATACAAACCTGGCTTTATCCCCTCTATGACTGGAAGAATCGTTTTGGATCCAAAGATCCTGGCTGGAAAACCGATCGTAAAAGGCACCCGGATATCAGTAGAATTCATCATGGAACTCCTATCCACCGGAATGACCACAGAGAAGATACTCAAAGAATATCCTCATCTCAAAGAAGAAGATGTCCTTGCTGCCTTGGAATACGCTACCCGTACGCTTAGACATGAAGAAGTCTATCCTACCGCTAAACTCGCCAGCCTATGAAATTCTTAACCGATGAAAATATCGCTTCCCATGTTGTTTTGAAACTTAGACAAGCAAACTACGACGTCAAAGACGTTAAGGAAGAAGCCTTACGTGGCCTATCTGACAAAAAGCTATTGGAACTTTCTTATAAAGAGAAGCGGGTTCTTCTCAGCCATGATAAGGACTTCATTCACCTTCCAGCCCGCGTCAAACATAATGGAATCATTATCATTCGCCTTCAATGGCAAACCCCTGAAAGTGTCTCTCAACGACTCCTCCACTTACTTCGTTCCAGCCTCCGACGAAAGCTTGCCAACCGAGTTACACTGCTGACAGACACTCGCGTCGTGCTCCGTTAATGATCAAAAAACTTCTCCGCACCGTTGAAGAACAAGGGCTTTCCTGTGCCGACGATCTTATATTTGCCATCTTTGACTACGATGGCTTGCTGATCGGTTAAGGCCACGATTGGATATTTTGTCTTCTTTGACTCCTTTTCGATGAGAGCGCAATGCCTTTCGCCGTAATGAGGAAAGATCATAAATGGAACAAGGTTCATTGCAGAGAGATCTTTCAATCCAACCACATCCGTATCGATGTTCTTCCAACCTGCGACTTCAATCGACGGTCCTGCAATGATGCTTCCAGCACTAACACCTAGATAGATCTTACCCATGCCCAGCAAAGGCTCGATGAAACGATCGAAACCAGACTTGCGAATCCAATCCAATAGGTAAAATGTATTGCCACCATTTGTGTAGATGACATCACAGAATGAGAGGCGACCGAACAACTCCTCTAACTGACAGGTTTTTAGATCGACTTCCTCCACTTGAAACCCGATTTCTTTCAGTTGATCAATCATCAGATGGACATATGTTTTGTCTTCTTCTGGATCGGCTGCCGTCGGGATGAAGGCCACTTTGCAATCCTTGGGCTTCTTAGGAAGTAGCTGGAGGAAATAATCTCTGGTTTCTAGAGGAAGGCCGGCGGACGTGAGGAAAAGAGTGCGAGGCATACGAAAAGAGATTACTTATTCTTTAAAAAGATTCACTGCACTTGATGAATATTTCCGTCCTTAAACACGACAGGATACAACGGCATCTCGACTTTACGGCCTTCTAAGTTGTATTCCCCTGCAGCCCCTTTGAAAACACCATAACCTGAGAAGGTTTTGACAAAGTCCTTTGCATTTGGGTTTTTCTTTAACACGGCAACGATGGCATAGAGGCTGTCATATCCTAATGCATTATACGCTAAGGTGTTCTTCTCTAGAGGAATACTGCCTTGGATCTTGCTGCGGAAATTGGTGTTTTCTACTGAAGCGGGAACTGAGACGGGCGGGGCAGTGAGATGAACTCCCTCAAATACCTCACTTTGATAGATCAGGTTACCTCCGATCGATACGACATTCGCATACGCGATGAGTTCGCTGTCTGTAGACTTCAGATGCTGCAAAATAGGGACTGTGTTGATGGCAATGATGTAAATGGCTTGTGGGTTTTCTTTTTCTATTTTCAAAATAGGGGTTGAATAATCGGTGAGGTCTCCATCAAACACCTCTACGGCTGAGATGGTTATTCCTCTTGACTTGGCTTCGACTACAAAGCCTTCCATACTTGCCTTGCCATACTCTGAATTGATGTAAATCACACCTACTTTGTTGATGTTGTTTTTTTTCATATCATCTACAGCTAACTTGGCCTCTTGCTTGGCCGTAGGGAAAAAAATAACGGCGTTGTCGTTTACTGCGGTTACGTCTGCGTAAATCATGGAAGCGAATACAGGAATTCCGGCCTCCTTTGCAAGAGGAGCCATGCTCATGGTGGCCGTGGACATCGTAGAAAGGATCAAATCTGGGTGTCTTAACTCTAATGCATGAAATACTGAAACTCCTTCTTTAGGCGAATTTTGATTGTCTTCCACAAATAACTCCAACTTTTTTCCATTGATGCCCCCTTGGGCATTGATTTCTTTATAGGCAAAGTCAACTCCTTGAAAATAGGGTGCCCCCAGATGAGCACCGGAGCCTGTTAATGGGACAGAAACACCTATTTTTATGGTCTCTTGTGCTTCTTTCTGTGTGCATGAGATGAGCAAGAGAAATAGAACTACGCAAAGGGAAAGGTATTTCATACAAGAGAAAGAAAGACCCTTTTTTATATACATTACCTCCCCCCAAGTGGGCACTAACTTTAAATAATCCCTTGTTTTTCTTAAGCTATGCACCGACTTCTTACTGAGATTGGACTTACACGCTCTGAGATTGCCGTATACCTATCCCTTCTTGACTTGGGCAGCAGCAGCACCGGTCCGATTATCAAAAAGGCAGGCATTGCTTCTGGAAAAGCCTACCTTGTACTTGACAAACTTCTCCTGAAAGGGCTTGTCACCTATACCTTGAAAGGAGGGACCAAACACTACCAAGCCAAAGACCCTGAAAAGATACTCGAATACCTCCAACAGAGAAAAAAAGAGTTTACCCGACAAGAAGAAGAACTCAAACACGTATTGCCTGAGTTGAAAGCCAAGTATGAAGAGAAGAAATATGCCTCTCACGCTGAAATCTATGAAGGAGTTCAAGGACTGAAAACATTGTATGACTGGATTATTAAAGAACTCAAAAAGGGAGAAGGGCTTATTGCTCTGGGCATTCCACGCGAGTTTAATCGGCGATTTGAACCCTATTTCTTAGACTGGAACCATCGAAGAATCAGCCGAGGCATACATTTACGTGTTGTGTATAATGCTGACAATCGAGAGTATGGAAGAATTCGTGAAAAGATGAAATTCACTCACGTACGCTACTTAAAGATCACTACACCTGTTATGATCCTTATCTTTAGAGACTATGTGGTGACTGTAAACCCCCTTGGAACACCCTTGTGCTTCTTGATCCGCAACAAAGAAACTTCTGAAAGCTACCGAAAATACTTTGAGATCCTATGGAAACAAGGGAAGAAGTGATTAACGAACTAGATACCTATCCACTAACTCTTTTTTACCTCCAAACTCCCAACCTTCTGTTGTCAACCCCTGATACGACTCTCTATGCAGATTAACAGCAAAGAGCAGGGTTGACAGAGCTGTATCTCGCTTTGTATAAAAAGGCAAATTATACCAGCAAGCATAACAACTCGCAGCATCTCGCCCTTGGTCCGATGCAGAAAAAACAACTACAGGCTTTTCTTTATTTTTCAAATGCTTACGCATGCGTATGAAATTATTGCTCTTCCCTCTCACCATCGTCTCATCCTTAGGATTCACCCGAAACGGCCGCCCATTTCGCAAGGCGTCTAAATATTCATCCACTCTCGTCCGCTGAAAAGGAGGCAATTCATCTGGAAAATCTCCATCTAGAATGTACAGATCAAACTCCTGCTCACTAACAGTTTTTACTCCAGTCTCCAAATCAAAAGCAAAGGTACACCTTCCAAGCAAATCCTCTAAAGGCAATGAGCTGCCTGTTTCACGGGCTTCTTCTGACAACTCCTCAAAAAAGAAAGGCGTATCATCCAGCCAGAAGATCCGCTCGAAAGTGCCTTGGGTTCCCATATCCTTCTGGAATCCAACTGTCTTTTTAAACACACTCCCTTCGCAAGCTTTTAAAACCAAACCAGGTTTCGAAGGGGCATGATCATAGGCGTCGTAGGTAAAGCTAACGTAGGCAAGAGCACCTTCTTCAAAGCGGCTACACTCATGGACGTGCTGATTGCCAATTATCCCTTCGCCACGATCAAACCCAATGAAGGCGCAGGTTTTGTGAAGATTGACTGTGTGGACACCTTCTTTAATCGACAATGCAATCCCCGAGAGGGATTCTGCGTGGATCATCAGCGATTTGTACCGGTGAAGTTAATTGATGTGGCAGGCCTTGTACCTGGAGCACATAAGGGATTGGGACTGGGTATGCAGTTTTTGAATGACCTGAATCAAGCCAGTGTCTTAATCCATGTCATTGACTCGGCTGGAACGACCAATGAAAGAGGAGAACCCATCCAGCCAGGGACGTATGACCCTGCAGGGGATGTACGATTCTTAGAGATTGAATTGGACTATTGGTATTTAGATATCTTAAAGAAAGGATGGGAACGGCTTGCAAGAATGACCATGCAGACCAAACAAAAGATTGCGGATGTACTTGGAAAACAATTAAGTGGAGTGGGCGTAGATGAGAAAATGATTGAGGAAGCCCTTGGTAAACTTGGCTTGAACCCTGAAACACCCCATCAATGGACAGAAGAACAGCTGTTGCAATTATCTACTTGGCTGCGCAAGAAAACAAAACCCATGATCATTGCCTGCAACAAAGCAGATATGCCCACGGCGGCGGCCAATATTGAGAAATTACGCAAGGAATTCCCCGACTATTTATTTGTGCCTTGCTCAGCTGAAAGCGAGCTAGCCCTAAAAGAAGCAGCTAAAGCTGGACTCATTGATTATCTACCGGGCACAAAAACATTCAAAATAAAAGAAGAAGGAAAATTGAGTGATGCTCAGAAAAAGGGGCTTGAACTCATTCAAAAAAACGTTTTGGACCCGTACGGCAGTACTGGAGTTCAGGATGTGTTAAACACGGCTGTTTTTGAATTGCTGCATTACAAGGCAATCTATCCGGGCGGAGTGAGCAAACTGGAAGACCAATACGGGCGCGTGTTGCCAGACTGCTTCTTGATGCCCCCGTTAACTACAGCTCTTGACTTTGCCTTTAAATTGCATACGGATTTTGGCAATAACTTTGTGAAAGCAATTGATGTAAAGAAAAAATTGCCGATTGGAAAAGACTATGTTCTAAAGCACCTGGATGTGGTTGAGATCAAATCGAGTAAATAGTGTTACTTTATAGTAGTAATCTTTATAAATAGACTTCATATTCTACCCCTCATGCTCCAGCGCATCCTCGTTTTAAGCTTGATCTTCCTAGCTGGCTTTCTAAGCCACGACCTCTACAGAGAGTGGCTTACCCACCCCCTTGATGTACAAGGACCCCACCAACGCATCCTTGACCACCAAGTTGAAATTCAGCCTGACCATGTCGTATTGCGTATCCCCAACGCCCAATTTGCTGGTTTCACTGCGACGCACAGCATGGACCCTGTTATTGATAGCGATAGTAACGCCTTAGAGATCATCCCCAAAAGCGAAGAAGACATCCACATCGGAGACATCATCAGCTACCGTTATAAAGAAGATACCTTGATTCACCGTGTTATTGATGTAAAGAAAGACGAACAAGGCACTTACTTTATCATGAAAGGTGACAACAACCCTTCCCCAGACCCGATTAAGGTGCGATTTGGACAGGTCCAACGCGTCCTTGTAGCCATCTTATACTAATATGCACCGCGCAATCCCACCCAACCTAGAAGGACTTTTAAAAAAGGTTGCTCAAGTTTATGAACTTGGAGACTATAAAAACTATCAAGAACTAAAAGGAGGATTACAAGCTCTAAATGTTAAAGTTGAAACCGACAAGGGCGTTTATGTCGTGAAGGTCTTTTCTCCTGACACCCCACTTAAAGAAATTGAAACCCAAGTCAAGGGTTTAACTGAATTCAAACGTACAATGGTTCCTGTCCCTGAACTTATACCTCACTCTCAAGGAATGATCTACACTTCTGAAGATACAACTCCTACTTCACTTTATGTCACCTCTTTTTTTGAAGGACAAGATTTTACGAAACTTGAACCCAACTCCTCTGATCTTCAACACATTGGTCAGTACTTAGCACGCATACACAGCCTTTCTTTTCCTATTGAGCCCACTTATGATGAATGGGGAACGGCGAATCTCATACATGAATTTGAAAAGAAAAAAGACTGCCTTACTCCAAAAGATCGCCGTGTTGTAGAACCCATTGTCCAATCCTATTCTCAACTGAAATTAGCTGATTTTAGGCAGTCCATCATTCACGGAGACCTACAGCGACAACACGTGTTGAAAAACAAACGAGGAGAACATTGTGTTTTAGACCTAGGATGCATGAGCCAAGCGTCTTCTGTAATTGACCTGGCCATTTGTCTTGCACACTTTTCCCTTAATCCTGCTCAAGAAAAAGAGCTGATCGATGCGTACCATCAAGAAAGACCCCTTGAAGAAAGAGAACGTGCTGCTCTTCCACTCCTTGTACAAGCTACGTATGCTACCTACTATATTGGAGCTTACCATGACATCCATGTAACTGGAAACACCAATTCCACTTTTCAACACTGGCTTGAATTTGGAAGGAAAGGCCTTGGCTTATGATAAATTGCGCAAATTAGTTGAAATTTAGACGCGATTTATCGAATAGACAATTGCGTCAATTTGTCAATTAATCAACGCAATTATCTATACCTTCTGAAAAATAAATGGACCCATCTAAGATTTCATGAATAATAGCCTGACTTATCCCTTACCAAATACAACCTTCTTATCTGAGCGCTTTCATACCGATGCACTAAATCCAACCCCAAACTTCTATATTCAGGAGGAACCACCAACTCCCAAGGACACCAAGGTGCATTCTGAAAAAGACTGCCCAGCTGCTCATCACAGGCAGAAAAAGGAATATCCTCATCCGATAATGCTAACTGCAAACCGATAAAATCCGCCCAGTTTGTTGTCGAAAAAATAGGAGGCTCATGCGGAGGGGGAATACAGCTTTCTAATAACGCCATACCTCGATCTAACAAACTGCGCTCTTCTCGCACCAATCTTAGCTTTGCCATGATGATAAAATGGGCCCATCCGGACATTCAGTTGTTCAGTAAACACGAGTTCACTGACAAACACTTGAACCGGAGACCTTCTCCGCTTTCAGCACTGCGGCGCTGAATTGTCCAGCTACGCTGTACATGTAAAGGAGACGTCATCTGTGGTCTTTCGATAGCCACTAGACTATGGGCCCGTATTTCTTGAGGACGGAAGACAGTTTAAATAGGTTTTGCTGCTCTGAGAGCCAAATCTTTAAATATAAGGATCCTTAGAAGAAAACCAATGAATGACTACTATGTGCAAGGCATTTTTTATTTTTCTAACTTCTTCATTGCCGCCTTTATGCTCCGATATGCTTGGAAGTTCTTACGCCAAACCATCCAACACAAAGATCGAAGGCCCTGGGACTTACTCTTCCTAGCTGCCCTCTTTTATTTCATCCATCATATTCTCAGCCTTTTCGATCTTTACGGAACCCTAACCCTCTTTAACCAAGACATCAATTATTACGAGATGGCCACGGAATTTATCTTTAGTGGTCTCATTCTTTATACGATTATCACCCAACAAAATCTTATTCTGCACAAGGCTAAGCTGATTATTCGACGAAAGAGAAGGTAATTCTTGAAAAATAAAACATGCGATGGCCGGGATTCGAACCCGGATCAGAGCCTTGGCAAGGCCCTATCCTAACCATTAGACTACCATCGCATACCGACGAGAACCCAAAAAGCCTTTAAAAAAGTTACTATAAATACCGTTATTTATGGCTGCTTTGAATAAAAGACTCTACTCTCCGGTTAAGCCCATCTTGTAACCTTTTTGGATCCTCCAGTTTACGATCCCAATCATTACACGAAATAAAAACCGCGTCCCCTTGCTCAAAAGGCAAGACAAACACAGTTGGATCGTACAATTCTCCTCTGCGCGATTCCCCTGTACGCCTAAGGAATTTCCAAGTCAGGTCATAAATTTCTCTTGTTGTATGACCACAAGCAGTTGCATTACATGGAACATTAAAATAAAAGAAGTAATTCTGCGTATGAAAATGCCTCCACTCCTGCCACGAAAAAGACCAATCCGGCACTTTTCCATCCTGCTCAAACACTTGCCTGGCATACGAAAAGAGTCTACTTGCTGCATCGGGTTGAACGGATGCTGTCAAATCATGTCCATCCAACGGACTTGGAATATGAACCTCTGCTCCATTTGAAAACCGATCATGGATATAACGCAATGACTCCAGCATAGAACCCTGTGCCAAAATCAACTGCTCAGCTGCTAATCTCTTGATTCCACCATGCCAACCCCCATACACCCCTGCATTCTTAAGAAACAATCCCAATCCCTTTAATTCTGCAAGTTGATCACTTGTTAATGGGGCTGCGGAACGCGCGTATAATAATGGTGCATGCCTAGCTTCTTCTGACTTACCAATAAAACTCACATCCGTTCGCAATCCCTCCACATTTGCCCGATGGGTGGGCACTCCATGATCCAACCCTAAAAAACCTCCCCATCCAACCTCTTCGCAGATCATCTCTACAGCAGGTCGTGAAAGTTTCTCATCCGTCACGACATAAAGGTCAATATCTGGCATAAAACTCCCATACGGATTATTTGGATCCAATGAAGCTGTGAAACGGTTTCTATTTGTTGAACCTACATTCACTACCTCCCCTTTTAAATGATGGGCCGAAAGAACCCCTGCTAAAGTCTCTTCTACTCTGCGAACTGTTTCTTTAATTCGACCCTCTACGGAGGGAGAGCTGTTTGCTTTTAGAACTAGATCCTCTACTGAAATATACCCCGCCATACGTTCACCAAATGTGTACAAATATTAAAACTTATCTCACAAGCAACTAAAGAATACTAAAAAAATAAGAGAAAAAAGAGCTTAAGAGCTCCTCTTAAATGTTTTTGATGTATTGCTCTTCAATGCCATAACGACCGATGTAATATCCGGGATGCGCTCTTCGATTCAATGGATTGATGTTCCTTTGAATAGCATTTGAACGGCGCGTGACGTCCAAGGCATTGAACGAAACCGTTACAGGCGCTGATTGCTGCTTAGGAACAACGACTCCCTTATGGACACCCCACGCCTGGTAAAAAGTAATCGGCCTAAAACTACTTGTGCGCACTTCATCGCTTACCACTTGCTTAGGGCGGGCATCGATTGACTTCACAACCTGCTTACCTGCTGCAATACCCACCATGGAAAATGCGGGAACAAAGGTATTATCGCGCACCGAAACATAATACGCGTTTACCATGCTTACCATGAATAAACCTATTAAAACCAACACGATTGCTTTCATATTTACACCTCTTATTTTGTTGACATTGACTTAATGTACTGATGAGATAAACCATAATTTCCCAAGTAAACTCCAGGCCCTCTCTTCAAGGGATTGATGGCATGCGCTGGAACACTCAATCGATGGCTTGCGCCTAAAAACCTTACTGAAGGCTGCGTCATGGCTGAATGCATGGAATCCGACTCCATAAAAGTCTGAACTCCTCGGTTATTGGGACGCGTAACTAGGGTAGGTCCAGGAACACTGGTCATTACTTCTTGCACATCTGGAATGGCTATGTTTACTGAGCCGGGTACTGCAAGCCCATTCTTAGTATAATCAAACGTATGATACGCAGAAACCATGCTTATTGTTAATAAGAACACCGTTAACGCAAATAGCTTCATTTTTAATACCCCCTTTTTTTACACGTCTGAAATATGCTCTTACTTTTTACCCGTGAACGTAACTCTTCTTCTGTTTACTTGAAGAGAGCATATTTCTGAGCGTGATCAAGAACCACCTTTTTTATTCGTTTCATCTCACGCATGTTGAGTGAAGCGAACATTAGTGGTTCTTGACACTTAAACGAGACTATTCCTATATAAATTTAACGATAAAAGAGAAGAAAGAAAAAAACTAAAATTTAATTGTAGCTAGAGTAAGGATAGCTAGAGTATGGACTGTTCTTCCACGCAATAATGCGCGTTCGAGCTACATCATACTGACCTTCATAGCTGTAACGTCCGCCCCTATTCTGCATGTCAATTTGTTTTACAAATCCAGGCCGGTAAGGCATGTTTGACTTAGACAATTGAGGCGTTGTGGGCATGTAAGCTGCCGTTGTTCCATACATGGAATTTTGAGGACGCATCGCTTCAGTAGCAAGTGCGTAAGTCGTCAAGGTTCCTCGACTATACATGAAGCCAACCAAACCATTTCCGGTTGCCCCATACTGATCTGGAACGAGCAAACTCTTATCAAAATCTGTCATGGTAACTAAGCCAGGGCCTTCTTGAGTTCCCATTAGCTTTTCCACTTGCGTGTTCATCATATACACGTCACCTGGAACACCAAAACCGTTCTTTGCGTAATCTTTGATCTGACTAAAGCCGTTTAACGCTGAAACTAAGGAAAGCGATAAGGCCAACCCTAAAAAGATACTCCATGCTTTCATTATAAACCACCTCAAGGTATTTTAATCTATGGACGAGTAAATCCTACCTAGTTATAAAGCTTACGATCAAACTGCTTTATTTAACACGCCCAGGCTGCCAAGGCACAATGACTTGCCGATCAATTCCATACACGGATGTGTATGCTGTACGATCATAGCGCTTATGAATATTTAAAGGTTTAACCAAGCGAAGACCAAAGGGATCATACACCCTACCCATTGTTCTTACGGCCGTTGTATCCTGCTTAGATCTTTGAGCTTCATGCCAGGCTTGCAATACAGAATAAGGCAAAGACACTGCATTTTGATCTATCCTTGGACCATACACTAAAACGCCGGATGCATCTTGAACCCAGTGATCTTGAGGGTAGGCACACACTACGGCTGTGAACAACAAAAACACTCCAATTAATAGTAGCTTTTTCATACTAAGACCTCCCCACCTCTACTAAGGACGATGTCCAACTAGTAGTTAAACTTTACGATAAGTTATATAAAGCAAGAGGCACCTAAACACGACGTGGGCCCATAGCTTAGCCTGGCTGGAGCACCGGTCTTATATGGCCTTGTTCCATAACATAGACTTAAGTTAGCCGGGGGTCCCGAGTTCAATTCTCGGTGGGCCCACTTTTTTATTGAGGTTTTAAAAATAAAAGGCGAACAGTGTCAAATTAAGTGGGAAAAATTAATCCTTGACAGAACGAACACTCAGCACTGCAGTGCTGGTGCACGGATTCTTTGTGAATCCGTTGTGGTGGCAGAAGGGGGCTAAGTTGCCCGAGAAGCCATTCGGAGACACACGACCCTAAAACCAATACCTCCAATTTGACTTTACCAAGCCGAACACATACGCTAAAGAGTTTACGAGTTATAAATAACGACTGGCTACAGGAACATTGGGATCTTCTTCCGCTTTTTCTGGACCGTTTCCATTTATAGAAATAGTTCCAATCAATAGATAACCTGGACCTGTCAACTGAATGGTCCTACCCCAGAGGCCGTTGCGTGTCCTTGGATTGAGTGGACGCGGCCCTGGATCACAATTCAAGTATACCTTTGAAGCCTTAGGCACAGCTGCACATACCCTTCGACAAACTTCCTCCACACCCATGAGTAAAGCTAGATAATGAGCCAAGTCTTCTAACGATGAAGAAGGCACATTTGAGGTTAATGCTTGGACTCCTTTTGCAAAAAAATTATCGCCTTGAAAAAATTGTTTAAAGGCTTCCCCAGGATCGCGCTCCATTTCTTTATATCCTCTTCGAGGCACATGAAACTCTTCAGTCACCGCTCCAAAGAGGTATAAACGATCTAAACCTTGTCCAGCCCCGTTTGGTAAGAGTGCCGTAGCGTTTCCGGGGTTGGTTATACCCATGTATAAACCTGTAATTCCTCCTAAAGGAGGAAGCTGAGTGACTGGTCTTAAGATCATATCTGAAGAGAATTTTAGAGGATATTTAAAGCTTTCTAGCTTTATTACTTTTAAGTAGTCTATTTTATAGTTTCGACGAATGAACAATCCCTGGCCCACTGGGCTTTACCGCTCTAGAGGCTCTGTAGAAAGTCTTCTCGCTTCGCTCGAGTAGCAGCTGTTCGCAGCTTAATGTTATAGTTCAAGGTCGACATTCCCCGGATGGACACCCCCTTGTCGACAACTTGTACTCCAAAAAGACTGCTCACCTGAAGCTGCTACTGCGACTTTCTACAGAGCCCGCTCTAGAGGAATGTTTATAAACAAAACCCAGTCTCAATCCATGAATGCCCCGGTAGTGTAGTCCGGAAATGGCTGTTTGAATACACCATTAGACAACCAAGCACGCCACCCTTTCGAGGTGATGACCCGGGTTCGAATCCCGGCCGGGGCACTTATTTTAAATCTTCTTTCTTAACTCTTCGTACTCTTCCCGACCGATTTTCGACTGTTTTAAGATTTCATTGAGTAGACTAACGCCGATTTCTTCACCCGCATGAACTGGAACAACGGTTCTTCTTCCATCGCCATGACGAAAGCGCACATGACTCCCTTTTCCGTAGATTTTCTCAAACCCCAATTTTTCTAGAATTTTACATAATTTTTTACCAGAAATAGGAACTAGTCTCATACTCTGACTTCAACCTGCTGAACCCCTATAAACTTCAACGGTGTAATCTCCTCTTGATCCCCTTCCAAGCAGACTTCAATCGCTTCTTTGATCCGCTCTAAGACTTGCGCAATGGTCTTACCTTGCGTATGACAACCTGGAATATCAGGAACTGTCGCTACATACCAGCCATCCTCGCCTTGCTCGATTAGGGTTGTGAAATTCATAACCTTCTTTTTCATACAGCATAGAAAGATAAATCCCTATATAAACGTGTCGGCCATCCAATCTATGAAAACCCTCCATTTTAACCATTGAACGCTAATTGCCCGGCCGGGCATTCTTATTTTTTGTCTTCCTTTTTGATAATTTTTTCTCCGTAAAACAAAACTATAGCCAGTGACGTAAATATTTAGACAATCTTGTTTACGTCACTGCATATAGGGAATGGCAACAATCTGTATAAAAACTATTGTCATTCCCTATAGTTCTTAACGCCACCTTAGAACCTACAATCACCCCCATTTTCCCTTAACCACTGCTGTTTCTTCTGGTAATTCGGCATGGCCTTCTCCACCAAAGCCCAAAAACGATCTGAATGATTATGCTCTATGAGATGAGCTAACTCATGGATACATACATATTCCAATACATCGTCCGGCGCAAACAAAAGCCTCGTGGAAATATTGATATTACCCTTATTTGAGCAACTACCCCAGCAAGACTGTAAATGCTTGAAGAAAATCTTATTCACTGGCTGACTCAGATGCTGCTTGTTGAGCTGATGAATCTTTTCCTTCAGCTTCGGAAGACGCTTACGCGCCACGCACCGACTCAGCAGCGTTGAGATATGCTTGTTCTGCTTTTCTTTTGATAGATTCGACGAAATCACCAGATAAATCATGTCTTTTGTGATTCTAGCTGAACTGCTCTGCTTATCCCTAAACTCAACCCGCAATTTGTACTCATCCTCTCCTACCTTCAAAACGTCCCCATCCTTGTACTCCTTCTGAGGCTTCTGCTGAAACTTGTCCTGATTTTCCTCCAAGGTTTGCCTAGCCCATGCTTTCATCTTCAACAGTTCCCTAAACTGCTCCTCCCGACTCAAACTCAACGGAATCCGGATATGAACAGCCGTCTTCCCAATCGAAGCTCTAGGTTCAGCACGATCCTCATACAGAATTTTCACCAAAAACTTTCTCCCATTTACTTCCAAAAACTCCTGCCTCATAGCATCACTCCGAACGGACCTCCTCCTTCACCTTCAACTTAGCCACCAAGACAACTGTTTCCTTCAAGACACGAATCTTCTCCAAAAGCTCCTCCGGCACCAATGCTTCCACCTTATCCTTCGGATACAAAACTCTTTCCACCTTCTTACAAAACAAATCCATATTTTCCGTATGAATATTGGAAAACTGGTTGTCCGTCATCGCTTTCTTAATCTGCTCCTTCAACTCCCCCTCCTTCTTTATCAGTTTCGAGAGTTCCACCTTCACCTGATAATACTCATCCAACACTTCCTTATCCAGAATAGGAACGTCTCCTCCACTCGTAAACTCGGCTGAATATACTTTAGGTAACGTCATATCAATAAGCAAGTGCTGATCCAACGTCTGCCGACCCTTATCCGTCAAACCCAAGACATTCACCTCAAACATCGTCCCCACCTGCAAAACTTCCAAGTAACCAGCATCTATCAACTGCTGAACCAGTCCATCAACTTGCTCCTCGGAAAAAACACTCAAACAACCATACACCTCCTTAGCCTCAGACGCCGCACGGGCCACATACTTACTCTTACTGCCCTTCAACACCTTCGACAACGTACCCTTCCCATACTGCGTCTTCAAACCTGCCACCAAACCTAAGATAGTCCAAGCCACCTCAGACGCATTATGAACATCCACCATGTCTGATATAAGATTCAGCATCCGTATTAATGTTTTGTCCTGAAAACAAAACACCAGCCCCTTCTTCAAGATAAGATGATAGACGACAAAAGACTAAGATTATCCTATCCCAGTTAACTTCTCGATCTCGGCTTTCTTATGCGAATTCAGATAAACATCCAAGCCATGCCCTGTGGGCTTGCGCAAGATCAAGCCTTCTGCGAAGAGCTCCTCAACCGCTTTATTCACCTCTTTTGACCCCCGCAGATTTTTTGGGAAACCCTTACGAATATTCTCGATCGGCGTATGCTTCTTATTCCAACACTTATGCCTAACCAAGTACTTTAAGATAGCTTTCTTAGCCAGATCATACTGACCCATCATGCCCAGTAAAGACCACTCCAATATAAACATTGTTATTTTAGTATAATATCATATGAAAATGAGAAAGATTTATATACTTACTTACTTACTCACTACCATGAAAGAAGACCCAAGCGTGTTTATCGAATATTTCGGCGACTATCCCTTAATGAGGGTACTCAACTTCCTCCTAACCTACAGCGACTACGACTACAGCATGACTGAAATCGCCAAAAACTCAAACGTAGGATGGTCTACTTTCAACGAACTATGGCCCGGCCTCAACCAACGAAGCATCGTGACCCACACTCGCAAAGTAGGTAACGCCAAACTCTACAAACTCAACACAGGAAACCCCTGGGTAAAAAACCTCATCCAACTCGACAACCAAATCACCAAAACAGAAACCGATAAACTATTCAATCACAAGACTCCCACTAAACCCAAAAAGGAGTCAAGCAAGATCCAAAAAGTTCTTCAAAATTGAGACAAGAAGCATAGCTGCCCGGCCGGGGCACTTTATTTAACACCCAACTTAGAAAGCAACTCATCTAATTCTTTTTGGAAAGCCTCTACGGAAGTATTGTTGGTTAAGGTGTGATCACACTTCTTGAGCATGCCATCAATTTGTGATTCAGACTCTCGAGCTTCGGAGGTTTTGAAATCTTCTACTGTCTTGAAAGCAAAGTCTGCCTCACGGTTCTGGACACGGCTGAAACGAACCTCGAAATCTGCGAGGATGCCGATGAAGACGACGTCTTTTCCCAGCTCTTGCTGGAGAAGGTCTATTTCTTCATGAGCTCTTGAACCATTTACAATGTAGTTTTTTCCTTTTACTTTCTCGGCCATCCGCTTGACGTAAGAAATCGTGCCGTATTGCTTGCGAAGAATGGGACCCCAGAGCTGTTGTTTTATCTTTAGAGTGGGAGCGTCTACTTTAATGCCGAGCTCCTGCGCGACTTCTGCAATGACCGTACTGTATTTAATGGAAGGAAGGTTGTATTTGCTTAATGCATAGTCTACAAAAGTGTCCTTACCGCAACCACTATGGCCAATGAGAACAAGACAAAGGGACATGATGGATTGTGAACCCACCCCAGTATTTAAAACATTAGGATCTTAACTTACAGACCTTTTCTACATCTGGGAGATAAGCAAACGGATTGAAACCTTTTTCTACACCTAAACCTTGAACAATAGCCGTGGAGAATCTGACGAATTCAAACAGGTCCATTTGCTGAAGCCTGGTGAAATGGTTGAACATTTCAGGAGTAATGCCCTCTACCCAGAATTTCCCTTGCCTTACATCTAACATAGACTCACAATAGTCATGTAGGAAACTGTTTAAAGAAGATAGAGGTGCTGAATTGCTTCCAGCTGTTAATTTTATTTGTTCTTTTACCTCACTGAGATAAAGCAAATCCAACAAACAATAAAACAATCCTGTATCGGAAGCAGCCTTTTGATGATGCCTATAAACTTGTTCAAACCTGTTTGGATCTTCCAACAGACTATCCCAAACTTCCACGATTTCAAGAATAGAAGAAGGAAAAAGAGTGATTCTAGAGCTGTTCCGATACTCCAATACACGAGCCAAGCCTTCCTGACGAATCAACGCCACAACATGATTCAGAGCAATGTATCTTGAATCATAATCCGCAGTTTGACCTAGAAAAGCGATGATTTTATATACTCGTTTATTCTTAATTGTCCCCAAAAAAGAGGTGTTTTTCATGAACAAAAAAAGATTGCACAACCAATTCTGCCATACTAAAGAATGCAAGAGCTACGGAATAAAAGGCTCAGAGAGCCTTGTCAAAAATGGACACAGAAGAAACAGATTGCAAAACATCAAATGTACGAATTGTGGAACACAATTCGTAGAAACCAAAGGCACTCCATTCTTTAGAAAACACATGCCAAAAAGAGAAATCATACGAATCTGCAAACACTTCGTAGAAAAAACAAGCATGCGAGGAGTAGCCAGAGTCACTAACCACCACTTAGACACCATCCGAAAACTGGCAGGAGACGTAGCAGAACACTGCTACGAAGTCACTTGCTTTCTCATCAAAGATGTCAAGCTAGGAACGCATGAAATCGATGAATTCTGGAGTTTCGTTAAAAAAAACAAAAAAAAGTTAAGCCCACAGGCTTTAACCAATATGAAGAAGGTAATGCATACTCCTATCTCGACATTAAAAGAGAAACTGGACTGCTCGTAGCATTTGCCGTCGGCAAATGGATACAAACCACCAGTGATAAACTTTACGAACAAATCGCAGAAAGAACCCAACAACCAACCTACAAACACAAAATTACCATCTACACAGACGGCAACGACCAAAACAAAAATGCCATACCAAAGTTTTTCAACGAAGACTGCGTAAACTACGGACAAGTCATCAAAGACAAAGAACAGCAAAAAGTCATCGGTCGCCACAAAAGAAAAGTACTTGGCAATCCCCCCTATACCTAAATCAGCATAGCCCACATAGATGGCCTATGCAAAGCACTCCGAGAACGAGGAAAATGCTTCGTACGCGAAGCATCCACCTACCCCAAAAAAAAGACGAACCATCTGGGAATTCTTAGCCACCTACCAAGCCTACCACAACTTCATCGAAGCCAAACAAGGCGAAACACCATGCATGAAAGAAAGAATAACACGTTACCCATGGACATGGGGAAAACTACTCAATGCAAAAATATCATCTCAAAACTAGGTCAAACTGATAATTAGTTAATAATTAGTTACTTTAAAGTGGTTAAAATAGAAACTTTTATAAACTCTAAAGTATGTCTTTAGAAATAGTGAGATGCCATGGACTTAAAAACAACAGCCAATAATGGACGCGAAGCATTGATTGAAGCCACAGTAGTTTCTGCACTATTTGAAGCCCTACTGAGGCCAGAGAACAAGAATGCCGACCCACGGGCAGTCTATGAACGACAACAAGAAATCTTACGAAGACACGCATTTGAACCTCCCGAAACCCTTGAAGGAGTTGTAAAGAACCTAGAAAACGCACATATAGTTGTGGAAGACGCCAAACAAAGGTATGGTGTAAATAGCTCTGGAGACATCAAAGACGCGAATAAACTCTACGAAGAAATGACCTTGGATGACGCACCTTCTGAACTACGCATAGCGACCAATCCTTTTGCAATCGTTCTATACGTACCACAAAAAAGTATGGGAGGAAGCCTCGGATACCGACCCAGGCTTAGCGATCAAAATGCCCAGCCTATCACTGTAAGAACCCTCGAAGAAGCTGCAAAAAGTATTAGAGCTGGACAGCAACCTGCCAAACATGCCTACTTTTGCGCAGCAGTATACATGGGTCAAGAAACAGAAGACTATCAAGCAGCGTTAAGGGAACTTATGAGTTTGTTTTCTGCCGGTGAACCTGCTCATGTTAGAGATACGCTAAGAGAAGAACTTAAGCACTTGCTAGATGAATACCTACCTAACAGAGACATAGCCCATCACCTCGGTGAAACAATCGGCCTCGGTTTCCAGACGGGAAACTACAGCGCAGGTTTAGGAGAAGATCAGGATAGCAACTGCACTGCGTTTGTACAATACATAAGTAAAAGCGTTGATGTGCACGCCCTAGATGATCAGCCAAAAACGCCGGAAATGCAGCAAGCAAACCAAAAAGCAAGACAGCTAGCAAGCGTACGACTATTACTAGAAAAATTCCCACATGATGCTGTGAAGACAATTGGAGAGAAACTGCCCGTTAGTCTAGCTTCCATAATACTGCCCATGACCCCTGAAGCGGCAACGCCTGCAAAATCTATTAAGGCAGCGTATCGGCAATTGGGGCGTGCTGCTGAAACCGTGCTGAGAGATGATAAATTAGTTGAAAGGTTAGCTGAGTATCATAATGAAGCTTGCACTGCTTTATGAATAAAATTGGTGAAATAATATGAAATCAAAACTCTTTGAAATGCTAAGTGAACTCGGCTTTGAACAGTTTCATCTACATGCTGCAGCTTATGAAGCACCAGAAAACCTAGAAGCAATTTTAAGAGGATTGGCTGGAAAAGACTATTACGAAGTTCTTGGAGTAGATAGAACTGCTTCTAAGGAAGAAATAAAAAAAGCATATTACGGACAAATGAAAAAATACCATCCTGATAGACATAAAGAGTCTGTGCAAACAGCTGAAAAAATAACACAAAGACTGAACGAAGCATTTGAAAACTTATATAAAAACGGGTCCAGACCAAGAGCGCGGGAGCCGCCAGGAAGCAGTGCTAGAGAAGAGCCGCCACGGACAACACATCAACCTCGTTCTGCACCAAGAGACAGTGGAGGCCACATAAACCTGGATGATTTAGGCCCTGAATTCGCGACGTTCGGAGATGATTATGTAGGAGCCATGAACTGGCTTAGAAACAGAGGCTACAATCCTGCTGATATGGCAAGCATTATCTCTGAAATGATAGATAGAACCTATGAAATAAGAAAGGCTAAAATTGAGGCAGAGTTAAAAGAAAGTATGCGCGCACTAGATGAGCTATTTAAAAAAAGACGTGCACCGAGAGGAGAGAGAGGATATGGAAGTAGAAGCACGCCACCGGCTGATGTCCAGCCAGGAGGAGGACAGATTTATGCTGTTTTCCCACGCGTCATTGGATTAGAGTTTGCAGGGCCTAATATAGAATTTTTTGAAAATGGAACCCTGCTTCTTAATGGCAAAGGAATAATAAGTCAAGAGTATCCTAAAGGAGCTTCTCGATTACGCGTGCTCAATTTTAGCGGAGGCATAGGCCTGCCACCAGGAATTAGAGTCGAAGGAAGAACAGGACGTAAGCTAAGCGGAGTGCTGTCAGGCACAGGATGCATAGATGGATTAGAAGGAGTTGTAGACTTGACACTAAAAGGACCACTACGACTCGAAGTGGCTAAAAGAGGGCTTCACGCTCTCACTATTGACGGCATGAAGTACTGTTTTGAAGATCGTGAAGGAGCAATGGCAACATATGATCCTATTCGTGAAGTAAGTGGCATCAAATCGCTCCTAACAATTGTTGGAAGCAATATCATACTGAAGTATAGGTAAAGCACTAAATAATCGCATAATTGGTTAGCCTTACCTATATGCAGAGGCAACAACAAAATGTACGAATAAGTTGCCTCTGCTATATGAGTAGAACGGAGAAATGAACCATGCCTAATAGACTCGAATTTGTACCCGAAGGCCCTTACGGCTACCTTGTGGAAGAAGAACCTATCCAGATCGCTGCGGTTCTCGCAGCACGTAAACACCCCGGCACTTACTCTACTAAATCCGAACACTTCCTCCTAGACTGTGTTGTTCTCAACCCCAAGTACGCCTCTCCAGGAATGGATACAGAGATTTTAACTGTGCGTGGCCGACGAAAAGGACGCACCATTGACATCATGCTGGACGAACCCATCGAGGTCTGCGAAACTGGAGAGACATTCCGTGTCCTGACCTTTAAAGGCTCCGGGGCCTTCCCCACTGGCAGAGACAATGCTCAAGCAGATCAATGGATAATTGACTCCGCCAAATGGCATAGCTCCATTGTTGATCCTCTCGGACGATACTGGGGAGCATGCAAAGAACGCAGCGCTATTATAGAAGCGACCAAAGACACGCGACCCTACCTGACACATGTCACGCCTTATCTATCTGCCAATGTAATTCCCGAGGCTGTTCTCAAAAATATTTCTCCCCGCACTCCGGAAAGCCTCGCCCAAAGCATCCGACTTACTGACACTAATATTCTCCCAGAAGATGCGTTGTGGAGATCTGAAAATCCTGCACCTTGGGAAGAACAGCTTGACCGATACTGCTCACGAGAATCCCTCAGCCAAAACCTTTTTTCAGTGGTCATAGCTCTAGCTGAGGCCAACCGACAGCTCCGTACTCAAGGAAGGATGATTCAATTTGGAGCTATTAGCCCAGTCTTCGACAATGTCTATGTCAGCGGGAGAATCAAAGACCTGGAAAACATTCATTGGGCACCTTTAGAAGGGATTTCTCCTGTTTTAAAAGCAGCTTACAATGAACTCCTGGAAGCTGTGCGTGTCAAAGCTTTACAAAGTCCCACAAACCCATCTTGGTTGAATAGTTGGGAAAAAATACAGGCATATGTACTGCAGGACTAGCGATCATCAGACACGAACTATACCACATAAGTGCCAAACACTTTCAAACGCTAAACGAAAAACATCTGCCAGGAATGGCTGGAAATGTCGAAATAATACTCAAAGAAACCGTCACTTATGAAGTAGAAGCAAACCTGTATGCAACAATGGGAATAAGGATGTGACGCGCTGCGTGGAATTTGAAGGTTGACTTCTGGAAACTATGAATGTATATGCTGTGTTGCATAATTACTTCCTTTTTAAGATTTTGATTTCTAAGACTTTAAG